>CAZYPJ010000215.1:0-6895 GCA_964649365.1 uncultured Anaerolineales bacterium | reverse complement strand
AACATTGGCCAACGCTTTCCAGGGCGCATCCACGGCTTTTCCTTTACGGATGATTGGGGCACCGAGTTGGCCACTTTTGTTAGCCCCCAAATGTGGTGCGACTTTTTCCAGCCGCGCTACGCTCAGATCTTCGACGCCGCTCACACCCAGGGGTGGGATGTGTGGATGCATTCCTGCGGCAAGGTCAATGCGATCATCGAGCCGCTGATCGAGATCGGCCTCGACGCCATCAACTTGCAGCAACCGCGAGCATTGGGCATCGAAGAGGTGGGAGCGCGCTTTGCGGGGCGCATTTGTTTCGAGTCGCTGTGCGACATCCAGGCCACGTTGCCGTTCCAGGGGCGCGACGAAATCCGCGCCGAAGCCAAATTGTTGTTGGAGCGTTGGGGCACGCCGCGTGGGGGCTTTGTGCTCTCGGACTATGGCGATGGCGAGGCTATCGGCGTGCCGCTATGGAAAAAAGAGGTGATGTTGGAAGCGTTTCGCGAGTTCGACCCTTATCGGACATAACGCAACCAGTTGAACAGGAGCGCTAGGGCGGGCGTTGCGGGCCGACCTCGGCGCTCTTGGTTTCATCAAACATGCATCGCTATCGCAGGGCGAAAATCATCAACGGCGGCGACGATTGAGGATCATGTCACGCGCCTTGCTGATCTCTTGCAGACGCGCTTGCAACAAATCGAGCCGGTCGGCGGCCAAGCGTTGCAACAGCGCGTCGAGCAGGGTAGCGAGGACGGCGAACGAAGGAAGAATGAACAGGTCGTTGGCCGGCGAGCTGATGGCTAGGGTGGCGGCCTGGGCGCAAGGGGAAATTGGCGACCAGGTGAGAGCCAGGGTATGTGCGCCCTTGTCATTCACATAGCGTAGAGCATTGGCCAAATCCTGAGTTTCGGGCGTGGCGGCGATGACAATGACGACGCACTGCTCGCCCATCTCTTGCAGCGTCGCAGCCAACGAGGAAGGGTCGGTTAAGGAGCTAACAGCCGCCAGACCCAGGTTCTGCAGCGAGGCGGCGAACAATTGCGCCAACCCCCACGATGGCCCTTGTCCTATCACATAGAGCCGCTCGGCCTCCTGCAACAGCTTGACCGCCTCTCGCGCCACAGGCGCAGAGATGTGGCTGATGGCGCGCTGCAAGTTCTCGACCTCGTTATTCAGTACATCAAAAAGAGGCTCGCGCTCACGCTCGGCGGTCTCAAAGCGCAGCTTGAGTTCCTCTTGCACAATGGCCTGAATATCCTGGATCAGATCGGGGTAGCCGGCGTAATGGAGGGGCTGGGCAAAGCGAATCTCGGTGGCCTCGTTGACGCCAACCCGGCGGGCTAGGCGCGACGCCGTCATGAACGCCGCCTCCTGATACGAGGCGGCGATGAAATCGGCCAGGCGACGCTGGCTCTTGGTAAGTTGTGGGTAAAGCTGGCGTATCTTTTCGAGGATCATTGGCATTACCCCACAAGCAGACGCCGCGGTCCAAACAGGCCACGGCGCATCCACTTTCCAGTTCGATTATAGCAGGCAAAATGGCAATTGTCAAGGAAAAGCGCAGATTTTCCTACTTTCCTTGACATCGTCGTTGCATTGTGTTATTCTTGGCGCTGTGTGGGCGGGGTGACCTTGCCAGAATCGGCTTGTCCTAGATGTGAGGAGTTATTTGTGAGACTGGATCGAGTTGTCGAGGATATCTTTATACTGATCAGCGAACAGTATGCCCAGGTGACGTGTACGGTGCTGCTCACCGACCAGGGCGCGATTGTGGTGGACACGCTGCCTTTTCCCTCTGAAACTCGCGAGGCGATTGCCTTTATCGCGCGCAAGCTAGGCGCCGATGCAGTGCGGTATGTGATCAATACTCACTATCACGCTGACCATACCTATGGGACGTGCTTCTTTGATGGCGCTGAGGTGGTGGCGCAAGAGGGTTGTCGCGCCATGCTGGAGCGAGTGGGCGGCGTGATTCTCGAACGCGCCAAGCGCGAGACGCCCGCCTTAGCCGAGGTGGAGTTACGTTTGCCCAATGTGACTTTTCAAGGCGAGATGCACTTGCACGTTGGCCATCGTCATTTGCAGCTCATGCACACGCCGGGCCACACCGCCGATTGTATTAGCGTCTATGTGCCCGACGAAAAAGTGCTCATCGCCGGCGATACGGTAATGCCGGTGCCGCATATTGTGGGGGGAAGCGATATTGACCTGGGGCGCTCATTGTTGCAATTGCGGGCGCTCAACGCCGGCTTTATCGTACAGGGGCACGGCGATGTCTTGCTGCGCGGCGAGATCGAAGAGACGCTCGATAGCAGCATCCAGTATCTAGAGATCATCGCCGAGCGCGTCAAGACGATTGTGCGGCGCGGCGACCCGCCAGCGCGGCTGCGCGAGATAGATATCGAAGCGTGCGGCAAGTCGCGCATCCCGCTCGACGGGTTGGTGAGCCGTTTGCACCTCGATAATCTAGTTGCGCTATACAAGGCCTATACCGCTCAGGGTCTCAATCTCAAGTGATGGGCGGCCAATCAAGATTCGTTTTGCTGCGCGCCAAACCATCCCCGGCGATACATGCTCTCGATAACCTCGCGTTTGCGAGCGGCCATTTCCGGGTCGTTGGGTTCTTCTACGCACGTCTCGAACACCACTCGTGGGTGCAATGGCCCAAAGATGGGCGCTTTGCCCAGGCAATCCCACACACATTCTAGATCGCACCGGATCATGCCCAGCACATATGAGATGACCAGCGCCCGCTCCAAGTCGTTGCGAAGCGGCCCGCGTGCGGCCTGGTACTCGGCCAGGAAGCGGTCCACCAACTCCATCAATTCATCCCCAAAATCGAATCTGCCGTCTGCTTGTAACATCGCTTTACAGCCCTCACGATAGACCACGCTACTGCCTGAACAAAACCACTTCTCAACCCGCTGCTCGGAGCAACATACCTGCCAGCATCCCGCCCAACACGGCTAGATCGTCGGTTGCCAGATAGTGGCCCGCGGCCCCATCGAACAGCAGAGAGATTGCGGGTGGGAACTCATCATCGCCCAAGTGCAACACCACTGCCAGTCGTACACGCGGCAACGCCTGGAACGCGAAGGCCGCATCGCCAAAGGCGATAGGCCGCCCACCGATGGCCCGCGCGGCCCGAGTTAGGCGCTCTGGGTCGTGGCCAAAGGTTGCCGCAAGGTGCGGCTCGGTGCGACCACAGAACGCCTGCGCATAGAGAAACCCATCGGGCAATTCGCGAAAGGCCACCCAGCGGTCGGCCAATGGCTGACCGTCGGCGCACAACAGATAGTGCAACGCCAACAGGCTGTGTCCAGGCCGCGCCGGGGCAGCCTGGACCACGTCTAGCACCTCACCGTCGGGATAACTCACCTGTAAGCGGCGGCCCAGGCAGTCTAGCTCGATCAGGCTGCCGCCGTCGGCGCGCGCCAGGTAACGCGCCCCCGCGCGCCGGGCCGCCTCTTGCGGGTCGAGGCCCTGCAAACGTTGGCGCGCCAATGCGAGCGCCTGGCGCTCGTGTGGTTTGAGCGTGTTTGCAGGTTGATTCGCGCTCATCAGCTTGCGCGCTCCCTAGCCCTTGTGATAATATACATCCCAACCCAAGTATTTGGTCAACGCTTCGTTGACGGCGTCGGCCACATGGGTGGGGTTGGCCGCCACATGGTGCTCGTAACCCTTTTCACAAATGTGCGCCAGCAGCTTTTGGAAGTTGGGGATCTGCACCACGCCATAGCCGCCAAACGTGTTGACCGGGTCGTCGGTGATCTGCGCCTGGCCAAGATAAGCGCGGATACGCCCGGCATAGTCATCGGTCGAGACGCGGCAATAGGTCAGCGGCGTGGGCGAGATCTTGCCCACCACGGTGCCGTAGGTGTTCTCTTTGCCCACCGTGCCGGCGATGATCTCTTGGTAATCCATCACGGCCTTGTGACCAAAGATGTCCTGCGGCAGGTTGCTGCAATGGAAAATGATGGCTTTGGCGGGATCGTCGCCATAGTTGTTGTTCCAATCGAGCAGGGCGCTGGGCCGGCCCGAGGCAAGCACCATTGCATACATGCCGATCAAGCCGGTGATATCGGTCTCGCAGGCCGAAGGCATCAGCTTGTTCGAGAGCATACTCATCACCGTGCACGGTACGACGCCGTAATTTTCTTCCATCGAGGTCCAGCATTGCACCGCTGTGCCCACCAACTCGTGTTCGGCGATCCAGTCTTCCATCGCGATGCCGAACTTGGCTTGCTTGACCAGGCCTTCATCCGAAATGCCCGCCGTGCCGATGTAGGCTTTGATGGCGTCCACCTGGGCTTTGACCATGGGGTCGGCGTCGGCCAGCTTCCAAGCGCGACCAAAGATCTCGGACAGATCCACCGATTCCACCGAGATGCCCGCCCGTTCCAGCAATTTTTCGCTGTAGCGCACGGTGATGAACGCCGCCGGACGCGCGCCAACCTGGCCAAAGCGCGCGCGGCGCAAGCCCTTGACCACGCGGCACACCGCGCCGAACTTTTGAAGGTCGCTGCGGAAACTGGCGGACTCGGGGTCCACCGTATGCAGTGTGGTGATCGAATACTTGATGCCGTACTGCGTCAGGTTGTTGCAGGCCGACATTTTGCCGCAAAAGCTGTCACGGCGATCGGCGATGGTCATCTTGTTCAGCTCGTCGGGAAAAGCGTGGATCAGCACGGGCACATCCAACCCGGCCAGGCGAATAGTATCGGCAATGCCGCGCTCTTCGCCAAAGTTCGGCAACGTCACCAGGATGCCGTCAATCTTTTCGCGGTTGGCCTTGAACAGGGCGGCGCACTTTTTCGAATCCTCATAAGTGACGACCGAGCCGTATTTGGTGTCAGTGGGCGAGAGGGCGACAGCGTCGAACCCTTCTTCTTTCAGTACCTTGAGAATAGTCGCGCGCCCCGATTCGCAGAGGTGCGCCGGGAAAAAGCCGCGATTGCCAACGATGACGCCCAAAGTTGTCATGCTGTTTGCCTCCTGTGAATGTTCGATTATCGGCCAGAGATGTCCACTAATAGCCATATTATCATCATATCATGCAAATCTGTCCAGCGAGAGGAGACCTATCATGCCCCAACCCATCGAACTTGCTCTGCTCGGCGCGGGAAGTCGCGGCACCTTTGCCTATGGCGCTTATGCCAAGCTGCACCCGCACAATGTGCGCTTTGTGGCTGTGGCCGAACCGAACGGCGAGCGCCGTGAGCGTTTTGCGCGCGAGCACCAGATCGCGCCGGAACGCTGCTTTTCTTCGTGGGAAGAGCTATGCGCCCAGCCGCAACTGGCCGAGGCGCTGCTCAACTGCACCATGGATCAGACCCACGTGGCTTCGACCCTTGCGGCGCTCAAGGCCGGCTACAACGTGCTACTCGAAAAGCCCATGGCCACCAGCGCCGAGGACTGCGTGCGGCTGGTGCTGGCCGCCGAGCGCGCCGGACGCATTTTACAGATTTGCCATGTGCTGCGTTACACGCTGTTCTGGGGAACGCTGCACGAGATCATTGCCTCGGGGCGCTTGGGCCGCATCATCAACGTGGATCACCGCGAAAATGTGGCCTATTGGCATATGGCGCATAGCTTTGTGCGCGGCAACTGGCGCAACCTGACTACCAGCGCGCCCATGATCCTGGCCAAGTGTTGCCACGATATGGATATCCTTTTCTGGAATCTGGATGCGCCGGTGCGCCGCCTGTCGTCGTTCGGGCGGCTGAGCCATTTCCGCGCCGAGAATGCCCCGGCGGGTGCTCCGGCGCGTTGCACTGATGGTTGCCCAGCGCAGGAACAATGCCCCTATTATGCGCCGCGCCTCTATTTGCGCGAGGATACTGGCTGGCCGGTGAACGTCATCAGCACCGATCTCAGCGCCGAGGCCAGATTGCGAGCGCTGCGCGAGGGGCCGTATGGACGGTGCGTCTATCATTGCGATAACGATGTGGTAGATCACCATACGATCAACATGGAGATGGAGAACGATACGACGGTCACGTTCACCATGCATGGCCATTCGCACAACAACGTGCGCACGATGCGCTACGACGGCACTCGCGCTACGTTACGCGCCAGTGAGGCCGCCGATGAGATTGCCATTTACGACCATCTCAACGGCAACGAAGAGGTCATCCATCCGGGCCGCGTAAGCGGTGGGCATGGCGGCGGCGACACGGGCGTGATGAACGCCTTTGTCGAGACGCTCCGTCACCCCGATCAACCGCCGCTCACCAGCGCGCGGGCCTCGCTGGAAAGCCACCTGATGGCCTTTGCCGCCGAAGAAGCGCGCGCCGAAGGCGTGATGCTCAGTATGTCGCAATACCGCCAAACCGTCGAGTCTCGCGCCTAGAGGCGTAACCGCAGAGGGCGCAGGGCATAGAATATGTAGTTGCTCAATCTCTGCGTCCTCCGCGTCTTGTATGTTTAGGCCATGGGGTGGTGCATCATGAGCACCATAGACAAGGGGGCGACAGGCTGTTCACGTCGAGGTTCACGAGACTGTCACAAAGCGGGAGGCGTCGTCCCTCCAGCTTTTTAGCCCGAACAGCTGCCTCTGTGGTTGTTTTTGATGAGATCAGCGTAGCCACACCTACAGTCCGACGCCCCGGCTGTAAAGTAGCCAGAGGCCGCCGAAGTAGACAATCATGATAAGCAGCGCATCTATTTCGATGATGCGCAATCGCCGTCTGACGGTGCCTACATTGCCTAAAAGACCCAGGCAACCTAGGATAGTAGCCAGCATCGCAGCCATCATAAAGGCTGGATCAATAAACTCTAGAAAACGCCCTTTGGTAAAGAAAATATCGGCAAAACCAACCGCAAACATATTGAACATATTACTACCGAACAGATTGCCTACCGCCATATCGTAGGCCCCTATTCGCACAGCGGCGATGCAGGCCGTCAGTTC
>CAZYPJ010000214.1:0-6909 GCA_964649365.1 uncultured Anaerolineales bacterium | reverse complement strand
ACCGTGCCGCACAACCGCCCCCACTACTTGTCGACCGCCTCGACCGAACTGGCCACCATCCCATTGCTCCCCTTTGGGTACACGGGCTTCTCGAAAGCGTTTGCCAGCGACCATCCCATACTCCCGTCGCGTACGACAGCAAACGCCAAGCTCGGCGGGTTATTGGCGGCAAAGGCATTTTGCTTGGCCGAAGGCACCGCTTCGATGGCTGCCCGTAGGAATCCTTCCACCGTGCGGCGAGCCAGCGCCGCGTCGCCATTAAGGTTTTTGACCAACTGTCCCCAGTCGAGTCGGGCGTAACGATAGAAGCAAGCGCTGTCGTAGCCAGTAAAGCCCATCATGCCTGCTCCGGCAGTGTCATCGGGGTTCAGGTCATCTACAGCAGTGTAGAAATCCATCTCCATTGTTACACGGTGCGTCGAGATAGCGTGCGCCACCTGGCAAGCCGCTTCCAAATTGAGTTCGGGTTGTTCAGCCAGCATTCGGCCAAACAAAGCGATATCGGGTACGCTCGTCCATGATTTGTGCCGTTTGATGAACGCTTTGGCAACGGGCGCCAGCGCCGCCTCGCGTCCTTTGGCGTCGGACGGGAGCGACGGCCAAACTTGCTGCAAATCCTGCGCCATACTCGCCAATTCCGCATCACCGACATAGAGGAGCACTGCTGTTTTTTTCTCTTCGCTTTTTTCGTCAACCTTGCTCATGAGTTGCGGAACAAAAGCTGCCGAGATGGCTTTGGCGTCCGCTTCGGGTTTGCCCGCCTTTTGCAGGTGCTCCGCCAATTTGTTGACCAGATATTTGGTGCGCGTGCCTACAGACGTCTGCGTCGTCTCGGCGAACACGGGCGCCATGCGCATCGCCCGCTTCAGACATTGCGACGAGACGCGCGCCCGGCGTACGCCGCCAAATTCGCAATCCTTGGGATTGTTGTTGTCATCGCGGTTGAGGTTGGACGGAGCAAAGTTCTGGATCAGGTGTAGTTCGATAAACATGGTCAGTTCTCCTTTGTATTGACTGGTTCGCTAGGCGTTTCAGATTGTGGCTCAGGCTCGGACGCCGCTCGGCTCCAAAAGGCGCGCGCCCAGTTGCGCTGGACGTAACGGTTGGGATGCCCCCATGCGAGTACATCAGCTAGCAGCTGGTGCCAATTGACAGGGATATCCTTTGATTTGAGCACCCCGATTGCCTGGCGCAGATACACATCGAGATCGTCGGGATGCGCGGCCAGCAGAACAGTAAAGCGGCGCTCTAGCGCGTCGTTGTTCTCGCCTTTGGGGTCGCGCAAAAGGGCCATGCTTGCTCCCAGGTTCTTCAGATCGCCCGACATCGGGTGGTAGGCATAGAGCGCTGCAACAAGGTAATAGGCCGCATCACGGGCAAGCGAGACTTCATCGCCCAGAAAAGGCACCACGTAGCGATACATACTATAGATCGTGCCTGGCGGCTGGCCCAGGCCGCGCCGCAAAGCGGCCATTACGCCACGGTCGTCTTTTTTAGTTTCCAAATAATCTATTAGTGGGAAATGCGGCTCTTGCTTCTCAGTCATGGCATCGTCCTCCTTCTCTATTATGATTTACGCTCTTTATCATTAAGGGCATAGCTCAACCCAACAGCCAGTTGGTCGCTGGCTTTGACCGTCGCTTTGAGGCCGCGCGCCCCTACGGCGAGGTTCTCGGCCACTTGATCGAAGGCGGCGCGCGCCGTCCGCCTTAGCTCTTCGGCCCACCCATCTTGAGTCGCTGCGCGCGCTGTGGGGAGCATCTCCATGACGCGCCGAAAGGGGATCTCGAGCCGCCCCCAGTAGCGCCGCTCGACGTTCCATTCGCTGGCCACTTTGGCAGCGTCTTCGCGCCGCCGGCTCGAATTGCGGTCTTTGACAATATCCCACCATGACCCTTCTTCATCGGGTTTGAGCAAGAGATACGCCATAAACTGAGCGGCCTCGCGCAAAGCGCGACCGACATCTTCGGCCAGGGCCAGCAATGCGCCAAGATCGTTCACCAATGGCTGGGCGTCCTTATCCAGGTAACGCAGCGGCAATGGCATCCGCTCCATGCGAAAGAAATCCACCTTGGCTTGGTCGCTGGCCATGCCCAGGGCCAAGTAACGCACCGCCTGCGACGACTCGATATAGCCCTCGTACACCAAGTTCGCGAGCCAATCAAAGACATGGGGCACTCGCAAAGCATCGTCGTGGAGCCGGAACAGCGCCGCGCTATCGCGCCATAGCGCCCGATCTTCCGTAAAGCGCAACAAGCGGAAAGCTGGCTTATCGGGCTTGGCATCTTTGACCTTGAAGTAAAGTTTCATTGGGTCCGTCGTATCCATGTTCAGCCGCAACGCTGGGCCGCGCGTTACGCGGCGCACACGCACCCCCTCGGGAGTTTCTTCAGGAAAGAGCATGATCTTGCGGTTCTGCCAGGTGAGGCAATCGAGATAGCCGCGCGGCGTCTGACGGTCGGGCTGGTAGGGGTTGTCCATCTCCCAGGCGGGCAAATCGTCGGTGTGGTGCGGTAACGGCTTATACTCTTTGTCTGGGTATCGCACCAAGTTGAGGGCCAACGTCTGGAACAGCGTATCGCCTTGGGCCAGGAAAATGGCCCCGCGCGCACACGATCCATCGGTGCCCACTTCGGTGGTGCCGGCCGCTTTGCCCCCCAAGCCAAAGCTTTGCGCCACCACCACCGCCCGCGCCGCCTGCGCTGGGGTGAACACGGTGTGCTCAGCATCGGTATGTTGGTAGAGCAGCATCGAATTGCTGCCCGAGGCCGCATCGTGCATCATATTGCTCGCCGGCACTTGCTTGACGCGTTCATCAGGCCACTGATAGAAAGGACGATCGACGGCAAACAAGTCGAAGCGATGGCGCCATTTGCCTAGATAACGGGCGAGAGCCTCCTCATCCCAGCGCCCTTGTTCCCACAAGGCTGCCCAAGCGCCTGGGCTGTCTGGGCCGAATACGCGGTGCAGCACGGCCAGCAGCAGCCGATAGAGCGCGGCTGTCACCAGCGGCGATTCGCCAGCCAACTCAACCAGTTCGTGCGCTCGGGTAAGTGTGTCGAGCAGGCTCAGATCATTGACGCTGCCGCGCCTATCCATACAAGGAATCCATGGTTCATCCACTAGGTTGAACGAGTATGTCATTCCCCCTCCCTTGTGATCCTCAGACCGTATTCTCGGTCTAATCTTACACGATATTTGCCCGTCTCGCCAGTACCATCAATTAAGATTATGATGCGGTGATCGCGTAGTAAGGCGTGTTCATGCCATCCGTTCGGAGCGCTGGCAGGATCATTCAGAAGCGCGTGGGGCACGCCGGGGGGCGTCAAAGACCGCGCATGCCGAGAATTTGCGCGGGTTAGCCTGCGTGGGGGCGTGGCGGCGCGATCTATCGCCGGCCCTGTTCCATCCGGCTCCAGGTATAAGCCATTGGGCGTCTGGTAAAGGCAGACGACCGACAGAGAAGGCGGCCCAAGCCTAGTCAGGGCCTGAAACGCTTGGTGGATATCAGGGGTTTCTTCTTCCAGGCCGGCGTTCGATGCGGAAAGGAGTGCGTCGCTATCGCTGGCAGGGATAAGCCTCTGTTCGGCGGCGTCACGGGCATCGCACTCGTCCTTGTCACGTTTGGCCCTGGCAGCAGCAACCTGTGGCGCCCGAGCATCCAGATCGGGAGGCTCGGCGCCATAGACGGATTCGATCAGCGACCGTGTCTCGGCGGGCAAGTGCAGCGCATGACGCCCCTCCAGCGCCAGATACGAGCGCCATAGGATGTAGGGTTCATAGACGTATCCATCGTTGCCCCACGAGATAGCGCCATCTTGTTCCTCTGGGCGGCAGATTAACAGGCGCGGCGCAACAAGTGGTTGCGGGCGAACTGGGCGCTCATGGCGATGCAGGCGGCCAGCGCGTTGGATCAGCAAATCGAGCGGCGCCATGTCAGATATGATCAGATCGAAATCGAGATCGAGGCTTTGCTCGATGACCTGCGTTGCCACCACAATCGCCTTGCCCAGGGGTCGCTCACCCGTCCGGTCTTCTTTACCGCAGCGGCGCAGCACGCGGCTTTCGATGACTTGCCGCCAGGCAATGGGGAACTGGGCATGAAACAGGATGATGCGCGTATCATCAGGGGCCGCCGCGGCGATGGCCTCGTACACCTCTTGGGCGCGGCGCACGGTGTTGCAGATTACGGCCGCATATCCTCCTTCGACCAGCTCGGCATTGAGCCGGACGGCGATTGCCGCCGGGTCTCGATCTTGCCATTCGATGCCCACCGTTCGGCTCTCACCCTGCGGGAGACTCTCCATACCAACACGCTCGCCCGACGCCCATGTGATGGCCGGGTAATCGGTCAGGGCCAGGTCGGGCGCGGGCGCGCCCCGGTAGGCTTCGAGCAATCGGCGCTTGACTTCGGCTGGGAGAGTAGCCGAGAGAAGAATAACCGAAGCATCTACGGCGCGCAGCCAACCCAGCAGCCGCTCAAACAACGTGGTCATGTAAGTGTCGTAGGCGTGAACCTCGTCAAAGACGATGGTCTTATGCGCAAGCCCGAATAGGCGCACGAAAAAGTGCCGTGTCTGCAAGACCGAGAGCAGCGACTGATCTACGGTACCCACGCCCAACGGGGCAAGCAGGCTGCGCTTGCGCGCCAGGAACCAACTCATGTCGCTAACGCGCTCGCTGGCGCTTGCCGCCTCATGGGATAGGGATCTTATTCGCAGAGTGGGAGGGGCCGTAGGCGAGGAATGCCGAGCCGCCGGTATTTCCATACTTCTCGGGCCGGGGGTGAATATATACAGGATACCTACGAACGGCCGTAATTTCGAATATTTAGGAGAGGATCCCTTCCTCGCGGGCGAGATTGCGTCGTCATATATTCGCGGGTTACAGGAAAAAGGAGTCTCAGCCGCCGTTAAGCACTTAGCGTGTAATAATTCCGAGTACGACCGCCATCGGATGAACTCAATCGTCGACGAGCGTACGCTTCACGAGATATATCTTGAGCCTTTTCGAAAAGCCGTAGTGGAGGGCGGGGCTCTTGCCGTAATGACATCCTATAATTTCATAAACGGCGAACGAGGAAGCGAGAATGATTATCTTTTGAACGGCGTGCTCAGGGGACGATGGGGCTTTCCCGGACTCGTCATGTCCGACTGGATGTCCGTCTATTCCGTAGAGAAGGCGATAACCCGCGGCATCGATCTGGAGATGCCGGAGGGTATGTTTTTCAACCGCGAATCTATCGGCCCTCTCATCGAATCAGGGAAGCTGCGGGAAGACGATATAGACGCGCATGTCAGAAGAATTCTCTGGACCGTCATCAAGACGGGCGCCTATGAGCGGCCGACTATAGACTCTCGCTTCACCCTTAGGGCGAAGCGGTATCGCGATCTATCGAGGCAGGCGGCCGAAGAGTCTGCCGTGCTCCTGAAAAACGAGGGGAATCTCCTTCCGCTCGATTCCACGAAGATACGAATGATAGCGGTTGTAGGTCCTAACTCGCGGGAGACCCCGACGGGCGGAGGCGGCGCCTCCTATGTAGAGGCGGAAAATCCTTGCGGCATTATCGACGGCTTGATTGCGGAATTCGGGCCGAAGACTAGGATCAAGAATATTGAAGACAATAATGGCGGATTCTCGGAAAAGGACACTGAGGAGCTGCGGACTGCCGACGCCGTGGTCGCATGCATGGGATACAATCACGTGATAGAGTCCGAAAGTTACGACAGAAGCTGGACTCTCCCCGGCGAACAGGAAGTTCTCCTGCAAAATGTCGCCGGCATAAATCCTCGAACGATCGTTATCGTGAATTCCGGCGGCGATTATGATACCGCTCATTGGATACACAAGGTTCCCGCTTTGATACAAGCCTTCTACCTCGGGGTTGAAGGCGGGGCCGCAATCGCGGGTATCATCAGCGGCAGGATCAATCCTTCAGGGAAGCTGCCGTTTACCTTCGCGAGACGTTGGAGCGATCATCCCGCAACCGAGAATTATCCGAGGAATTCTGAGGTGACGACTCAGGCTCTCATCGACGGCCCCGCGGTAAGGGTGCATGGTAACGAATGGCCGCTGCAAGAGCGTATAGCCTATAGCGAGGAAAAATGGGACATCGAATACCGGGAGGGTCTGTTTATAGGATATCGATTTTTCAATATGAACGGCGTCGAGCCTCTCTTTCCCTTTGGCCATGGGCTTTCATATACCCGATTTCATCTCTCCGAGCCCTCCCTCGGCTCGAATACGATACAGAAAGGTCAAGCCCTGACTGTGCAGGCTCGGCTGAAGAATACCGGAGGGCGGCGCGGCGCCGAAATCGAACAAGTCTACGTCAAAGATCTCGCAGCCTGGCTGCCAAGACCGGAGAAGGAGCTGAAGGGATTTGAGAAAATAGCTTTAGATGCCGGGGGTGAAACCAGGGTAGAAATCGTTTTAAGGCCGGAGGCGTTTCAATATTACAGCAATGTGGATCATGACTGGGTGTCCGAATCAGGAGAGTTCGAGATATTCATAGGAACGTGCTCAAACTGCGTTATTTCCGCGGGAGTCGTCGAACTCCGTTAAGGCGGGAAATCCGCTTTGCCCTCCGACAGCATCAGGACTTGGCTTTAGGCATACCGGTCGAATTTCGAACGACAATGCGGGTAGGAATCTTGATCTGAATCGTTTTCGGATTTCTGTTTTTAATCAGGTCGACAAGTATGTTTGTTGCATGAACGCAAATTGCTTGTATATTCTGATTGAGGGTCGTAAGGGCCGGATAGATTCTGGTCGCGATTGGAAAGTCGTCGAACCCCGCGACGGAGATTTCATCGGGTACTTGGATCCCCTTTATATGCGCGGCGACAAGGACTCCGGATGCGGACTCATCATTCGAGGCGAATATCGCCGTAGGCCGTTTCTGAAGCG
>CAZYPJ010000213.1:0-6910 GCA_964649365.1 uncultured Anaerolineales bacterium | reverse complement strand
CGTTGCGCTTGACGGCTGGCTGATCCTGCGCGGTGGGTTTGGCGTGGGCAAGACGCACTTGGCGGCGGCGGCGGCCAACAAAGTGGCGGGCAGCGGTCAGACCGTATTGTTTGTTGTGGTGGCCGATCTGCTCGATCATTTGCGGGCGACATTTCAGCCGGGAAGCGCCGTCTCGTATGATCAACGCTTTAATGAAGTACGGCGGGCCTGGCTCTTGGTGCTTGATGATTTGGGGACGCAAAATGTGACGCCTTGGGCGCAAGAAAAGTTGTTCCAGATCCTCAACTATCGTTATGTTAGTCGGCTACGCACGATCATCACTCTGTCCTTCGATTCCTGGGAACGCCTGGACGAGCGGCTCAAAAGCCGCTTTCTCGATACGGCGGTATGTACAATGGTGGATTTAGATATCCCGCCGTTTCGGGGCAGTGTCGTCCAGTCTCCCGTCAAACCACGTCGTTCGACGCGCCAGCGGCTCTGACGGGCCGTGCGGCGGAACCTTCGCTGGGCAGCTGTCGTCTCTCCGGCGAGGAGAAATGCCATGCAGCCATCGCCAAAAAAGCCCCGTTCGAAACGCTTTCCAATTTTATGGACCCTTCTTGGGGTATTTCTTGTGTTGCTGGTTCTTGGCGCTGTCTGGGTCTATTTCAACCAGCAGGTTGTGCGCCACGTGTTAGCGCATTGGACGGGCGAGGACGACCTAATGGAGCAGCTCAAGGGGACGGCGGCGTTGATCTATTTGCGCGCTACTCGCTTGCCGCCTCAGACCGAGCCGTTTGCGCCCGTTGCGCATACTGATGTCTGTCCGTATGGTGTAAATACTTTTTTGCAGCAAGAAGTCGAGATTGAGAAGGTAGAGCGTTCGCTTCAACTCGTTGCTGATGCGGGTTTCTGCTGGATTCGCCAGCAATTCCCATGGGAAGATATCGAAATCTCGGCCAAGGGCGACTATTGGGATCACAAATGGAACCGCGACGCATGGGAAAAATATGACCACATCGTAGATCTGGCGGAGCAATACGGTATCGGCATCATCGCCAGGCTCGACGCGCCGCCGGCGTGGTCGCGCAAGATGGGCAGCGCTCCTGGTTGGACGATGGCGCCGCCCGATAATTATGAGGATTACGGCGATTTCGTTTATGCCGTGGTCAGTCGCTACAAAGGGCGCATCCGTTATTATCAGCTCTGGAACGAGCCGAATATCTATCCCGAATGGGGCGACCAGCCTGCTGACCCCGCCGCGTTTGTAGCGCTGCTCAAGATTGGCTACCTCCGCGCCAAAGAGGCCGACCCCGATTGCGTCATCATCGCCGCCGGCCTAGCGCAGACAACCGAGGAGACCCCCGCCGAGTTCAAGCCGCGCAATATGAGCGATCTGCTTTATCTGCAAAAGATGTACGAGGCTGGCGTCCGGGGGTATTTCGACATCATGGGCGCCCAGGTGTATGGCTTGTGGACGGGGCCTTATGACCGCCGCGTCAGTCGCGACCGCAGCAATTTCTCGCGGGTGCAATTGTTGCGCGAAATCATGGTGCGCAATGGCGACGCCGATAAACCCATCTGGGCGACCGAGGTGGGTTGGAATGCGCTGCCCGAGGATTTCGCCGCCTTTCCCAACTATGGTCGAGTGAGCGAGGAAAAACAAGCGATTTATGCTGTGGAGGCTTACCAACGCGCCGCTCGCGAATGGCCTTGGATGGGGGTGATGAACTACTGGTTCCTGCGGCGCCCTTCCGACGCGGAAAAGGATCAGACCTGGTATTACTTTCGCTTATTCGAGCCTGATTTCACGCCGCTTCCCGCTTACGGCGCGTTGGATTGGCTGGGCGAGCAATGGCCTACTATGCCGATGGGCTATCACCAAGAAAGCCACTGGACGCTGCACTATACAGGGCCATGGCAACATCTGCGCGACGACGCTGCTGTGTTGGGCGCCTTCGCCCTGGGTGGCCAAGGCGCAGAGCTGGGTTTCTACTTTTTCGGCACGGATCTGGCGCTGGTCCTGCGCGATGCGCGCCAAATAGAGAACTTGGAAATCACGATAGACGGATATGAGGTGGCGGCGTTAGCGCCGTGGGCTGCGCCGCGCGAGGACACGGCTGTGATTACTGTGGCCCGTAATCTCAAGGATGAACGCCATCGGGTGCGCTTGCGCGTAGTGGATGGGCAGGTGGCGCTCGACGGGGTTATTGTGCGCCGACATCGCCCGTCGGTCGTTCTGGGCGTAGCAGGCGGCATAGGGCTGGGGTTGGCAATCTATGCACTCTTTAAGCATTGCAAGCGAGCGGGCGAGGTCGCCAATGAATAGCGCCGCCTCGCAACGTTGCGCCCCAATTCGACGCTGGGAATGGTTGGCGTTGGGCGCCATCTTGCTGCTGGCGCTGGCGTTACGCTTTTACCGGCTGGATGCCCAAAGCTTGTGGAACGATGAGGGTACCAGCGTAGCTCTGGCTCAGCGTGACCTGGTTGCCATCGCCCGCGACGCCGCCCACGATATTCATCCCCCTCTGTACTATTATCTCTTGCATTATTGGGTCGCTCTAGCGGGCAGCAGCGAGTTCGCCGTGCGTTCCCTTTCCGCGCTGATCGGCGTGTTGCTTGTGGCCTGCATCTGGCTCTTGAGCCGACGGCTCTTTGGCCCGACGGAAAGTGCGCTGGCGGCGCTGTTAGCGGCGCTCTCTCCTTTTCAGGTGTACTATTCGCAAGAAGCGCGTATGTATATTTTGCTGGCCTTGTGCGGCGCGCTTTCCGTGCTCGCCTTTTGGCATTTCGCCCAAACCCTGGGGCGAGCTTCGAAACGCCAGCGTGTTTTGGCCATCTGCGCTTATATGCTCACCAGCATATTGTCTATCTACAGCCACTATTTGGCATTCGCCTTGCTGCTGGCGCACAATATCGCATTCTTGATCTGGCTGTTGATGCCAGATCGCCAGGAGCAGCGCACACGGCAGCGTTGGCTGCCCCTATGGATTGGGCTACAAGCCGCCATATTGTTGAGTTATGCGCCCTGGCTATTGCTCTCGTGGCGCTCACTGCAAAGCTGGCCGGCCGTTAGCGCGCCGCTCACCTTGGGCGGCTTGCTGCGCAACGCGGCGCGGGTGTTCGCCTTTGGTGTGACGGTGGAGGAGCGGCTGCGCTATAGCATGTGGGGCGCGGCTTTTGCAGCAATGATGATTCCCGCGGTCCTGACCCTCCTATCCCGAAAAGAGGTTACATCTCGCTCGCGTTGGGAAACATGGCTGGCGAGCCTCTATCTGTTCGCGCCAGTGGCGGTGCTTTTTGTTCTCTCTTTGCAGCGTCCCTTGTACAAGCCCAAGTTCCTGATCCTAGCGTCGCCCGCCTATTACCTTTTAATCGGGCGCGGCTTGGTTGTGTTGGGGGGCTGGTTGCGCCAGATCACCCAAAGGTGGGTCGGAAGCGCCACCATCGTCTTAATGGGTCTGCTGATCGTGGGCGCCTCGGCGCACTCGCTGAGGCAGCTTTATTGGGATGGGCGCTTCCATCGCGATGATTACCGTGGGATTGCCGCTTATATCCAAGCAACTTCGACTAAGCAAGATGCGATTCTCATCAATGCTCCGGCGCAGGTCGAAACTTTTGACTATTACTATCACGGCCCGTTAACCGAATACCCTTTGCCGCAGGAGCGCCCACTGAACCGTGAACGCACCGTGCAGGCGCTCCAAGAGATGGTTGCTCAACATCCGCGTATCTATGCTGTTTTCTGGGCGACGGATGAAAGCGACCCGGAGCGACTCGTCGAAACCTGGCTCGACCAGCGCTGTTTCAAAGCGTTGGATAGCTGGTTCGGCAATGTACGCTTGGTGGTTTATGCTGCGCCGCAACGCGAGGCGATGACTATCGCCCAGCCGACCGATTACCAGTTCGGTCCGTTCATTCACCTGCGCGGCTACACGTTGCTGACGCCAGATTTGCGCAGCGGCGACATCGCGCAGCTTACATTGTTCTGGGAGGCTTCTGAGCCGGTCGCGAACCGCTACAAAGTGTTCACGCATTTGGTGGATGAACGGGGCAATATCGTGGGCCAACGCGATAGCGAGCCGGGCGGCGGCGCGCGACCCACTACAAACTGGCAAGTTGGCGAGTTGATTGCCGATAACTATGGACTACCAATCCAGGCTGGCTCGCCGCCGGGGGAGCATGTGCTACGCATTGGACTGTATGACCAGGATACTGGCGCGCGCTTGCCTATCACGCAAAACGGTCAGCCAGTGGGCGATGCATTCGATCTGGCCCGACTGACTATCGGCCCAGCGAGTTCGCCCCCGCCGGCGTCGGCGCTCGACATGCAACACGAGGATCGCATTTGCTGGGAGGGGCTGTGCCTCATTGGCCACAGTTTGCACCGGCTAGGCTATGAGCACCTGCAAGAGGTGGAATTGGAACCCGGGCAAACAGCGCGGCTGACGCTCTACTGGCGGCGCGAGGGCGACGATCTGGCCACGGATCGCTTTGTGACGGCTTTGACCGACCGTACTGGCCGCATAGTATGGGAACAGCCAATCCAGCTTGTGGGCGGATTGTTCCCGCTCGCAAGCTGGCGCAACGGCGAGGTGGTGCGCGACATTCAACAATTGCCCTTGCCTGCCGATTTGCGACCAGGGACATATCGCCTGACCTTGCGCGCCAGCGATGAAACCACAGAGCGGTTGCTGGGAAACGTGACGATGCGTTAGCGTCATCATGCCAAGTGCATGAGGATACGCTCGGGATGGGTATAGACGGTCATGCGGCTGCCGCGTACATAGCCGACGATGGTGACGTTGAATCGCTCGGCGAGCCGCACCGCTAGCGCCGTAGGGGCCGAGACCGATACCAAGATCGAGATGCCCAGTCGAATGATCTTGGTGACCATCTCATAGCTCAGGCGGCCCGAACAGAGCAAGATTCTATCGGCGATAGAGATGCCGCGCAGCAGGCAATAACCAATGGCCTTGTCCACTGCGTTATGTCGGCCCACATCCTCGCACAAAATAAGCAATTGCCCTTCCGTATCGAACAGCGCTACCGCGTGTACGCCTCCCGCCTGCTGATGCAATTGCTGACCCTCGCGCATGGCCTGGGGGAGCTGGATGATCCGTTGCGCCGCGACCACTGGCCCATCGGGCGCGGGCGACAGTGGCAACTCGGCGCGATCCACGTCCACCGCGCCGCAGCCCGCGCGGATCAACCGCACCACGTCGAGCCGCGCATCGGCGTTCAGCCCCTCGGGGCGCACGCGCACTTCTACGCGGTTGCGCGAGGTCGCATCCGGTTCCAAGCTGGCGTCTTGGCTGGGGGTGGGTAATCCCTGGCCGCAGTGATGGATCATTTGAATATCGTTAAAACTGCGCACCAGGCCCTCGCTGATGCAAAAACCCACCGCTAATTCCTTTTCCATACCAGGCAAGCGCATCAAGATCGCTACCTGCTGGCCGTTTAGGTGAAGCGAAAGCGGTTCTTCCAGCACCATTTCGATGTCCTGTTGTGAGGCTACACCATCGCTGATGTGCCAAACGCGCCGGATATTTACTGGTTGCGCGAATTCCCGAATCTCGTCCATGCTTACCTCCGTAAGCGTTGTTCTTCGCTGACATTATACTCTAAAAACAAAAACGCGGATGCGCTGTGTAGCAGCGCATCCGCGTGAATGCAGGCTTGTTGCGATTGGCCTAATCGCGGCCGTAGATCCACCAATAGAGGCCACCCACGAGACCCGACCCGCCGATGATGTTACCGATGGTGACAGGCAACAGGTTGGCGAATAGGAATTGGCCGAGGCTGACATTGGCGCCGTTGAACATGCCCAACGGGATAAAGTACATGTTCGCAATCGAGTGCTCTAGGCCCAGCGTCACAAAGGCCATGATGGGGAACCAAATGCCAAATATCTTGCCGATGATGTCGTCCGAGCTGATAGCCAGCCACACCGCCAAGCACACCAGCCAGTTACAACCGATGCCCCTCAAAATGGCCTGACCCCAATTTAGCGCTACTTTGGCTTCAGCGATCTTGGCGGCAGCTTCGCCCAGCGCCTTGCCGCTCTCGACGTTCACATTGATGATGCCCGTCCAATAGGAAATGAACAGGGCGACGAACACCGAGCCGACAAAGTTGGCGATATAGACGACCAACCAGTTGCGCAGCAGGTTGCGCCATTTGGCCGCGCCCGATAGGCACGAGGGCATGATGACGGCGGTATTGCCGGTGAACAACTCAGCGCCGGCGATGACCACCAGCATGAGGCCCACGGGGAAGACCGCGCCAAAGACGAATTTGCCCAAGCCAGGATTCAGCTTCATCAGTTCGGGGCTGCCCCGGCCAACGACGATGGCCAGGAAACCGCCTAATGCAATATAGGCCCCCGCGAGAAAGCCTAGCGCAGCTTGTTTCGCAATCGGCAGATCGGCTTTGCCGCAGCCGGCGGCGCTGGCGGCCTCGACGATGGCTTTTGGTGATTTGAACGGCATGTACCCTTTCCTCCCCTGAACGCATGATCCGAATGAGTTCGACTCACGATTGACGTGCGTTGCACTCTTCACTGTATCCCAAACGATCCTGGTTGCATCACCCCCTTCGCTAGGCATAACCCTGGCGGGAGCGCAGGGTTGCGCCCCTACCAGATAGTTGCTGTTGCCTCCTACGTTCTACACCTTTTCAACCTTGGCCGCGCACACTTTGAATTCTGGGATTTTGGCTACCGGATCGAGCGCAGCGATAGTGAGCAGATTGGCTGCCGCTTCTCTAAAGTGGAAGGTCATGAACACCACACCGGGCGCAGCCTTGTCGAGTACCTGTGCTTTGGCCACCACCTGGCCGCGCCGCGAACTGACTTTGACCAGGTCGCCATCAGCGACATCCAGCGCGCGGGCATCTATCGGGTTCATCTCGACAAAGCCCTCGGGATAGC
>CAZYPJ010000212.1:0-6992 GCA_964649365.1 uncultured Anaerolineales bacterium | reverse complement strand
CGCCCTCAATGGGCCGAGCAGGATCCAGAAGATTGGTGGCAAGCAACGATCCTCTCGATTCGGCAAGCGCTCCAGGTTTCGGCGATTGAACCCGAAAGCATCGTAGGGGTAGGTCTTACTGGCCAGATGCACGGCATGGTGATGCTCGATGCGCAGGGGCAGGTATTGCGTCGTTGCATTATGTGGAACGATCAGCGCACCGCCGCCCAATGCGAGTGGATCATGAACCTAATCGGGCGCGAGCGCTTCTTAGAGTTGACGCTGAATCCTGCTTTGCCGGGCTTTACAGCGCCCAAGATCATCTGGACGCGCGAGAACGAGCCTGACGTCTATGCCCGAGCTGCCAAGGTACTTTTGCCCAAGGATTATATCCGCTATCGCCTAACAGGAGTATATGCCACCGAGGTCTCGGATGCTTCGGGCACGGTGTTGCTCGACGTGAGTCAGCGCAAATGGAGTACCCCCGTATTGCAGCAACTGAATATCCCGGCGGAGTGGATGCCCACTTGCGTGGAATCGCCGGAAATCACCGGCAAGATCATGCCGCAAGTGGCCGACATGACCGGTTTGCCCGCCGGATTGCCGGTAGTGGGCGGGGGCGGCGACCAAGCGGCGAGCGGTGTGGGTTCGGGAATTGTGCAACCAGGGTTGGTTTCGGTGACAATGGGCACATCGGGCGTAGTGTTTGCCTATACCGAACAACCGACGCGCGACCCAGAAGGTCGCTTGCATACCTTTTGCCACGCCGTGCCCGACAAATGGCATGTGATGGGTGTGACGCTTTCGGCGGGAGGCTCGTTCCGCTGGCTGCGCGATACTCTAGGACTAGCAGAAAAGAACGTCGCTGCGCTCAGTGGCGTGGATCCCTATGAGATCCTGACCGCCGAGGCCAGCCGGGTGCAAGCTGGTTGCGAAGGGCTGCTATTCTTGCCCTATCTTACGGGCGAGCGCACGCCATACGCCGACCCCAACGCGCGCGGCGCTTGCTTTGGGTGTCGGTGCCGCCACGACAAACGCCACAGGGTACGCGCGGTGCTCGAAGGGGTAGCCTATAGCTTACGCGACTCTATCGAGTTGTTCCGCGACCTGGGGGTACCTATTCAACAAGTGCGAGCCGCCGGCGGTGGTGCGCGTAGTTTGGTGTGGCGTCAAATCCTAGCAGATGTTTTTGGCGCCGAATTGGTCACGATCAACGTCGCTGATAGCACGGCTTATGGTTCAGCGTTGCTCGCAGGCGTCGGCGTGGGCATCTATCGCGATGTGCCTGAAGCCTGCAACGCCACAATTCGCATCGTCGAAAGGGTCGAGCCGAACACAGAGAATCAGGCCGTGTATAACGAGTACTACCCGGTCTATCGTTCACTTTATCGTTCACTCAAACCGGCGTTTGACGCAGTGGCCGCTATCGGCTGACGTTAAAGTGTGAGCTACCCAGGAGGTGGCCGTGCTAACCTTTGATGGACATCTGGATCTTTCGATGAACGCAGTGAACTGGGATCGCAACCTCGATCTGGATGTTTATGAGATTCGCGAGCGCGAGGCGCAGATGGCCGAAAAAGGGCGCGCTTGTGGTACAGTCACACTGCCCGAATTGCGCAAAGCGGAAATGGCGGTGTGTTTGGCTACGGTCATTGATCGTACAGCGCGCCCCGGCAGCCCCGCCTCTGGCTCGGCCTGTCAGGAAATATCCTACGCCAAAGCCCAAGGACAGATGGCCTACTATCGGGTGCTTGAAGCACAGGGCAAAATACGGATTCTAACCGATTGGCCGACGCTGGACAGCCATTTCCGGGCCTGGCAGCAGCGCGGGGTGCAGGAACCGCTGGGCTTTATCCTGAGTATGGAGGGTGCCGATCCCATTGTCTGGCCGGATCAAGTGCATCATTGGTATGCCCAGGGAATGCGCGTGGTAGGGCCTTCGCATTATGGCGTGAGCGCCTACGCTTATGGTACGGGCACACAAGGGGGGCTTACCGACCTGGGGCGCGCACTGCTCGGCGAGATGGACGCGGCAGGGATGATCCTCGATCTGACGCACCTTTCCGAGCCGGCCTTCTGGGAATCGCTGGAGCGATTTCCAGGCCGAGTGCTGGCCAGCCACAACAACTGCCGTGCGCTCGTTCCCGGCGACCGGCAGTTTTCGGATGAGCAACTGAAAGCCATTTTCGCTCGCGATGGCGTCATCGGCGTAGCCCTGGATGCCTGGATGTTGTATCCTGGCTGGATCATTGGCCAGACGAGCAACACGGTGGTGACTATGGAGGCTGTAGCTGAGCAAATCGATCATATCTGTCAGTTGGCGGGGACGGCGCGGTATGTGGGCATTGGCAGCGACCTGGATGGCGGCTACGGCACCGAACAATGCCCTTGCGATCTGAATACTATTGCCGATCTGCAAAAGATTCCCGGCCTATTGCATAAGCGAGGCTATGCCGAGGCCGATATCGAGGCGGTAATGCATGGCAACTGGCTGCGCTATTTCCGTGCCGCCTGGCAAGGGGCATAGTTTGCAATTGCATTTTGGATAAAATGCCTTGTTTCGCTATAGTAGTATCTGGTCAATTACCTCTGCAGTTTTCAATTTAGGGGGCGTTATGAGCAAAAAGGGCAATATCGTCGTTGGGCAATCGGGTGGGCCGACGGCTGTAATCAATAACAGTCTGGTGGGCGTGGTGCATGAGGCATTGGCTCAACCCGAAATTGGCGAGATTTACGGTATGATGCACGGCATTGCCGGCATCCTTAAAGAAGAGTTCTACGACCTAAGGCGTGAATCGGCCGGGACGTGGGAAACGCTGCGCAATACCCCGGCCTCGGCGTTGGGCACGGTGCGCTACAAGGTCAAGGAGCAGGATTACGAACGCATCCTCGAAGTCTTTATGGCCTATGATGTGCGCTATTTCTTTTACATTGGCGGCAACGATTCGATGGATACGACGCACAAAATGCACTTGTTGGCCAAGAGCAAGGGCTATGATCTGCGCGCCGTCGGCGTGCCCAAGACAGTGGATAATGACTTGGCTCATACTGACCATTGCCCGGGCTATGGCAGCGCAGCGCGCTTTGTAGCTGCTTCCATCCGTAATACGGGGTATGATACTGAGGCGATGGGATCGAGCGGCCCCATCAAGCTAATGGAGGTCATGGGGCGCAATGCTGGCTGGCTGACGGCTGCGGCGGCGTTAGCCAAAGAGCGTGAGGATGACCCTCCACAACTCATCTATTTGCCCGAACATGGAGTGGCGGTGGCGCAAGGTGTCGCCGACGTGCGTTATTGGTACGAAAAGCTCGGTTATTGTGTGGCGGCTGTGAGTGAAGGGCTGCTCAATGAGAATGGACAAGAGTTCGGTTCGACAGGCAAAGCAGAACTGGATGCCTTTGGCCATGCTCGCAAGGGCGACGTCTTGGGCGTCTTGGCCGACGCCATCAAAGCCGAATTGGGTTTGACGGCGCGGCTCGACAAACCTGGCTATTTGCAGCGTTCATTTGGCGAGCTGATGTCGCCGGTAGACCGCGAAGAAGCCTATCGCGCAGGTCGCGCCGCCGTGCGCGCGGCGCTGGCGGGCGAATCGGACAAGATGGTTACGCTGTTGCGACAGCCCGGTCCCGCTTATGTCATCGAGACCGGTCTAGCGCCGCTGGATGAGGTAGCGAATGTGGAACGCAAGCTGCCCAATGAGTTCATTAACGCTCAAGGCAATGGCGTGACCGATGGCTTTATCAACTACGCTCGCCCGCTGATCGGCGGGCCGCTCACGCCTTATGCCCGCCTGGCCAAATACCAGGTAGAAAAGCGCGTCGGGCGTTAACGCCAAACGGGGATTGGAGCGAAGCAAGGGGCTTGAGATCAAGCCCCTTTTGTTTTGCCTTGCGGGACGTTAGGGCAGGAAAAAGGGCAAAGCGGGCGACTGAGGGTTGCCACGCACAATGATCGGTTGCCATGTGGCATCTATCGCATTGTGCGCGCCGTCGGCGGCGGTCACGCGAATCAGAACCTGGCTGCGCTCGGGCAACGATGTGGTGTCCCAGAGATAATCTCCTTGTGCGGGGAGGTCTTGCGCCAAAACCTGCCAGGTCTGGCCTCCATCGATGGATAGCTCTAGTGATACACGGCTAGTTCGCCCACTATAGTGATTGGCCGCCCAAATGATGTGTTGCTTGCCAGCTAGCTGTGCGCCGGCCTGCGGCCACAACAAAGCGATGGTAGGCGTGTGTCCGTTGCGCACCGCCAATCTCCCCGCGCTCAATGCCTGGGCGCTGAAACGTCCATCGCTGGCCGATATGCGCAACCGCACACGTTCGCAATCGGGAATCGTAGTGGTATCCCATACGTAATTACCCGTATTTTCAAGGCCATAGGCCAGTGCACGCCAATTGGCGCCCTCATCAATGCTATAAGCCAAGCTGATGCTCAAAGCGTCGCCATCAGCGTCCGAAGCGCGCCATCTGATCTCTTGCACCCCCGACCAAATTTCGCCGCCGCGTGGATAGATGAACGCGACAGATGGAGCGGCACGATTAGGGTTCTTGATGGCGACAGGCCCGATAGTTTGTAGAGCGTTGCCCCAGCTATTGCTGGCCGTTAATCGGAACAAATATATCCCGTTTGCCAGCGAAGATGTGTCCAGCTTGTAATTTCCGGTGTTAGCTGGATCCTCACCTATCCTGCTCCAACTTTGGCCCCCGTCGCGGCTTGCATCCAAGCTGATACGTGTTTCGCTTCCTAATGGGTCTGATGCTCTCCACCTGATCTCGTATTCGCTTGTTATGATATTTGTCTCTTGGAAAGGTTCGACGGTAAGTTCAGGCCATCCCTCGGCGGGCGTCCCCCAAGTCGTGAGCGCCGAAACATCTTGGCTTTGATAAAGGCCGTCATCTGCAATGATACGAAGCAGACATGACCCGCCGAGTTTGAGCGCAACAGCATCTAGCGCGTACTCCCCTGTGTTAGCGAGGTCGCGCGCGATCTCGCGCCAGGTGCGCCCGTTATCCTGGCTAGTAGCTAATGAGAGGCTCAGAGGGTCGCCGTCGGCGTCTTCAGCGACCCAAGTGACTAGGCCACTGTGCGAAGCCTGGTTCGTCGTGCTGGGCGAGGTTAGCTTGACAGTAGGAGGGTGACTATAGCGGTTGGTAAGATAAAACACTCCTGCGGTGCTATTCTCTGCGCGAGATATCCCGTCGCTGACCTCGATACGTAACTTGAAGTTGGGAGCGGGTCGGGTGCGGCGGGTATTCCAGAGAAAGCGCCCGACCCGCGCATCCAACGAAGCGAGCTTGCTCCACGTTTCGCCCCCATCGTCGCTGATCTGCAATGTAGCCGTGATGACATCGTTATCACGATCCCATGCGCGCCAGGTGATCTCGCGAATGCCATTCCATTGCTCGCCGCCTTGCGGCGTAAGCAATGTCACCTCGGGCGGGTGGTTCTGGTGGTTTACAATCGAGATGGGTTTGGGCAAGATAGCATAAGCCGTTGATCGGGTATTCGTTACTGTGACGCGTAGATCATAGTCGCCATCCGCGTGGTTGCGCGTATCCCACAGATAAAAGCCCTCGTCGGGTATGCTTTCAGCGAGCGATTGCCAATTTGTCTGGCCTACGGGCCGAATACTCAGGCTGGCGCGCAATGCTGCTTGGTCGGGGCTAAAGGATGACCAAGCAATGAGCCTTAATCCCGCGATTTGCTCTCCCGAAATCGGTGTGAGCAGTGTGATCTGTGGTTGAGCAGCATCTCCAACCGTAAAAGCGCCGCTGTTCTGACTGCTCGTCTGGCCCGCGCTATCGCGCGCTACGATTCGTACACGATATTGCGCCCCCGCGGGGAGGTAAGAGACTTGCCATACGTAGTAACCTGTATTACTCAGCCCCTCGGCTAAAGGAAGCCAGGTTTGGCCTGCGTTGTCGCTATAGAAGAGGTCAATTGTCAATGCGTCACCATCGGGATCGGATGCTTCCCACAAGATGATCGCTTCGTGCTGTGCTCGTATCCCGCCATTTGGCCAAAGTAATTGGACAATGGGGGGCTTGTTGGCGCTCAGCCGATTATCTTGAATAAGGTCAGATTGTGCTGCGCCCGCCGAGTCGCTGGCCGTGATGCGCAAAGCGTATTCTCCCCCGGCGGGCTGGCCCGACGTGTCCCACGTATAACGCCCTGAATTAGCAATGTTTTGGGCTAGGATGACCCACGCTGCGCCCCGTTCATACTGGTACTCAATACGGATTTGCAATGGATCGCCATCGGGGTCGAAAGCTTGCCAGACGATGGGTACAGCCTCTCCCCAAGAACTATCTGTCGAGGGGGATACCAGCGTTATGACAGGCGCTTCATTAGTATTATCGAGTACAAATGGTTCGCTGGTTGCTTGGTAGTAGCGTTTACCATCGGTAGCGTTGAGGCGCACAAGCGCACGGGCGCTATCGGGGTACCGCGTTGTGTTCCACAGTAGGGATTGAGTAGCGGTGATGCCGTCGGCAATGGTGATCCAATGGGAGCCTGCGTCGGGGCTGTATTCTAGGGTGATGGACAATGGCCTTAGGGTGGGGCTGGCTATTTGCCAGGCGATCTCTTGGGTATCGCTCCAACGTTCGCCTTTTCGGGGGCTGACGATGGTCATGTCAATGTCCTGGTTGTGTATCGAAATGCTCTGCTCGATACTAGCAATGCGGCCTTGCGCTTCGGTGATGATAGCCAGCAGATCGTAGCGCCCGTCAAAAGCAGTGGCCGTATCCCACAGAATACCCCAACCATCTTGCTGTCTGGTTCCTCGCCCTATGGGGGCAAGATCGCCCGCTTGGTCTCGATAATAGAAGTGAACGTCGGTCGCGATAACTGGATCAGATGTACTGCGAATTGCGATATACGTCGAGCCTCGTATTTGTGCACCTGGGGATGGTTCTTGAAAAGCGTATTGGCCGTCCGTATTTTGGATCGCTAGACGATCGCTGCGCGCCAAGCAGCACTGACCGTCCACGCTTTTCGCTCCAACAACACG
>CAZYPJ010000211.1:0-6993 GCA_964649365.1 uncultured Anaerolineales bacterium | reverse complement strand
CCAAGAAGTCGGGCCCAAACACCCCCCCCAACAGACGCCCCCGCGTCCCGCCCCAATCCTGTCGCCCCGGCTGTACACCGTAAACCCTAATAGTTGACATATCATGTCAATTTGGCGCTGCAAAGGATTGGTCTATAGTCGCCTGTGCTGTGCGCCGTCCATCCTGGGGCCGATGGCGTGCAGTAAAAACATAGCCCTAGGGCGACCGGTAAGGAGGAAAACGATGCGCATCTATGTCGTCTGCGATCTGGAAGGCACGGCGGGCGTGGCCGATCATCGGCAACAATGCTGGTTCGACGGCAGAGGCTATATGCAAGCCCGCCAGTGGGCTACGCTAGAGCTAAATGCTCTGGTCGAGGGCGCGCTGGAGGGCGGCGCCACCGAGATCGTCGCCTGGGACGGGCACGGCAATCTCCCCGGGGGCTTGGATATTGACCTGGTGCATCCGGCCTGCAAGGTGGTGACAAACGGCGGCGACGGCGGGCCGCTGGGGTTGGATCGGGGCTGGGACGCGCTGATGATGTGCGGCCTACACGCCATGGCCGATACCCCTTACGGCGTGTGCGACCACAGCTTCTGGGGCGATGTCGCCGCTGTCTGGCTCAATGGACACAAGATCGGAGAGATTGGCATGAGTTGCGCCTCGGCTGGGTCGTTAGGTATTCCGCTGGTGTTTCTTGCCGGCGATAAGGCAGGAGCGGAGGAGGCTCGCGCCCTGGTCCCGAATATCGAGACCGTGGCCGTGAAGGAAGGATTGCGGGCGGCCGGCGGGTTCAATACGCCGGCGCTTTCCATGTCGCCGCAGCGGGCGCAACAAGAAATTCGCGCCGGCGCCCGGCGCGCTATGGACAAGATCGGGCAGATCGCCCCGTGGCGGCTCGATCCGCCCTATACGATTCGCTATCGCTTCCGCAAAGCAGAGTTGGCTGAAGAAAAAGCGGCTCAACCGGGCATCGCCCGCATAGACGAGTTTACCGTCGAGGGTGTGGGCGACGATCTGCTCAATTTGCCGCTGTAGCGGCCCCGCGAACGTAAACAATGGCCTCGATGGATGCAATAGTTTCCATCGAGACCATTGTTCTCTACGAGCGCCCGCTGATCTTGGCCCACAGCCGCCCGATATACTCGTGTAGCGCAACCTCGGTAACTTCTACTTCGCGACCCCCGGGGAAAAATGCGCTGGGGGGCAGACCGCCGCCGCTTTTGACGAGTTGCCCCGTAGGCGCGGGGTAGGGCGTCATCCCCTCTTTGCGAAAGAGCGCCATCGAGCGCGACATGTGCGCCGCCGATGTGACCAGGATGAAAGGCTGATCGCCCACGATCTGATGGATGAGCCGCGCTTGATCGTCGGTGTCGAGCGATTGCGATTCGCGCACGATTTTCCCGGCGGGCACGCCCAACTCTTCGGCTACTAGCGCCATGCCCTCGGCTTCGGATTCGGTGGTGAACAACGCTCCGCCCGCGAGAATCAACGTACTCTGCGGATAGGCGTGATGCAGCCGCGCACCCTCGATCACCCTTACTAGCGATTTCTCAGAAAGGCGGCTGGCCGCCGTCAAAGTCGGATCGGGCGTGTGCCCGCTGCCCAGGACGACGATATAGGCAGGATCTGCCGGCAACGTCTGGCTGACGTCGAACACGGGGTACTCGGCCTCCAGCGGCGCGAGCAAGCGGTAGGGCAACACGCTATTACTTGCCAGCAACAACACCAACAATCCCAGCGAAACCAGGATCTTGCCCAGTTTTTGCCGCCGGTTGAACCACAACAAGCCCAGGCCAACGACAAAAAACACCGTCGCTGCTGGTAATGGCAACAGGAATTGCGACACGATCTTTTTCAGCACAAACATCATGAGTTGCGCATCCGTTCAGCCGCGCGCCGCTTTGTAGGCGGGGGTAATGAACGAGATATAGTAGGCCGCCGATTGTGCAGTCCACTCGTCGCCGCGCAATCTAAGCTGGCCGCTCATATAGGCTGACTCGCCATCCAACAAACCGCTGAACAGCTTGTCAAGCGTGGCCATGTTGAGCGTGACGCCGATGGACGCGCCGCTCGACGCGCCCGCCTGGCCAGTTATTTCACCCTGGCGAAAGGCCAAAATGTAGTCGCCTCCCAGATCTGAGACGGTCAGCCCGACCGATACATCGGCGTGAGCGATGCGTTGCTTGAAAGTCTCGTCGGCCTGAAGCGCGGCGACCATCTGGTCGAGAACTCGATAGAGTGTTTCCTTGTCGTTGGGTACGGGCATGATGAACCTCCTCGCTGGCAGGGTACAGCAAACACGATCATTCGGTCACACGGGCATAATTGCCCCTTAGCGGGCTTTGCGGGCGAGCACATCGTGCACAGCGGCGACGATGTGGCGCGCCGACAGGCCATACTTGTCCATCACCGCCAATGTTGGGCCAGATTCGGCAAAGGTATCGCGCACGCCGATACGCTTGAAGGGCGTGGGGCGTTGCTCGCCCAACAACTCGGCTACGGCGCTGCCCAGCCCGCCGTAATAGACATTGTTTTCGGCGGTGACGATGGCGCCGGTCTCGTGCGCTGCCTGAAGGATGGCTTCCTCATCCAGCGGTTTGAGCGTGTGACAATCCAACACGCGCACATCAAGCCCTTCGCGGCCCATATTCTCGGCGGCTATCAACGCGTGGGCCACCATGTCGCGGTTGGCGATGATGGTGGCATCGCGCCCTTCTCGCACCGTCACCGCGCGCCCGATAGCAAAAGGATAGCTCTCGTCATAGAGAAACGGGGCCGGGTCGCGCGTCAAGCTGATATAGACCGGCCCAGAGCGCGCCGCCGCTGCACGGATGGCTAGTTTGGTGGAGGGCGAGTCGGCGGGGGCAATGACCGTCATATTGGGCAGGGCGCGCATCAATGTCAAATCCTCTTGCCCTTGATGGGTGACGCCATCGGGGCCAGGGGTGATGCCCCCGTGGCTGGCGGCGATCTTGACGTTGAGGCGCGGATAGCAAATGCTGTTCCGCACCTGATCGAGCGCGCGCATGGTGACGAACACGGCATAGGTCGAGACAAAAGGGATCAGCCCGCAGGCAGCCATGCCTGCCGCCGCCGCTACCATGTTCTGCTCCGCGATGCCGAAATTGAACTCGCGATTGGGGTAGGTGCGCGCAAAGGCGTCGGTGCGGATCGCCTTGGAGACATCGGCGTTGAGCATGACGATCTCGGGCGTGTCGCGAGCCACTTCGATAATCGCCTCGGCGTAGGCAAACCGAGTGGCCTGGCGTTGCTCGGCCTCGGTGAACAGCTTCCCATCGGCCAGGAGCGGCAGAACGTCGGGTCGGATGTGGTGGTAGGGGTTAGTTGCAGGCATCGTTGATCTCCAATCCGGCTGCTGTTTGGATTTCTCGCAGGGCCTGGCGCGCCTCGTCGGTGTTGGGCGCGCGGCCATGCCAGAGGGGATTGTTCTCCATAAAACTCACACCCTTGCCTTTGATGGTTTGGGCGATGATCATTGTGGGTTTGCCCCGAACGGAGCGTGAAGTTTCCAACGCCGCGACTACTTCGGCCATGTTGTGTCCATCAATTTCGATCACATGCCAGCCAAAGGCGCGCCACTTGTCGGCCACCGGCTCGATGGGCATGATGTTGTCTATGAAATCGTCGTTCTGGATGCGGTTGCGATCCATGATGGCTGTTAGATTATCTACTTTGAAGCCAGCAGCGGCCATCGCTGCCTCCCAGATGGAACCTTCCTGCGATTCGCCATCGCCGATAACCACCCAAACGCGGTAATCGCGCTGCTGCACACGAGCCGCCAACGCCATGCCCAGGCCCGCCGAGAGGCCATGACCCAGCGAGCCGGCAGTCATATCTACCCCTGGCGTCTTGCACATATCAGGATGACCTTGCAACACGCTGTTCAAGCAGCGCAATGTCGTGAGATGCCGTTTATCGAGGTAGCCGCGTTCAGCCAGCGCCGAATACCACAAAGGGCAAGCATGCCCTTTGGAGAGCACAAAGCGGTCGCGGTCGGCCCAATCGGGGCGCGCAGGGTCGAGACGCATCACGCGAAAATAGAGCGCGGTGACGATGTCGGCAGCCGAAAGCGATCCACCAGGGTGGCCCTCCTTGGCGGCATAGATCATGCGGATAATATCGCAGCGAATCTGCGCAGCCATTCGTTCCAGTGCGGGAATGGCGAATGGCTGCCAGGCCATTAGTGCTGTAGGCTGAGTGTGTGCGCTTGTCATTCTATCCTCCGCTAACGCCGGCGAGGTTGTGGCTCGCCGTGCGTTTGTTATCTAGGAGGTTTGTACTTGATTTTCGCCGAGCGGTCAAGCAAAAGAACCAGCCCTCTCGATGGTTCGAGAGGGCTGGCGACATACTATGCGACCGCACGAAAGCGGTTATCAGCTACCGCCGGGCATGGGCAGATCGAGGATTTCTTGCAGGTGATCGTTAACAGTCTGTACGTTGGCGTCGTTGTACTCGACGTCGCCATAGACAATAGGTTTGATCTCGTTATCGCCTACGTCCTTCCACTCGTTATAACGGGTGTTGCCAGGCATCGAGAAGGCATCTGTGCATTCCTTCATCAGATCGGCAACCTTGGGGAACCACGGGAACTTGGCGACGATGTCGGCGTCGTACCAGGTGGCCAAGCGAGCGCCAGGCTGCTTGCCTGTCTGCATGGTGAGCCACTTTTGCGCCTCGACGCTGGTGACGCGCAGCAACAGACCAAAGGTTTCTTTGGGGTACTTGGTCTTGGCCCAAATGCCGTAGGTATTCGAGTAGGGGATGAATGCGCGGCGCGGCGGCGTCTCAAAGCATGAGGGGCCTTTCGGGGCCAGGCACACACCCAGCTCGATGCCATTCTCTTTGCAGCCCGCAACCATGCCTTGCGAAGCGCCTGGGTTCGAGATCAGAATGGCTTGCTTGCCAGCCAAGAACATCTTGGTCTCGCCCTCGGCCGAGTCTTCGCGGCCCGGCCAGTTGCCGTTTTTGAGTTGCTCGATCATCCACTTGATGCCATCTTGACACTTGGCTTCAGCAAACAATGACTTGTCGCCTTCGGGGTTGATGTAGAACCCTCCCCAGTTGCGCACCCAACCATCGCAAACGTGGTTGCCGCCGATTGGGCCGTTGCCGCCAAAGTAGCCCTTGCCTTTGGCCTTGACACAAGCGGCCATGCACTCGACATAGTCGTCCATGGTCCAATCGTCGGTCGGCTCTTTGCCCCACGCTTCGGTGACCCACGTCTTGTTGTAGAACGCCAAAATGTGGTTGATGCCTGCGTCGCCGCCGAGGCCGCTGAGCTTGCCGTTGGTCCACTTGCGGAACCATTCGATGTTGAACCACTCTTTGAGGTCAATCTTTTCTTCTGCGACCATATCCTCGATAACGAGGAAGGCGCCGCGCTTGGCCAGGTAGGGCCACCAGGCGGTGTCGCCCCAGGTCAAATCCACCATCGTGTCGGTGACAAGCTGGGTCTCCAGGGTCTTGGGCACTTCAGCCCAAGGTACTTCTTCGGTCGTAACCGTGATCTTGCCGTTCGACTCGTCGGCGTAGCGCTTGGCGAATTCGCGCATAGCGCCGCCCATATCGCCCTGACGGACGAGAAAGCGCAATGCGACGGCGCCTTCCGACTTGGCAGGTTCTTGAGCAGCAGGGGCGGCGGTAGGTTCTTCCTTTTTGGGCTCTTCTTGCTTGGGCGCCGGAGTCGGCTCTTTGGGCGCGCAAGCCGCAAGAACGACGGCCCCGGTACCGACCATACCCCATTTGAGCAATTCACGACGCGTAATCTTGGCCATTTCTCTTTTCTCCTCACTGTGTTTGAACATTACCAATTCCTAGTTCAGCAAGACTGCTTGTATCCTATACGAGCAATCACCCCCTTCCCAGAGCGACACCAAATGGCGCAAATAGTATCTCGTCCCGTTATTCTGTCACCCTTTGATGCCCGACATCACGATGCCTTGTACAAAGACCCGTTGGGCTGCAAAGAACAGGATGATACAAGGCGCTGCCATAACCACACACATCGCCATCAGCAAATGGGTCCACGAAAGCTCGCCCACTGCGGGTTGGTTATCCCAGAACCACAGGCCGACTGCCAGCGTGAACATGGGAGTGGATTTGAGGTAAAGCAATGGTTCGAGAAACGCATTCCAGCTACCCATGAATCCGATAATCGCGACGGTGGCCACAACCGGCTTGACGAGCGGCAACAATACCGAGAAGAAGGTGCGCAGATAACCCGCGCCGTCAATCAAAGCAGCCTCATCGAATTCGCGTGGTATCTGCATAATGAACTGGCGCATCAAAAAGATATTGAACGCCCCGCCGCCAAAGAAGGGCGGCACAATGAGCGGGTAGAACGTCTTGATCCACTTGAGCTTGTTGAACAGCACAAATTGGGGGATCAAGGTGATCTGAGCGGGGAACATCATCGTCCCCAACGTGATCACAAACAGCAAGTTCTTGAGGGGAAAGCGGAAGCGCGCGAACCCATAGCCCACGATCATGCTCGACAAAGTCGCACCAGTGACTTGGAACAGAGCCACAAACACCGAGTTCGCAAACCACCGCGCAAAAGGCACCTTGGCGAACATGTCGGGGTAGTTGACCCAGCGCCAAGATTTAGGATACAACAGCGGCGGCCATTTGTAGGTCTCGAGTTGGGTCATCAAGGATGTGATGACCATATAGTACAACGGAAACGCAAAGATCACCAACAATATCGCGACGATGATGTACATGATGGTGCGGTTGATGGCTCGTTGCCGTCGCATACTCTTGCTGGCGCCGACTGGAAGAGCGGAATGAGTGAGGGCGGATTGTGCCATATTGTCAGCTACCTCCTGCGTAAAAGACCCACTTTTGTGAGGCCCTCATTTGCAGCCAAGTAAAGAACAACACTCCTACCGCGAATATCCAGGCGAGGGCCGAGCCATATCCCATGCGGAAATACTCAAAGGCCTGACGATAGATATGGAGCGCATAGAACCAAGTAGCATAGTTCGGGC
>CAZYPJ010000210.1:0-7061 GCA_964649365.1 uncultured Anaerolineales bacterium | reverse complement strand
CTACTGGCTCGCAGAGGCTTACCCCGCGCGACGCCCACCTTCCTTTCATCTCCGAACGCCATTTCACACCAAACGTTTTAGCGGCTGGCGTCTCTCTGTCGCAGCTTCGCCAACAGCTCGTCCCAATTCGCCGCCTGGCGGCGCTCCATCTCGCGCTCTAGCGCGGCGTAGAACTCGTCGCAGGCCGTGGGGCGCAGGTAGAGGATGCTATCCAACTGCACCGCCGAGGCCCCGGCGGCCAGCAACGCCAGCGCGTCGGTCGGCTCGGCGACGCCGCCGCGCCCGATGATGGGGATTTCGACGCGCTGCGCGACCTCATACACGGTCTGGGCGTAGAGCGGGGCCAGCGCGGGGCTGTGCAGCGGGCCGTAGAGCGAACCGCCCTCGGCCCGCCAGCCGCGACCCAGGGGCGGCGCGGTTGCGATCAGCGCGTCGGCCCCGGCCTCTTGGGCGGCCACGGCGACGGGAACGGGGTTGGCAAAGGGCAGGCGCGCCAGGCAGGGCAGCGCCAGCTCGCGCTGGCAGGCGCGGATGCAATCGCCGACCTGCCGCGCGCCCATGGCGTGGGGCAGGTGCAACTCTACCGCCGCGATCCCTTCGGCGCTCGATAGGTGCGCGCCCATCTGCGCGAAATCGCTCTCCGAGCGGCCATAGAGGGCCGCGATCACCGGCGTTTCCAAGGCGCGCCAGGCTTTGCCATAGCTCTTGAGCGCAGCGCGCAGCCCCGGGTTGCGGCGGCCTGTGTGCAGCAGGAACCCGGCGACGGTGCGCGTCAGGCGAGGCGGCTCGGCGCCGCCCTGGGGCTGCCAGGTGAGCGGCGGCGTGACGAACGCCCCCACCTGGCGCGGGTCGCACCAGGCGCGATCCGCCGGGGCGTAGCCCAGCGCGCCCGAGGCGACCAGAATAGGGCTGGCGAGCGCCAGTTCATGTTTGCGCCCGCTGCCCAGGTAGATGGCGCACGAGATCATGGCGCCTCCCAGCGGGTGGGGTATTCGCGCAGGTAGGCTTCCAGAGCGTCGGCGTAGGCCAGCGCCAGGCGAGCGCGCACTTGCGGGTCGGCGGCCAGGCGCGCCTCGCGGTCGTTGGTGAGGAACAGCGGCTCGCTGAGCGCGCCGGGGGCCAGGCACGGGCGCGCGATGCGCTCCGATTCCGGCCCCAGCACCACGATGTGCTCGCCGAGGCTATCGGGCGTGTCGAGCGTCTGGTCGGCTTGCACGCCGCGATCGCGGCTGGCGTAACCCAGGTCATCGAAAGCGGCCAATACCTCTTCTTGCACCAGCTCGGCCAGGCGCTCGCTGCGCTCGGTAAAGGGGCGGTCGGCGCAATAGAGCGTCAGCGTCCCCGCCACCGACTGGTCGTCCTCGCCCAGGTAGGCGTTCAGGTGCAGCGCCAGCAGCACATCGGCCTCGGCCCCGTTGACCATGTCCACGCGAAGCTGGGCTTCATCCAAGTGGTTGACGTGGCCATCGCCGTTCACGTCGGCGTCGGTGTTGTGCACAGAATAATCGCCGTCGCGCGTCAGCAAGACGCGATAGCCCCGCTCCAGCAGGATGTCGCGCAGACGCAGCGCCAGGTCGAGAACGACCTCGCTTTCGACCACGTCGGCGCGCCCGCGCGCATTCAAATGCACGGCGCCGGCGTCGGCCCCGCCGTGGCCGGGGTCAATGGCGATCAATGGAGGCAACGCGATGGGCGTGGCCGTCGGGCGCGGCGAGGGCGGGGCGGTGGGCGTGGGCTGAGGCGCTGTGGCGCTGGGCGACGCGCTGGCCGTAGGCGAAGGCGCGACGGTGGGCGCGGCGACAGTGAGGATGGCGGGCGGCGTGGCGCTGGCGAGCAGCGCGGCGGCAGGCGCGCCGAGCGCTGCGCCCGGCGACTCTGGCGCGCAGCCAGCCATCGCCAACGACAGCGCCAGCAGGATGAGGACGATTCTCCAATGTGCGAGCATGTTCATGCCTCAATCGAGCAGCAGATCGTACAGGTCGAACGCGGGGCCATCCACGCAGACGCGCTTGGGGCCGCGGCGCGTCTCGATGACGCACGCCTGGCAAGCCCCCAGGCCGCAGCCGATCTCGCTTTCCCACCAGACCTCGGCCTGGCCGGCGCGAAAGGTGAGATGGGTGGTTTCTAGCGCCTGGCGCGCCTGGCGGTAGAGCGCCGTCGGCCCGGCAACATAGAGCTTGGCCGCCCAGCGGCTGGTCTGCACGATGGCGGCGCGCAGCGCCTCGCCTTGCTCGTGGCCCACGCAGGGGATATATTCCACGTGGCGGGGCAACAGCTCTTTGGGATAGACCTGCCCGGCGGTGGGCGTGGCGAGGATCAACTGCGCCGGGCCGCGCGCCGCGTCGAGGATGCTCAACAGCGGCGCGATTCCCATCCCCTGGGCGATCAGGCCGATCTCTTGTACCTGCGCGGGCAGATCGAACCCGCGCCCGCACGGCCCCAGCACGTCCAACGCCTCGCCGATGGGCTGCGCCGCCAGCCAGGCCAGCGCCGGGCTGGCGGGACGAAAGTAGAGCGCCGCGCCCTGCTCCGTCAGCCGGTGAAGGGGCAACGCGAAACGCAGGTAGGGGTCGTAACTCGCCCCCTGGCGGATCAGGATGAACTGGCCCGGCCGGGCGCCGGCGCGCAAGGAGGGACAATCGAGATAGAGCAGCCGCGCGCCGGGGACAGGCTCGGCGCCGCCGCTGACGACGGCCAGGTGCTGTTTCACGCCCCGTTCCTGTTGCCATGCCAGGCTTGGGCGCGCCGATAGACCTCGACGTAGCGCTGCGCGGCGCGCAGGGTCGAGTAGGTGTGCGCCATGCAGCGCCCTTGCAACAGCGCCCACAGGTCGCGGTGGCGATAGACCTCCACAGCGCGCACGATGGCGGTGTAGAGCGCCCAGGGGTCGTAGGGCGCAAAGCTGAACCCATTGCCCGAACGCACCGCCGGATCATAGTTGCGCACCGTGTCGGTTAGGCCGCCGACGGCCCGCACCACGGGCACACTGCCGTAACGCATGGCGCGCAGATGGCCCAGGCCGCACGGCTCGACCCGCGAGGGCATGAGGTACAGGTCGCTGCCGGCAAAGATCAGACGGGCAATGGCGTCGTTGAACGTCAGCCAGAGGCCCAGCCGATGCGGATAGCGCGCCTTGAGTTCGGCGAGCAGGGTGTGATATTTCGGCTCGCCTACCCCCAGGATGGCGATCTGGACGTTGAGGTTGGCCATCAGCGGGTCGAGAATGCCGGTCAGCAGGTCGAGGCCCTTTTCGTCGCTCAAGCGCGATACCATGCCCAGCAGCGGCGCCGCCGGATTCACATCGAGGCTCGCCGATTCCTGGAGCGCCCGCTTGTTGGCAGGCCGCAGGTGGAGCGACTCCAGGTCGTAGCGCGAGGCGATATAGAGATCTGTGGCGGGGTTGTAGGCGTCGGTGTCTATGCCGTTGAGAATCCCCCAAAAGCGGTCTTTTTTCTCGCGCAGCAAGGGGTCGAGCCGCTCGCCGAATTCAGGCGTCTGCAACTCTTGGGCGTAACGCTCGCTCACCGTGGTCACAGCGTCGGCCAGATAGATGCCGCGCCCCAACAGGTTCACCACGTCGTTCAGGTCGGCCAGGTCAGAATGGTAGATAAAGCCATAAGTCTCGATGCCCGCCACCTGCAAGATGCGGTAGCCAAAGATGCCCTGGTGCGAGGCGCGATGCACAGTAAACACTGTGGCGATGTCATGATAGAAGGGGTCGGCGGCATAGAGGGTGCGCAACCAATTGGGGACGATGGCCGTCTGCCAGTCGTGGCAGTGGATGATGTCGGGCCGCCAGTCCAGCTCGGGCCTGCGCAGCGCCTCCAACGCAGCGCGGCAGAAAAAGATAAAGCGCTCGGCGTCGTCCAGGTGGCCGTTCATCGTCTGGCGGCCAAAGTATTTGGCGCTATCCACCAGATAGACGGGAACCTCGCCCAGCTGCGCCTGATAGACGCGGGCGATATCCTGGTGCCGCTCCATCGGCGTGGGCAGCGCCTCGATCAGGGGCGTCAGCCCGAACTGCTCCGGGGCGATGTCGGCGTAGCGCGGGATGGCCACGCGCACATCGTGGCCGAGTTGGTGGAGCGCCAGGGCCAGCGCGCCGACCACATCGGCCACCTCGCCCGTCTTGGCGTAAGGCGATAGCTCGGCGGCCATAATCAGCACGCGCAATGGTCGCGCAGAAGCGTCCATAGATTCTCCCCCCGTCATTCCAGCCCGATGATCCAGGCGCAGGCCCCGGCCAGCGCGATGGTCGCCCCCACCAGGCCCAGCAACTGGCCTGGCTCCAATCCTTTCCCCTTGGCCGCAAACAACAGAATGATGACCATCCCCACCGCCAACACGGCCCAGCGGGCCAGGCGGGGATGGAGCGATGCGAATTCGCGCAGTTTGTTCATCGGCGTCACTCACGTTCCGCGTTTTGGCCGGGGACGGCCGGCGGGATCACCCTCGCCGGGATGCCGGCCCAGGCGTTGAGCACTTGGAGGCGGGTGGCCTCCAGGCTGCCGCTGTTATCAATGACGACATGGGCGCGGGCGACCTTGTCCGCCGCCGGGGACTGCGCGGCTATGCGCAGCTCGGCCTCGGCCACGGTAAGGCCGCGCGTGCGCACCAGCCGCTCGACCTGCTGCTGGCGCGAGCAGACCACCACCCAGATGGCGTCGCAATAGCGGTGCATGTTGGCTTCCAGTAGCTTGATCGCCTCGACTACGGCCACTTCATAGGTGGAGGCCGCCTGCTCCAGCCGGCGCAAGCTCTCTGCGACTACCGTGGGGTGGATGAGGGCCTCCAGGTCGCGCAGGGCGGCCTCGTCGGCGAACACAATCGCCCCCAGCTTTTTGCGGTCTATTTCGCCATCGGCGCCGAGGACGCCGGCGGCCCCGAAACGCGCCACGATCCTTTCGTACACCGGCGTGCCGACGCGCATCAACTCGTGCACCAGGTCGTCGGCGTCGAGCAGGTAGGCGCCTAGGTCGCCCAGCATGTGCGCAACGGCGCTCTTGCCTGTGGCGATGTTGCCCGTCAGCCCGATGACGTACACGCTACGCCTCCTCCTGGGCGCTGGCGGCGCGCTCCCACTCTTCCAGCCGCTCGGCCAACGTGGCCTCGAGCTGCTGATAGTCGCGGCTCAACGATTGCAGCCGCGCCAGGTCGCGGGGCGAGCTGGCCAGATCCATCATCTGCGTCAGCATCGAAAGCTGGCGCTCGTGCTGCTCGATCTCGCTCTCTAGCGCCTGCAAGCGCTCGGCCTTTTGGCGGACGCTGCGTTGCTCAGCGCGGTCGCGGCGGCGGCGCTCGTCCCAATCCTTTTCGGGCGCGGCTTTGGTCACGGCGGCGGTCTGAGCGGCGGCGCGCTCTTGCTCGCGCGCGGCCAGATAATCCTGATAGTTGCCCTCGTATTGATGCAGGCGACCATCGCGCACCATCCAGACGTGCGTGGCCATGGCGTCAATCAGGTAGCGGTCGTGCGAGACGAGCAGGATCGTGCCGTCGAACCCATCCAGCACGCTCTGCAAGATCTCTTGCGAGGCCACGTCGAGGTGGGTGGTCGGCTCGTCGAGCAGCAAAAAGTTGGCCCCTTGCAGGGTGAGGATGGCCAGCGCCACCCGCGAGCGTTCGCCGCCCGAAAGGTCGCCGATGCGGTTATAGACATCGTCGCCGGAGAAGCGGCAACGGCCCAGCACGTACCGCGCCGCCTCCAACTCCATGCGTTTGGCGTCGAGCACGGCGTCGAGCGCGCTGCGGTCGGGGTCGAGCCAATCCTGCTTTTGCGGCAGATAGCCGATCTTGACGCTGGCGCCGAGGCGAATCCTGCCGCGCAGCGGAGGAATCTCGCCCAGGATGGTGCGCAGGAAGGTCGTCTTGCCCGAACCGTTCGGCCCCAGCAGCGCCACGCGCGCGCCCCGGCGGATCAAGAAATCGCCCGTATCGAGCAGGACGTGCTCCGGCGTCGGCCCTTGCGCGGGGTCGGCGTCGGGCCGCGAAGGGTAGCCGATAATGGCCCCGCCCTCGCTGAGCAGCACTTGCTCGCCTGAGCGCAGCGTGGCGTTCAGCCGCAGGCGGATGTGTTTGTCGTGTTTGGGCGCCTCGATGCGCTCCAGGCGGTTGAGCCGCAGCTCGCGCCCGCGCGCCTCTTTGGTGCGCTGGCCCGCTTTATAGCGCCGGATAAACTCTTCCGTCTCGGCGATCAGCTCTTGCTGCTCGTCGTATTCGCGCTGGCGGCGCTCCATGCGCTCCTCGCGCTGGACGACATAGCTGGTATAGTTGCCCCGATAGGCTTCCAGCGTACCATAGTTCAGTTCCCACACCCGCGTGACGACCTTGTCGAGGAAATAGCGGTCGTGCGAGACGATTAGCAGGCTCTGCTTCCACTCTTGCAGGTAAGTCTCCAGCCACTCCAGCGCGGCCAGGTCGAGATAGTTGGTCGGCTCGTCGAGGATGAGCAGCTCCGGCTCTTGCAGCAATAGCTTGGCCAACAGCGCCCGCGTGATCTGCCCGCCGCTGAGCACCCCGATGGGCCAGTCGTAGGTCTCGGCGCCGAAACTCAGGCCGCTCAACACGCGGCGGATGTGGTTCTCGTATTCATAGCCGCCGGCGTGGTCGAAGCGATGCTCGGCCTGAGCGTAACGCTCCAATAGGTCAGGGTCGGAAGAGGCGGCCATCTCGTCGGCCAGCGCGGCCAGTTGCCGCTGCTGCTCGCGCAGCGCGGCGAACACGTCCAGCATCTCGCCATAGAGCGTCTGCTGGCTCGATAGTTCGGGCTTTTGCGGCAGATACCCGATGCGCAGCCCACGGGCGCGTTGCACCTCGCCGACGCTCGGCTCTTCCAGGCCGAGGATGATGCGCAGCAGCGTGGTCTTGCCCGCGCCGTTCGGCCCCACCAGGGCGACCTTGTCGCCGCGCGCGATGGCGCCCTCCAGATTGGCGAACACATCCTGTGCGCCGTAATACTTGCCCAGACCTTGAAAACTGAGGATAGACATGAGAACCCGATCTCTTGATAGATTACGTGCGTCATTATACCATATCCTTGAATGGCGGCCAATCCGAAACAAACT
>CAZYPJ010000209.1:0-7145 GCA_964649365.1 uncultured Anaerolineales bacterium | reverse complement strand
GGCCAGCGTGCCAGTTGGGTCTAGGACAGGGGGATGATGCATATCACGCCGGCGTTTGTTTGGTAGAACGACACCGTCACTGCCGGATACCGGGCGACAACCTTGCGGGTGGTAAAGCTGTACAAAGCCCACACAACGCCGGTTGCGACCAGGATCAGATCGCCAACATGCTGGCTTTGATTCCCCTCATTGCCGCTCGTGGATGACAAGAGATAAACTCCCGCCATGGCAATCAGGATGCCGGCAACCTTGGAAGCGGAGGGTTTGATTCTGTAGATCACAAGCTCAAGCAGGGTTGTGATGGCTGGGTAAGACGCGATAATCAGCGCAGCGTTGGAGGCTGTCGTCAGGCTGCCCCCGGTATTCTCCCGCGGAAACTAGAGCGCTATCCCAACGACGCCGGGTACCGCCATGACGCCCAAGTCTTTGAGCGTGGGCTTGACGTGCGCTTTGCCGCCGATGAGGGCGACGCCGAGGACCGCCGATGCGATCACGAATCTCAACGCCCCCAGCGTGATGGGCGGAAACGTGGCATAGGCGATCTTGGTGCCGATGAACGAGGTGCTCCATATCAGCAAGGCGGCGACTGTAAAGGCATAGGATTGGGCTATTCCCGCCCTCGATTCCGGTCTGGTTGCATCGTTCATGAGGCACATCCTTGCACATCGAGGTTGATGCACATACCATGTAGTGACTACCTTAGTAGCTAATACGAATTGTAAGCCCATTACTCGTTCCTGTCAAACTCGTAGTATACTGGTTGGAGAGATGGATGCTGATGGCTTGCAGGGGGCGGTATGAAAGCAGAAGTATTGGCGATCTTGCGAGAGCTAGATTTCACCGAGTACGAGGCCAAGGTATATCTGGCGCTGTTGGAAAAAGCTCCACTTTCGGGCTATGCGGTGGCGCTCAATTCCGGCGTGCCGCGCTCCAAGATCTATGAGATCCTTGGCGGCATGGTGAATCGTGGCGATATTATGGTCAGCCAGGAGAGCACGCCGCTCTATGTCCCTCTGCCGCCGGACGAACTGATTGCGCAGCGCAAGCGCCGCGCGGAGCATACTTTTCGCGCTGCGCAAGAGGCGTTAGCGGAATACAGCTTGTCCTCCAAGAATCGGGAGAGCATTTACAACATATCGGGCCACGGAGCCATCATGAGCCGGGTGAAAGAGGCGATCAGAGGGGCAAAGTATCGCGTGTTGCTCGAGATATGGAAAGAAGACGCCGAGGAGCTTGAGGATGTCTTGAGGCAGGCGGCGCAGCGAGGCGTCGAGATTTTGATCGTGTCTTACGGCGAGGTGGATTTCGATTTCGCCCAAGTCTATCACCACGATATGAGCGAACAGATCACCGCCGAATACGGCGGGCGGTGGCTTGTATCCAGCGTGGATGACCGTGAGATCGTGGCCGGGATCGTATCGCTCGGCGAAGAGAGCCGCGCCGCCTGGACGATGCACCCGGGGTTGGTCATGCCGATCACCGAGGTCGTCATTCACGACATCTATATCAAAGAGATGCTATACGAATTCCGCGCGGAGCTGGAAGCCAAGTTTGGCCCTGGCTTGGCCGACCTCCGCAGCCGGTTCGTCATCGGGCCAAACGGGAAGCGATACTATACCGCTGCGTCGCGCTAGAACGCCCCCCCATCGTTCTCGCAGGCTGATTCTCCTTGATGGCTTACCCCCAGTTCGGCAGCCAGATCGTAATAGCGTTGCGCCTCGGACTGGTTGCCCAGCAACTCGTAAGCGCGCCCCAGGTTCAGGTAGAGCGAGGGATAAAAGGGGCGCACGCGCTCATCGCCAGCGCGTGCGGCGGACTCGGCGCACGTCAACGCCTCCTGGTTCCAGTGCAACGCCTCGCAGAGGTTCTCCTGGTAGCGGGCCACATAGTGCGCGGCGATACAGGCCTCATACTCGTCTGAGGCGGCCTCCCAGGCCCGCAACGCGAGCGCGAGGGCCTGGTTGCGCCGCCTCGCAAACTCGGCGCGGGTGGCCGCGATGCACAACTCGACGGGATTATCGCTATCCATCGTTATCGCCTTCTATTGATGCAGCGCCGCACAAGGCGATTAGACAGGATCGCCCCTACGCAGCGCATCGCTATCGGATCAGGAAAGCTTGTGCGCCTTGAGGATGATCGCCAGGGGGATGCCCTGATAATCCTGCAAGGATGGGAAATGCTCGACCAAGCGGGCGTCAATCCGCGGCTCCCGAATGTCATCGAGGCGCATACCCAGCCGGCCAAACAGGCGCCAGTATTCCTCGACGAGGTGCGGATACTCGGGAATGCGGTATTCCTGGCCCGTCTCATCGTAGAACTCGGTATAATCGTGACCGGAAACGGGCCAGTAGGGATGGATATCCGAGATGATGAAGCGGCCGCCCCGCTTGAGGACGCGAACGATTTCGCTCATCGTCGGCTCCAACTCGGGCAGGTGGCTCAGGGTCAAAGCCGATACCACCAGGTCGAAATGCTCATCGGGGAAATAGGTCGTCTCTAACGTCCCTGGGCGTAGCTCAAAGAAGCAAGTTGGCGCGATCTTGAGTTTGGCCCGTTCCAGCATACCGGATGAGGGGTCCAAGCCGATCACCGCAGCGCCGCGCTCTGCCAGGAGCGCGCAATAGCGCCCGGCGCCGCAACCCAAGTCGAGCGCCCGCTGGCCGTGAACGTCCCCGACGAGTTCCAGAGTCGTCGGCTCTTCCAGCATGATGAGCGGGTTAGGTTTGCCCTCATAAGTAGAGGCCCAGCGATCGTATCCCTGGACGACCTCGATGTCTTTGTATCCCTGTCTATCATCAGGCCCGAGTTTGGTCATTACGCTCCTTTATTCTCTGCGCCCTGTGGCGCGCTGTCATTCGGGCAGCGCCGTGGTCTCTTTGCGTCCGTCGGCGTAGCGCACGAGAACGGCGCGGCCATCGGGCGTAAGCGCCACGTCGAGCGCGCCAGAGGCGGTTTCGTCGGCCCACAGGCCCGTGTCGGCGCTCAAGCGCGCGCTAAAGCGGCCTTCGAACGTCAGCGCGACCTGATTCGAGTGCGTATCCACCACCCGATAGGTGGTAATCTGCTCCAGTTCATAGAGATCGCCGCGCGGCGGCCCCTCGTCCACCACTATCCGATAACGGCCTATCGGCGACTCACCCATTGGCGTAGCCTTTCATAGAGACATGGGCCGATGTGCGCGCCGGTAGAGGCGGCCTGGTGTGGCCGCCTCGGGCGATCACGCAGGATCGCCCCTACGATGTTTGCCCCCATCGCCGCGCCGCCGCGATCATGGCGTGAATGTTCTCGTCGGGCGTGTCGCCGCCTACTTGGTCGCCGGTGCCGATGATCAGGCGCGGCTCGCCCGCGAACGCCGCGATGATCTCGGCCACTTCGCGCTCCACGTCGGCGGGCGTCCCTCGGATCAGCGTCTCGACGGTGTGCACGTTGCCGTTCATCGTCACGCGCCCGCCCAAGAACGCGCGCACGGCAGCCAGGTCGGTCACGTCGCCGCCAGGCGGGCGCTCGAACGGGCAAATGCAATCCACGCCGGAGACGGTCAAGTCGGGCAGGTTGGCCATGCATTTGCCGTGGTAGTGCAGGTGCGCCAGCCGCCCATGACGATGCGCCTCGGCGGCGATGGCCTCCACCACGGGCGCATCCCATTTGCGCCACAGGCGCGGGCCGATCAGCGAGGCGCACGACCAGGCGCAATAGATGAACAACGGCGCGTCGGCGGTGTGTTCGCAAATGGCGCGCGTCTCCTCGATCATGTACTCGATATAGCGCTGGTGCAAGCGGACGTAGCGGTCCTCATAGTCAATCAATGCCGCGATCCCAGCTTCCAGCCCCAGCGGCTCGGCGATGAAATCGAAAAACATGCCGCCCACCATCACCTCGAGTAGATAATCTTCGCCCACGGCGGCCAGCGCCCGGTTAGCGCGGGTGTAATCGTGCAGCGCGATGGGGGGAAAGGCGGTCTCGATCCAGGCGTCCCAGTCGGCGTCGAGGCGCTTGATGGGCCGCTCGACCACCCACGATGGCTCACGCACATCGTACAGCTTGCGGCTGGCGAGATCGCCGCAGCGCGTGTGGGTCGTGGTCGTCTCTTCGTAGCGTCCCTCGCCCACGCGCCGAAACGTGCTACTCGTCTCAACGGCGGGGTTGGGCCGGTCGGGCCAGACGATGCTCCACCCCTCAGTGCGATAGTGGGCAAAGGTGCGCTGATGCGCCTGCCACAAGGGGATCTCGCGCTCGAACGCGACCATATCGGCCCCCACCACGCGCGCCGGCACATAGTACCAGAACTCGGGCGCGCAAGGGCGCATATCCGACCATGCGCCGCGATAGGCGTTGACCATGCGTTGCCGGGGCGTGCAGGGCGAGATCGGATGCGGCATGATGTCTCTCCAAGGGGATGACATAGCAATAACGACCGACCTCGAAACAACAGCGCGCACCCAAGCGGGGGACTGATCGCCTGGGCGTGGGAGAGAGCGTAACATCGGCTGGGAGCGCTGTCAAGCGCCAGTGCACAACTATGGTAGAGCAAAGGGTTTGACGCTGCCCCATCCGTATGGTACAATGCCGTTGTATAAGCAACGGGCCCATAGCTCAGTGGTTAGAGCGGCCGGCTCATAACCGGTTGGTCCCTGGTTCGATCCCGGGTGGGCCCATCGCACCATTGGCGCACATAGACCTGGCGTTACGTCAGGTCTTGTTTGTATTCGAGCCGCGAGCTACGAAAGGAGCGCCGCCCATGTCGTCTCACTCTCTACAATACGACGCCATCATCCTCGCCGGGCGTTCCGCCGAACCCGCCTTGTCCCCCACCGACTCGCGGTTCAGCCATAAGGCGCTGCTTGACATCGCCGGCAAGCCTATGTTGCGTTATGTGGCCGAGGCGCTGTGCGCTTCGGGGCGAGTCAGGCGACTTATTCTGGTGGGGTTGAAGGAAAGCGAATGGCCCGGCGCGCCGCTCTCTATTCCGGTAATCTATATACCAAGCCGAGGCGCGATTGTGGATAATTGCCTGGCGGCGCTGGAAGCTCATGAAGGCTCAGACCCAGTGGTTTTTGCCAGCACCGATGTCCCGTTGCTCAGCCCCGAGGCCGTCAACGATTTCTTGAATCAGTGCGAAACCTGCGACGCCGATTTGTGCTACCCCATCATCCGTCGTGAGGTGATGGAGGCGCGTTTCCCCGGATCGGGGCGCACTTTTACACGCCTGGTTGAGGGCCAATTCTGCGGCGGCGATATTTTTCGGGTGCGTCCGCGCCTGGTGGCGGGCAATATCGAATTCGCGCGCTCGTTGACGGCCAGCCGCAAAAGCCCCTGGCGCCTGGCCAAGATCATCGGGCTGGGCGTGGCGCTGCGTTTCGCTACCCACCGCCTGCGTCTGATAGACGCCGAACGACGCGTCAGCCGCGTGTTGGGTGGAAGCTGCAAAGCGATCTCTTCTTCTTACGCCGAGCTTGGCATGGACGTAGACAAGCAGCACCACTTGGAAGTAGTGCTGCGCGACATGGGACGGAGGTGAGGCGATGATGTTTCAGCGCCTGCGCGCCGCTCAAGCGTGCGTCGCCGCATGGGATCAACGCTGGTCGGCGCGGATGGCGGGCGCTGCGCGCGAGCATCGCGCGCTCTATCACAGCAGCGCTGTGCTGGCCCACGCCGGCGACGGCGCCCTATGGTTGGGCATCGGGCTAGTTGCCCTCATCGCCGGAAGGCCCACCGACCGTTGGGTGTTGGCGCCTATCGCTGCCGCTGTGGCGTTGACAGCATTGCTCGTCACAGCCATCAAGTTCAGCGCACGTCGCAGGCGGCCCGAAGGATCGGCCAGCGCCCGCTGGAGTTCGTTGCCTCGCTATGATGTCTATTCCTTTCCTTCGGGCCATGCAGCGCGCGTGGCTTGCATTGCGCTCTGCGCCTCATCAGTTTACCCCGGCGCACGCCTCCCTTTGCTGGCGTGGGCGGTGGGCGTTTGCCTAGCGCGAGTGGCTTTATCGGCGCACTACCTGTTCGACGTACTGGTGGGCGCCATTCTTGGCGGCGCCGTAGCGGCGTTCGTCGGCCTCGCCTGGCCTGCCGTCGCAATCTGGTTGCAAGCCGTTGCCCAATGCGGGCTGGACTAATCCCAATTCGCTGTTGGATTCGCAGCGCGTTCTGCTTTTCATTTTTGACTTTATGTGGTAAAATACACTGCGATTATGGCAAGAACGTGGCGCGACAGTCGCGCCTATCTTTTGAATAGCAGTCGCCGGCGCGGCGATGTGTGGAGGATCACGTGAGACCCAGTGTGCCGAAAAATGCGTTTGTTTATTTATTGATTTTGGTTGCGAGTATTGCTTTGTTCTATAGCTTTTTAGCAACGCCCGATAATAGCCGCGAGATCGCCATCAGCAAAGTGGCCGAATACATCCGCGAGGGCAAGGTTCAGAAGCTTAGCATCACCACCGACGGCCAGATCAAATTGATGCTGGTGGGCGATCAGCAGGTCTATTCTTCGCGCAAAGAGACCAACGTCGGCATCGGCGAAACGCTGCAAGCTCTGGGCGTGACGCCCGAGGCGATGGGCGCCATTAGCGAGGTGACTGCCGTGCGCCCCAGCATGTGGGAAAACTGGGGCATCGTATTGATCCAAATCGTGCCGCTGGTATTGATTGGCCTGTTCCTGGTGTTCATGTTGCGCCAGGCGCAGAGCGGCAACAATCAGGCGCTCTCGTTCGGCAAGAGCCGCGCGCGCATGTTTACCGGCGACCGGCCCTCCAGTACGTTCGATGACGTGGCCGGGGCCGACGAGGCCAAGCAAGAGCTGCAAGAGGTGGTCGAGTTCCTCAAAGATCCGGCGCGCTTTACCGCGCTGGGCGCACGCATCCCCAATGGCGTGCTGCTGGTGGGGCCTCCGGGCACGGGCAAGACGCTCATGGCGCGCGCGGTGGCGGGCGAGGCCGGCGTGCCTTTCTTTAGCATCAGCGGTTCGGAGTTCGTCGAGATGTTTGTGGGCGTGGGCGCCAGCCGCGTACGCGATCTATTCGACCAGGCCAAGCGCAACAGCCCCTGCATCGTCTTTGTGGACGAAATTGATGCCGTGGGCCGCCAGCGCGGCGCGGGCTTGGGCGGCAGCCACGACCAGCGCGAGCAGACCCACAACCAAATCCTGGTCG
>CAZYPJ010000208.1:0-7182 GCA_964649365.1 uncultured Anaerolineales bacterium | reverse complement strand
TCCAGCATGAATTAGCAATCGTCAAAATACTGTCCAGTTTTGGGGGCGCACTTCACTTTGCGCTGCCCAATGCTTCCCCGGCACAGTCGGAGGATGTCTATCAGACGCTATTCCTGCCCCCTACCCCCGAGAAAGAAGCGAACGGGCAGAAGTGACATTATCAATTGAGTGAACGATCCCCCTCGGTGATATTATCATTTGGTTTGACACGGTTTCTCGGATAATAATGCGATCTGGCCGTCGCCGAGTTAGGCTGTCTGCGGAATGCACATGGCTTCGGCGGGCGTTGCCACGCTATGGAGGTAGCGAGCCAGCCGTGCGAAACCTTCGGTGAGGGTGGCTTCGTTGGCGCACAACGAGATGCGAATGTAACGATCGCACAGCGAACCAAAGCTACTGCCCGGCGCCACGGCCACATGCTCGTTTTCGAGCAAGTTGCAGCTAAACTCGATAGAGTTGAGCGGTTGCTCCGAGATATCTATCAGCATATAGAACGCGCCATGAGGATACGAGACGGTCAAGCCATGTTCCGCGGCTAACCGCGCGGCCAAATCGCGGCGACGGCGATAGTGACCGAGCATCTCTTGCACGCAATCCTGCGGGCCGAGCAATGCTGTGATCGCAGCATGCTGGGCCACAGTGTTCACACACGAAACCATCGGTTCCTGAATCTTGGTCATAGCTGCGACGACTTCGTCCGAGGCCACCGCATAGCCTACGCGCCAGCCGGTCATCGAATATGTCTTGGATACGGAAAAGATGCTGATGACCCGGCCTTCTGTGTCCCATTTGGCTGGGCTGATGTGTTGCCCTTCAAAAACCAGGCGGTCATAGGTCTCGTCCGAGATGAGATACAAATTGTGCTGCTTGCAAAAGTCAAAAATGCGATGGATGACGCTTTCAGAATAGACCGCGCCGGTGGGGTTACAAGGGCTGTTGAGCAGAAATGCTTTGGTGTGGCTATTAACCAGGCGCTCCAGCGCATCGAAATCAGGGGTAAAGTCCAGTTCAGCCAATGTAGGATAGGGCCTGGGAGTGCCCTTGAGAATCGAAGCTGCCATGAGAAAATTGCCATAGCCTGGATCGGGTACGAGGATCTCGTCATCCGGGTCAAGCAGCACGGCCATAGAGGCAAAAACAGCCTCCATGGCCCCGATAGTTACCATGATATTGTTCGGCTGGACATATAGCTCGTTTTCGCGCGCCAACTTGACACAGATGGCTTCGCGAAGTTCGACCATACCTGAATTGGCGGTGTAGCCGGTATATTCGTAGCGCGCAGCTCGCACAGCGGCCTCGACGATATGGGGCGGGGTGGGGAAATCCGGCTGGCCGATCTCCAGGTGAAGGGCATCGGCATACCGGGCAGCCCTGTCGAGGATGAAGCGAATAGGTGATCGCTCCATGGAACCAACTGTCCGAGATAGCGGTTTCATCAGTTTCTCCTTCAGGCGATACCAAATGGGGTGGATATACAAATGCGCCATGCAGCGAGGCCCGGCCTCGTCGCACGGCGCACAAATGCCCGATATCCGCTCGGACCCTTGAGCAGAAAAGGTAAGTATAAGCATACTTCATTGCGATTGATTTGTCAAACCAGCGTTTGCTGTGCATTTCATTCCGGGCCTACTATATTGGGGGCAAATGTATAACAGGCTCTAGACTAGTTTTCGAGCTTTCACAAGTGCGCGGGCAAAGTACCTTGAGCGGGATGTTAATGGCGAAATGTCGCACGTTGCCATGGTAGCCGAACGAGGAGAATACGGGTAAAATCAGGCCAAGCAATTGACCATGACCAGCGATAGACGATGGCCGGTTAGAGGGAGAAAGTATTTCATGAAAAAGATCGTCGTTCATACCGGGGCGCCACCCAACCGAGTGCTGGTCGAGGAACGCGAATCGCTCGACCGACCCGACATCGAGTTGCGTCAGCTTGGCCCATGCAAAACGCCGCAAGCGGTGCTCGAAGCTGTGCGCGACGCCGACGTAGCGTTATGCGGCGGCGAACCGTACACGCGTGAGGTGTTTGCCGGCGCGCCCAAGCTCAAAATGGTCATTCGTTACGGCGTCGGCGTAGATACTATTGATTTGGACGGCGCCACCGAACACGGCGTTGTGGTAGGCTATTTGCCCGATTTCTGCATCGAAGAAGTAGCCAACCACGCCCTCATGCTGTTGCTCGCCTGCGCAAAAAAGGTGCGCCAACTCGATGAGGCCATGCGTCATTTAGGTTGGAGCGAAGGTAAGGCGCTGCTCACGCCGATGGGGGCGATCCACGGCGAGACGGTGGGGTTGATTGCTTTCGGCAACATCGCGCGCGCCATGGCTCGCCGATGCCAGGCGCTTAACATGCAGGTCATCGCCTCTGACCCATTTGTGGCCCCTGATGTTTTCGCACAGGAAAGCGTCGAGTCAGTGAGCCTGGAGGAACTGGCTGCCCGTTCAGATTACGTCTCCTGCCACTTGCCGCTTGGCCCCAAGACACGCGGATTCATCGGCGTCGACTTTTTCCACCGCATGAAGCCTACCGCCTACTTTATCAATACCAGCCGGGGCGCTGTGGTCAAAGAGGCCGACTTGATCGCCGCCTTGCAGGAAAAGCGTATTGCCGGCGCCGGACTGGATGTGTTCGAAGTCGAACCCATTTCGAAGGATCATCCGTTTTGTTCCATGCCGCAGGTAACGCTCACGCCGCACACCGCCTCGTATGCCGATTCCACCATGGCGACGCAACGCCGGCGGATCGGTCGCGATGCATTGAGGGTGCTCGATGGCGGCCTGCCCGATTTCGTTGCCAATCCTCAAGTGCTCGACCATCGTCGCAAGTAGCATTGCCGAGTTGTCCCATTGTTCGTTGGCTCGATCAACTCATTGACCGGGATCATCAGGAGGTAAACCATGTTTCGACCAAACAAGTTGCGTCAATTGCTGAACGAGGGCAAGCCAAGCCTCTGCGTGCGAGTGAACACGCTCTGGCCTGACCTTGTCGAGTTCGTGGGCGCGCTCGGCATTTACGACTATGTCGAGTTCGCCGCCGAGTACGCTGCTTTCGACATGCAGGGTATGGACAACTTTTGCCGCACGGCTGAGCTTTACGGCCTGGGCACAATGATCAAACTCGATCAAGATCCGCGTTTGTTCCTAGCCCAACGCGCCATCGGCTCTGGCTTTCAATCCATCCTGTTTGTGGATTGCCGCACCAAGGCCGAGGTTGAGCAGTGTGTGCGCATCTGTCGGCCCGACACGCCCCAGGATGGCGGTCTGTATGGCGCTGCCGGGCGTCGCTTTGGCTATCAGAGCACGGGCCATGACGAGTACTCGCAAGCGCTGCGCGATATTGTTGTGGCGATCATGGTTGAGAAAAAGATACTGGTGGACGACCTCGAAAATGTGCTCTCTGTCCCCGGCGTGGATATGGTGCAGTGGGGGCCTGCGGATTATACCATGAGCAGCGGCCTCAAACGCGGCGATCCGGCGGTCAAAGAGGCAGAAAAGTACGTCATCGAGACTTCGCTCAAGAAAGGGGTGACGCCGCGCATCGAGTTGGAGAGCCTGGATGGCGTCGAATACTATTTGAACTTGGGCGTGCGCCACTTTCGCATCGGGAACGATGTTTCGGTGCTGCGCCGCTTCTGGCAAGAGAACGGCGCCAAATTGCGCGACATGTTGGCCAAGAGCTAGTATCAGAGTGGCATAAGCAGCAAATAGCGCCGACATCTCAATCCGAAATCACATCTTCCCCGCGAAAAGCAATGATGCGCTGATCGCGGGGGAAATGTTTTGCTCTGGCTCCGATAGCTACGGACCGATCTAGCGTCGCTTGTAAATCGCCGGCAAAAAGACTCGCGCCGGTTCGGTCGGCGTCGGCGTGATAGTGGCCGTGGCGGTTGCCGTCGGCGTCAACGTTTCGGTCGGCGTGATCGTGACGGTTGCCGTCGGAGTCGGAGTCGGTTCGGGCATGACGTACACAATGGAGAGGAAGGGGCGCAGCGCGAACTCGCTGTATTCGCCCGAATACAACCCCATCGTCTCAAGAGCATATGGCCCTTGGGGGATCATCAACAACATGCCGTAATTGGGCCGTCCATTGAGCCATTCTTGCACTAGCGTCTGCACGTTCCATTCATAATACTGGGCGCGCCCGCCATCCACAAAGACGCCCAGTACGCCCGAGTCATCGCGGTCGGTGGAGGTGCTCAATGCCCCGGCTTGCCCCCAAGGGGTATCATCCTTGGCTTCGAGCCAGGTCGCTTCTAGCTCGCGCCAATCGCGCTTTAGCCCATAGACGTAGAGCGGCACCTCACCCCCGCGATAGACATCCTGCCCGAACAGGTCGAGCTGCGCTTCGCTGACAATGGCGCCCTGTGGGATTTTGGAAAGATCGAACCACATCACGGTGGTTTTGACCGCGCCCAAGGCGGAAACGCCAAAGTGCAAGTGCCCAATGTTGCCATAGTTCATGGCTGGTTCACGCGCGTTGAGGTAGGTATCCTTGAGAGCGCGCAACCCCTCGTAGATCGGCACGTTTGGGATATAAGGCGTCGGTGAAGGCGGCGTATTCGTGGGCGAGGGGGTAGCCTCTGGCGTTTCTTCGGGCTTGACGGTAGAGGTGGGGGTCGCCTCGCTGGTCAGGATATCAAAGAACATCGTGCCGGTGTATTCGCCCGGCGTCGTGTTGCGGAATTCGACCCAGTTGCCGCTAGAATCAGGCACGATGCCGCCCGTTCCGGCAATGGCGCCTGCGGAGGTATAGCCTTCCGGGTCAATCTCGATCAGGCTGTAATTCGGGTAGCTGCCTAGATACGAAATCGTAAAGAACCCCTGAGCGTTCGTCGTCGTGCGCCCCAAATATGTGCCCGGCTGGCCATCGTTCCACGAGCCGCGCAGTTGCACCTCTACGCCGGCCAGGGGGTGCGATATATCGCCCAAGCCGCCACGATAAACGTTGCCTGTAAAGGTGCGTTGCGAGGCGGTGGGGGTGATTGTGGGCGTGCCGCTAGGACAAGCTGTCGAAGAGGGCGATGGCGTTGGCGTAATCGTGGGTGTGTGAGACGGCGTAGGCGACGGACCTGCCGTCGGCGTAGTGGTACCAGTGCTGCTCGGCAGCGCCGTCACCGTCGGCGTTCTCGTCGCAGTAGGCGCGCCGGAACCGACCTGGATCAAACATGATCCTGCGCTGCTATCAATCACTTGGCCATCTCGCGTGACCAGGTCGTGATTGATAAAAGTCATCGTGGTTGAACCATTGGCCTTGCCCTGAATATGAATGCGCGCCAGCGTGCCTGTACCCGAGGCCGGCTCGCGCGGATTGAGCTGCGTTACTGCGTACCAGATACTGCCAGCTGTGTTATCGGCTTGATTCTTGATAACAAAATCGGGGTAGGGCATTGAGCCTACTTCCAGGCTGACCGGCGAACCGGCTATGGCATCGAGCACTTCGACGATGAGAGGGTCAAAGACCAAGCGCACGTCCGCGCCATAGAGATCAGCCACGTTATTAATGCGGATGGTGATCCAGGCGTCGCCTCCCACGCCGATAGAGACAACGGCAGGGTCGAGCACGATAGTTGTGGCTGCTGAGGCGTCCAAATGCATTGTTCGCATCCAATGCGACGGCAACACCACCTGAACGACTACGAACGCCAGAATCGCCGCGATCACGCCGACCCTTTTGGCATTGTATGAGCTTGTCACAATGCACTCCTCTCGAACGTCTAGCTTGGTCTTGACTTTAGGGAAGCTTCAGGCAGATGTATCATGAATCAAGACGCACAATTTCCCGTGGAGTTACGGAAGGCATCGTCTTGGCGAGGTCAAGCTCACGATGACCTGCGATTCTGGTGACGCGCCAGATAGAACGCCAGCGCAACGGTAAACAGGAACAAAACTACGCTCATGCAAACAAAAAGGTCTTGGGAAATTAGTGGTTCCACTCGCGCGAGCGTAGGATTTGCGTCGGGCGGTTCAGTCGTGAGTGGGGTTGTGGGCGCTACAGCGGTCAACATCGTCGGGGCCGACGCAGGCGCGGAGGTAGACGCTAACATCGGGATCTCCCCCTGACCCGCCGGCGTTGATGGGGCTGATGTGGCCTTGGGCACGACTGTTCCCTGGAGGGCAGATGGACGGGATGGCTCGTCAGCGGGCGCAGTCGCGCGCGTGACGGCCGGCCTAGGGACCATCGTAAAGGTAGGCGCTCCGGGCGCGATGGGCGGCGTGGGGACGCCAGGATAGCCCACCGCAGGCGCGGTTGTCGCTTGCGGTGATATTGGAGACGTCGTAGTTTGCGAAGATGAGGGGATATTCGTTGTTTGCGCTGATGGATAGCCCCCCGATGCACTCGTGGCTGTAGGCTGCGAGGGCGTGGCAGTACCCCCCTGCGTGGTCGGCGCCAGAGTCGGCACAATCACAGCCGTGGGCGAGGGAGTCGTGACGCCGCCAGTAGAACTCTCGACAGTAAGCTCACCCCAAGATATCTGCGAATCAATCTGCAAGGCGCTGGAGGTCACCAAATCGGCGCGCTGAATTTCGAGGACGCTCGTACCCACATCTAGGCCTCGAAAGCGCACTGTCATGATGACGCCCGATCCTTCGGCGGGATCGCGGGGGTTCAGTTGGGTAACCACATAGCGGATAGTGCCGGTAGAGTTGTCGGCATCGTTTTCGGCCACAAAATCGGGATAGGGAAACTCTCCCTCGGTAACCTGAATGCCGTCACGACCGGCGTCAGCATCCACCACTTCGAGCAGCAGCGCATCGTAATCTACCTGGATATCTATGCCGTACAGATCGGACACGTCCTGAATAATGAATTCAATATCGGTCGTTTCGCCGACCTCCACTGTGCCGAATTCGGGGTCTACGCGAACCGTGGCCGTCTCGGCTCGGGCGAACGCGCCGCCAATTAGTCCACTCGACCACAAGGCGATGCTGAGCAGCAAACGGAATGAGAATCTCTTAGCGTAAGAGGGCGAGATCTGGAGCATGGCTATCCTCCTGGAAGGGTATAGTAATGTAAAAAGGACAGTGAGGCAAAATCCGTTCACTCGGATAGACCGATTTTGTCAAACAGCGCCTCTTACAGTATAATGGCCTATATAATGAGTTGGATTGGCCGATAGGCAAAAGGCGCCCGTGGGCGCTTTTTTGCTATATTGAACCGACTAGGCGAGCGTAGAATGTCTG
>CAZYPJ010000207.1:5596-7237 GCA_964649365.1 uncultured Anaerolineales bacterium | reverse complement strand
ACCCGCCCACGAGCGCAGCCCGCGCTGGCGCTTGACAGCCTCCGCAATCGCGGATATGATCCCCGAGTGTCGCCTGGCGACCATAGGATGTACGGGCAAACGACCCGGAAAGGAGCCACTCATGGCCAAGCTCGAAAAGAAGAGCAAGAAGAGCAAGAACGATAAGAAGGACAAGAAAGACAAGGGTGTGAAGATCGAGAAGAAGGAAGAAAAGGCCTAGCCTTTCCGATCCCGCGCCAACGCGCGCGCCGACGGCTCGATGCCGCCGGCGCGTGTTTGTTCAGCAGGCAGAGGGGCGCTTGCCTCAGCGCGTGGCCACGGGCAGATACGCCCGATACGGCTCGGCCAGCAGCGCCTCGATGTAGGCGATGATCTGCGCGGTGGGCGCGGCGGCGGGGTCGCCGATGGCCTCCATCTCGGTGCTGTGGGTGTAGCCCGTCAGGTAGGCGTAATCCACCCGCTGGCCGCACTCTTCCAGCAGCGCCTTGAAGGCCAGCGTCTGGTCGTTGAGGGTGGGCAGCTCTTGCTGGGCGTGCAGCAGAAAAACCGGCGGCATCCGCAGCCCCGGCGCGATATAGCTCGCCGGCGAGGCCTCGGCCAGCGTCGCCTCCCAGCCCGTCTCGCCCGGGTCGAACGTCTGCGCCAGGTCGGCGCCAAAGGTGGGGACGCTGAGGTCGTTCAGGTCGTAGGCCCCGCTCATGCCGATGAGGCCGCGCACGTGCGAGCGCAGCCCCGCGTAGGCAGGATGCGTCGCCAATAGCGCCGCCAGGTGGCCGCCCGCCGAATGGCCGAACACGAACAGCTTGGAGGGGTCGCCGCTGGCATCGGCGATATTGTTCGCCACCCAGTCGAACGCCTCGGCCACGTCCTGGGCGTTATCGGGATACCAGGCCGCCTTGGTGCGGGCGGCGACGTTGGCGGGCTGGGCGCAAGTGGCGCGGTCGGGGCAGTGCTCATCGGCGATGAACACCTGGTCGGAGGTGAGGCGATAATCCACCACCACCGTCACCCAGCCCTTTTCGCCGGTGAACGCGCGCGCCACAAAATCGTACCAGGCGGCGTAGCCGTCGGTCCAGGCGCCGCCGTGGATAAAGAACACCACCGGCTGCTCCTCGACAAAGTTGGCGCCGTCGTAAGCGCGATAGATGGTCAGCATCCGCGCCTCTTGCGATTCGACGTCGGCGTACTCGGGGCCATCGCGCATATCGGTGACGAGAAAGGCCGTCTCGGCATACGCCTCGCTGCGCCGATAGACGGCGTAAGCGGTGTCGTAGCCCTCCCAGACGACGCGCTCGCCCCACTCCTCGGGCGCGATGGGCGGGGCGAAAGAGGCGCGGGCGGCCTGCCCGGCGCCGATCAATAACATGCAAAGCACAACCATGCACAGGCGTTTGGTGGACATCGTTCCCCTCCTCGGCAACCCATAAGGCCTGGCCAGATGATACCGCAGCGCTCTGGCGTGTCAACCGCTGGCGCTACGCCCAGATGGTTGCCATAGCCGATGGGGGCTATACTGTGGCCAGCAATGTAGCCGGAGAGGGGCGTATGCGTTACGGGGCCTGCCAGAGCGCCAGCGCTAAAGGATTCGGACAGGATGAACAAGATTTACAGGGTTTTTGTTCTTAGTATGGTTGCGATCCA
>CAZYPJ010000207.1:2847-5496 GCA_964649365.1 uncultured Anaerolineales bacterium | reverse complement strand
CGGACAGGATGAACAAGATTTACAGGGTTTTTGTTCTTAGTATGGTTGCGATCCAAGAAGAACAATCTTGTGAATCCTGTTAATCTTGTCAAGAGATTCGGACAGGATAAACAAGATTTACAGGGTTTTTGTTCTTAGTATGGTTGCGATCCAAGAAGAACAATCTTGTGAATCCTGTTAATCTTGTCAAAGGATTCGGACAGGATGAACAAGATTTACAGGGTTTTTGTTCTTAGTATGGTTGCGATCCAGAAAGAACAATCTTGTGAATCCTGTTAATCTTGTCTAATAAACCAATGAGGAGTGAGTGGATGGATGAGATGTTGAGGCTCGCCGGGCGCGCCGCACGGCGGGCGCTGGGCGAGGGCGCAACGGTGTGTGAGATCGAACGCTGGGGCGGGGGCGCCCATAACGACGGCTTCAAGCTGCGCCTGGCCGATGGCCGGCTGCTGTTCCTCAAAGTGGAAAAGCCAACGATCCGCACGCGCACGCGGCGCGGGCAGGTGCAGCGCGAGGTGCGCGGCCTGGCGCTGGCGCGGCAAGCGGGGGTGGATTGCGCCGTGGTGTTGGATTATGACGCCGACGGCGCCGACGGCGCGGGCCGCCGCTACCTGCTGGAAGAGTTCATCGCGGGCGACCTGCTGGGCGAGGTGTTGCCCACGCTGCCCGCCGAGGAGCAAGCGGCGCTCTACGCCGAGTTCCGCGAACGCACCGACCCGCTAACGCGCCTGCATAGCGACCGCTTTGGCGAGATTTACCCCGGCGGCGCGCTGGGCCAGAGCGATTCCTGGCGCGACTGGCTGGCGTCGCTCGCCCGCATCTTGCGCGAGGACGCCGCCGAGTTAGGCGCCTACAGCCCGGCTGAGATGGACATCATCACGCGGGCGCACGAGGCGGCGCTGGGGCGCATTTCTTACCAGGGGCCAGCGACGTTTGTGCACCTTGATCTGCACGAGTTCAACGCTTTCGCCGCCCGCGAGGATGGCCGCGTGCGGGTGGGCAAGCTGTTCGATTTCGGCTTTTGCCTGTACCTGGCGCCCTACGCGGCGCACTATGGGCCGCAGGCGTTCGGCGGCGAGGAGGAGGCGCTCGCCGCGCGCTATGGCGCAGCGGCGGACGAACTGCGCGCCTTTGCGCTGCTCTTTGGGATGGAGATCGTGGTGTTTTTCAACGAGATCCGCTTCGCGCCCGACCAGCCCTACGGCTACCTCGCCCAGACCCGCGCCTACCTGGAGCGCTGCGCCGCGTATCTCGCATAGAGATTCACCACGGAGGCACGGAGAACAGAGGGCGCGGGAGATTTTAACACGGAACACACGGAATAAATGGAAAACATAAAATAGAAAAGACACAGACGAAAAGAGATATAGAGGTATTCTAACACGGAATAAACGGAAATAACGGAATACACGGGAAAAAGATATTTCCCTTCCTCTTCCGTGTTTTCCGTTTATTCCGTGTATTCCGTGTTAAAATACCCCCGTATCTCTGTTCCTCTGTCTTTCTGTGATTTTTCCATTCCGTGTTAAAAGACCTCTGCGCCTCCGCGCTTACCCCTCTCGCTTGACCACCACCAGCGTGAAATCGTCGAATTGCTGGCGTTCGCCGGTAAAGACGCGCACGGCGGCGTCTATCAGGCTCACCAGGGCGTCGGCGGTGTGGCTGGCGGCGTTGGCCAACATCTGCTTCAGGCGATCCTCGCCGAACTCTTCGTCCTTTTCGTTGAACGATTCGGTCACGCCGTCGGTGTAGGCGGCCAGCGCGTCGCCGGGGGCCAGGGCGATGACCTCTTCCTCCAGGTCGGGGTCATCGAGGATGCCCAGCACCGTGCCGCGCGGCAGCAGCGCCTCGACAGAACGACCGCCGGCGCGCGCCCAGAAGGGCGGGTTGTGCCCGGCGCGGGCGTAGGTTAGCTCACCCGTCTCCAGATCGAGGATGCCATAGAACATACTGACGAACATCCCCGAGCGGGCGTCTTCCAGCAGGATGCGGATGACGCGGCGCTACGTCTCGGCGGGGCCGCGCCCCTCCAGCGCCGCGGCGCGCTTCGCCGCCCGCGTCACCGCCATGGAGAGCGCCGCCGCCGCGCCCGTATCCGGCACGTCGGCCACCCCCAGGCCCCGGCGCGGCGGGGCGAGCCGGGGGCCCTCGTAATAATCGCCGCCCACGCCGCGCGCGGCGCGCCACTCGACGCTGATCTGCCAGCCGGGGAACTCGGGGCAACATTCGGGCAGGAACGATTCCTGGATGTTGCGGGCCAGCTCGATCTCGCGCTGCAGGCGTTCCTGGGCCACGCTCTGGCGGTAGAGCAGCGCCGACTCGATGGCCAGGGCCGTCTGCGTGGCGATGCCCGACAGGATGTTGAGCCGCTGGCCCGAGAGCGCCCCCTGGTCGGGGGCGTGGCCGGCCAGCAGCGCGCCCAAGAGCCGGTCGCGCGAGCGCAGCGGCAGCGCCGTAATGGCCCCGCGCCCCAGCGCTTCGCGGGCGCGCGCCGAGGGGTCGTCGAGGTCATCGCCCTCGCCCGGCTCCAGCGGCGGGGTCTCCACCGGCTCCGTAGCGATCATCACCCGCGCCAACAAGGGGAACTGCGCGGGGTCGAAATACTGCCCATCGAACTGGTCGCCGGCGGCGCGCGGCAGGCCGTGGGCC
>CAZYPJ010000207.1:0-2837 GCA_964649365.1 uncultured Anaerolineales bacterium | reverse complement strand
CGGCGCTCCTCGTCCCACAAGAGGATGGCGCACCAGCGCACGCCCACCAAAAGCGGCGTCAGCCGCGCCACCAGGGCGGCGGCGTCGTCCAGGTCGTAAGAGGCCGAGTTGATGGTGTTGGCCACCTGCAACAGCGCCGCCGTCACCCACGCTTCTTCGCGCTGGACGATCAGCAGGCGGGCGTTTTCCAGCGCCAGCGCCGCCTGGTTGGCGATGCCGGTGAGGATGATGTGCTGGTGGGGGGTGAAGGTGGCCGCCTGGAAGTCGGCGCTCCCTGACGCGGCGCTTTTGGCGGATTTTTCGGCCAGCAGCGCGCCGATGACGCGGCCCTGGCTGCGCAGCGGCAGCGCCAACACCTGGCCCTGGCGGTTGCGCCCCAACGCGGCATACAAAGGCGGCGGTAGATAGGGCCACAGCTCGTCCGACTTGGCCGTCACGATCCGCGCTTCCTGGCGCACTCGCTCGACCAGCGGGATGGCGGCGGGCGCGAAACGCTGGCCGCGCAGCAGCGCGTGCTGCTCGGCGGTCAGCCCGGCGCTTTCGACGGCGGCATAACCGCCCTCCTCCTCCGACCAGATCAGGATCAGGGCGCGGTCGGCGCCGGAGAGCATCGGCGTGAGCCGGGCGGTGGTCGCCAGGATCTCTTCGGGCGCGTCGAGCTGGGCCACGGCCTCGGCCACTTGCAGCAACGCCGTCGAGACCCAGGCCTGCTCTTGTTGGGCTTGATACAGGCGGCTATCTTCGATGGCGATGGCGATCTGCGAGGCGAGGGTCTGCAACACCGGCAGGTCGCGCTCGCTGAACGCGCCTACGCGGTCGGATTGCAGGTCGAGCACGCCCAGGATGCGCTTTTCGATCTTTAAGGGCAGCGCCAGCTCGGCGCGGGTGTGCTCCAGGGCGGCGTTGCGCAAAAAGCGCGGGTCGGCGGCCACATCGTTGGCCATGATGCTCTCGCCCGTCAGCGCGGCGTGGCCGATGATTCCCCGGCCCCAGGGCACGCTCACGCCCTGCTGCTGGATGGCGGGGGTGGAGCTGGCCTGAAAGCGCACTTCTTGCGCCAGGCTATCCACCGTGAACAGGCTGACGTTGTAATAGCCGAATGCGTCGCGCACGCGGCGCACGGCGTCGGCAAAGAGGGTTTGCAGGTCGAGGATGGCGGCCACCTTGCGGCTGACCTCGGCGATCATCATGAGCTGCTTGGCGCGCTCGCTCTCCTCGTGGTAGAGCTGGGCGGTGCGCAGGCCCATCGCGCCCTGCGCGGCGATCAGCATCACGGCGCGCTGATCGGCGGCGTCAAAGGCGGCGGGCTGGTCGCTTTGCAGGGCGATCAGCCCCAACGTCTGGTCGCCTGCGATCAGCGGGGCGTAGAGCGCGCTGCGGGCCGGTTCGCCCACCGCGAGCGGCGCAAAGGGGGCGCGCTCGGCGTGGAAATCGCTCACCGTCACGGCGCAGCGGTGCGCTTCGAGCCAGCGCATGGCGGCGCTCCGGGATGCGCTTTCGTTTTTCTTGGTCAAGGCCACTAGCGGCGCGCCGATCTCGCCGGTGCGGGCGTCGCGGGCGGCGAGCACAAAGGTGGGCGCTTCGACCACCTGGTTGCAGTAATGATAGATCAGCGCGCCGATCTCGCCCGGGTCGAGCCGCGCGCCCAGCAGGGCGCGGCTGAGCGCATCCACGGCGGCCAGCTCCTGGCTGTGGCGGCGCTCTTCGTTCAGCGAGATAATCAGTCGCCGCAACACCAGCCCGATGGTAAGAATACTCAGTATCATCAGCCCGTAGAGCGGCTCGGAGGACGAGGTGTAGGCGGCGGCGATCAGCGCCGAGCCGGGCAGGGGCAATAGCTCGATCATCACGGCGTAGGGCATGATCCGCCGCAAATAGGCCGCCGCGCCCGCCCGTCCGCAACGGCCCGCCTCCAGGCCCAGCCAGCCCAGATGGTCGCATAAAAAGTGCGCGCCGCAGGCCGCCAGCACCGCCGGGATCGCCTCCCACCCGGCGCGCCAGGTGATGGCGCGCCCATCCAGCGAGAGGAACGATTGATGGGCGAGGTAGAGCGTCAGCGCGTTGAGGCCGCCGCCGAAAATGGGCAGGGCGACCCGCTGGGCGCGCGAGGCGCGGCCCGGCAAGCGGCACAGCGCCGCCTGGCAGATGATGCCGCTGACGGCGGCGATCAACCCGGCGGCCAGCGGCCCCAGGCTGAACATCACCGCCAGATCCACCACGCCCACCCGGCTATGGATGAGCGTGCGCGGGCCGGCGGGGCCGCGGGCCGCCTCGACTCCCAGCCGTTTGATGGCGATGGAGAACAGCCCCATCAAGATGAGCGAGGCGAGCGACAGCGGCGCGCGCGGGGCGAACCATTGGGCGGCGAGCAGCCCCCAACCGAGCGCGCCCACAGCGAGCGCGTAGAGGGTGGCAGCCGTCTGGCGGCGCGGGGGGGGCCTGATGGGGCAGCGGGCGCCCGAAGGCGAGGGCGCGCCCGATGGCGCCGCCTGTGGGGCGGGCGGCCAGGGCGCGGCGGGGTCGGCGGGCCACGAGGAAAAGATGCGGTCGAACCCGGCCAGGCAGAGCACTTTCCACACGTTGGGCGGCACAGCGCGCAGCATCAGGCGCCCGCCCACGCTTTGCAGCCTCCGTTGGGCCAACAACAGCACCCGCAGCCCGCTGGACGAGACGTATTGCAGCGCGGCCATGTCCACCACCATCAGGCGGCAACCTGCGGCGATCAGCTCGCGCAGGCGCGCCTCGAGGGCGGGGGCGGTCATGGCGTCGAGCCGCCCCTCCACTTCGAGCAGGCAGGTGTTGTCGGGCGGGTTGATAGTCGTCATCAAGGGTGGGCT
>CAZYPJ010000206.1:0-7314 GCA_964649365.1 uncultured Anaerolineales bacterium | reverse complement strand
CGGCGCGATTGGCATCGCGCCGCTTTTTTTGGTCAGACAGTTGAGAGCTGCTCTCTTACCACGGCCATTCCTGGCCCAGATAGTCGCGCAGCACCAGGCGGTTGTCGTCGTGACGCGAGAGGGTCTGCGGCGAGCCGCCCCGTTCGCGCAGGAAATAGGCCACCGCCGGGATAGCGGCCTCTTCGGGCTCCAGGTCGGCCTCTGGATTTTTCACGCCGTTCATATAGCTGCGCATCCAGCCCGGATGATAGAGTCGAAAAGTATATCCTTGGGGGCGCAGGCGGTTAAAGAGGATACTCACCCCCATGTTGAGCGCTGTCTTGGACATGCAATAGCCGTACAGCCCTTTACGCCAGCAGCGGTTGATGCTGCCCGCTTCGGATGAGACAAAGCACAGCCGCTTCATCGCGCTCGATTCCATCAGCGGAAGGAAGGCGTCCACCACACGCAGCGGCCCCAAAGTGTTAACGTTATACACGCGGAGCATATCGTCGAAATCTCTCGGCTCGCGCACGCCGCGCTGGTCGGCTGCCGAGAGAACACCGGCGTTGTTGATGAGCAAATCTACACGATCCGTTTTCTCGGCCACCAGCTTGGCGGCGGCCTGTACCGACTCCTCGGACGCCACATCCAAGGGGATGAGGTGCAGACAAGCGGGATATTGAGCTTGTAGGGCGGCAAGGTCTGGCCAGGCGGGCATGTATTGCCCGGCGAACACGATCCAGCCCTTGCCCAGCAAACGGGCCGCCAGCGCCAGCCCCAGGCCACGGTCGGCGCCGGTGATGAAAGCAATTTGATCCATCGTATTGATTCCCCCAGCCATAGTCTAGAACGGCCACTCGCCGCCGCGATAGTCAATCATCACCAGGCGATCTTCGTCGTCGCGAGGCTCGGTGAAAAAGGGCACGGCCACCGCTGCTGACTCTTCCGGCTCCATATCGCCCATCACACCCTTGGCGCCGCTCATATAGCTGCGCATCCAGCCGGGATGGTAAAGCCGGAAGGTGTAACCATCGGGGTGCAAGTCATTGAACATGATCCGCACGGCCATATTGAGCGCCGCCTTGGACATGCCGTAGCCCAGGCCCTCTTTGCGATGCGAGAGCGCGATGCTGCCCGCCTCGGACGAGACAAAGCACAGCCGTTTAAGGCCATTGGCGGTCAGTGGCAAAAAAGCCTCGACTACGCGGATGGCTCCCAACGAGTTGATGTTATAGACCTGCTTCATGCCTTCATAATCACGGTCGGCCAGCCACTCGCCGGGCCGCACCCGGCTGATGCCGGCGTTATTGACGATCATATCTATGTGGTCTGTCATTTGGCCCACAGCGCGAGCCGCGGCCTGCACCGATTCGGCGTCGCCGACGTTCAGCGGAATGAGGCGCAGCTTGTCGGGGTGCTTGGCCTGCAACGCCGCCAAATCGGGCCATTCGGGCAGGAATTGACCTGCGAACACGATCCAGCCGCGTTCGAGCAGCCCGGCGCATACCGCCAGGCCCAGACCCCGGTCGGCGCCAGTGACGAGAGCAGTGCGATCCATGATGTTGTGTCCTCCTGGATCTCAGGCCAGCTTGGCGCACCAACGCAGCGCATTGCGCAGCGCCGCCTGGAACGAGGGATGCTGCCACACTTCGAGGTTGTGGCTGGGGGTAAGCACACACACGCGACCCTGCCCCACCGTACGCGTCCAAGCGCCGGGCATCGTACTATGCTCAGAGGTGGTGGTCATGTACACATCGGCTTGGGGGTCGTCTAGCTCCATCTGATAGTGCTCGTCGGTCAGAGTGAACTCGACGCAACCCGCCGCCAGTGGGTGCCCCGCCTTAAAAGTGTGCGTCACCGGGCATTGCTTGGGGTGGCTGATGAACGCGCCGCCCAATAGGCCGCGCATGGTCGGCATGTCGCGATAGACCGTGCCCGAGTGGGAGGCCAACAGGCCGCCGCCGCGCTTGACGAAATCCACAAAAGCCTGTTCGACCTCGGGCGTCACCCATTTGACGCCGCGATGCGCCGATGAGACCTCATCGGACTTGGAAAATACGACCAACGGGTAATCCTTCAGTCGCTCGACCGACCAGCCGGTCACATCCTCGACGAACTCAAATTGAAAGTTTGGGTCGCCCAACATCTCCAGACCGCCCCGTGGCACGCTGCCCGGATGGTAATGATCGTCACATAAGACTAGCACGCGCATGGTTGGAACTCCTTTGGTTATGATATGGACAGGACAAACAAGATTTACAAGATTCGGCGCTATATGACGATAAAATAGCCTTTGTGAGCATCATCGTCTGGCGCACCGTACTCAGATCGCTAATCCTGTAAATCTTGTTAATCTTGTCGAAAACCTAGATTCTGCCGCCGCTGTGCGCCACAATAAAGCCATAGGTGCGGGCGAACACGCTTTCGCGCTCAGTATCTACCGTGAGGCAATGGCCCGAATTGTGCAGCGTCACCAGCTCTTTATCCGCCGCGCCCAGCCCGTCAAAAGTGAGTTGGGCCGAAGCGGGGTCGAGCGTGCCGTCGCGGGTGGAGTGGAACACGATTGCAGGGGCGCGATCATCCTTGAGTTCGTCGCGCACCACCCGCTGCAACTTGTGGAACTCGGCGGCCCCATGCACGGGGTAGGTGCGATAGTGCCACAGCCGCGCTGGCGCGTCGGGATCGGTCAGATCGGTATCGGGCTTGGTCGGGAACTGCTTGATGAACGGATAGACGAATCGCGCCAGCGGCAGGAACTTGTTGGCCACCGCCAATGCTGGGGAATAAAGGATTTGCCCCGCCACATCAGGATACATGATGGCTAGGTGTGTGCACAGCAACGCCCCCATACTCAAGCCAGCCACGAACACCACCTGGCAGCGTTCACGCAGCGCCACCAATTCCACCTGCGCGGCGCACAACCAATCCTCCCAGCGAACACGATTGAGCCGCCCCGCCGTAGCGCCGTGGCCCGGCAGCAGCGGCGCGCTGACGGCGATCCCTTTGCCCGCCAGGTATTCGCCCAGCGGGCGCATTTCGGGGGGCGCGCCGGTGAACCCGTGCACCAGCAGGCAACCGATGGGGCCGCCTTCGTAATGAAACGCCGATGGATCGGGGCCTGGGTTGACAGTCATGTAGAAAATCCCCCCTCCTGTCCAGCTTGTGCGTAGCATACACCAAGATACAAACGCTCGCAAGTCGCTCCACGCTTGACGCTGCCTCTCAAATAGCCTATCCTCACGCCAGAAACAGCGTTATCCTACGAATGGAGCTGAGCATGACCACCGACCCACGTCAGCGTCTGAATGATTTTGATCCGACCGAGCGCCAGCGCGCTTTGGATGATCTCCTTGCTGCCCACCGCGCCGGGGGCGCGCCTTGGGCGCCAAGCAGCCGGGGCGTGAACCTACACTGTCACACCGTTTTCTCATACAACGGCTATGGCCATTCGCCCACGTCGCTTGCCTGGCTGGCCGCCGAACAGGGCTGGCGGATGTTGGCCACGGTGGATTTCGACGTGCTCGACGGCGTGGAAGAGACGCTCGCCGCCTGCGACCGCGTAGGCGTGCGCGGCGCGGCGGGGATCGAGACGCGCACTTATCTGCCCGAGTTCTCCGCCTACGAGACCAACTCGCCGGGCGAGCCGGGGGTGTTCTACCATATCGGCGTGGGTTTCACTTCGAGCCAGCCCGCGCCCCAAGCGGCCCAGACGCTCGACGCCATGCGCCGCCGCGCCGCCGAGCGCAACCGCGACATGGTGGCGCGCATCAATGCGCACCTCGCGCCGGCGACAGTAGATTACGACCGCGACGTGTTGCCCCTCACGCCGGCAGGCAACGCCACCGAGCGCCACATCCTCATCGCCTACGACGCCGCTGCGCGGCGCGCCTTCCCCGACCGCGCTGACCTGTTGACCTTTTGGGCCGCCAAGCTGGGGATGAGCGCCGAGGCAGTGGGCCAATTCATGGGCGATGCACCCTTCCCCCACGACCAAATCCGCTCCAAGCTGATGAAGCGCGGCGGCGTGGGCTATGTGCAGCCCGGCCCTGACACCTTTCCGCCGTTCGACGAGGTGAATCGCGCCATCCTGGCTTGCGGCGCCGTTCCGGTGTTGGGCTGGCTGGATGGAACCAGCGCAGGCGAGCAGCGCATGGAGGAACTGCTTGCGCTGCTCATCCCCAAAGGGGTGGCCGCCGTCAACATCATCCCCGACCGCAACTGGAACCTCTCCAACGCCGAGGAGCGCACGCTCAAGGTGCGCGAGATGTACCGCATCGTCGAGCTGGCGCGCGCCAACGATCTGCCCATCCTGGCGGGCACCGAGCTGAACAAGGCCGGCCAGCGCCTGATAGACGATTTCGACGCCGAGCCGATGCGCCCACTGTTGGGGGATTTTGTGAGCGGGGCCGATTGGCTCTATGGCCACACGGTGATGCAGCGCGCCTTGGGCGCGGGCGCGTCGAGCGCCTGGGCGGCGCGCCATCTGCCCGCCCGCCGTGAGCGTAACGCCTTTTATGTGGCTGTGGGCCAAGCCGCTGCGCCCGGGGCCGAGGTCATCGCGCGCCTGGCGGCGCTGGGCGGGGAGGCGTCGCCGGAGCAGGTATTGGCCAGACTAGGATAGAAAAAATCAGACAGGGTTAACAAGATTTGGTATAAAGGCTTGTGGTTGATTCCAAATCGGCTGAAGACAAAAATCCCGTAAATCTTGCAGGTCCTGTCCAAAGGAGTTCTTCATGGCGTTCTCCGCTCACGACGTGAACATCTTGCGTTCGCTGGCCGGGCCGCTGGCCGAAATCGCCGCGCTGCCTATCCAGCGCGAGCGCGCCGCGCTCTGGCGGCGCATCAACGATCTGCGTCCCGCCAAACCCGCTATCTGGATCAACGATATCCCCTGGCACGAGATGAACGTGGACGACGAGCTGACTCTGCGCTGCGAATCGCCGCTGGCGCGCGCCCACGAGGAACGGATGCGCCAGACGCTCTACCAGTGGCGACATCTGCCGGGCGATATGGTCGTCGAGCCGGAATGGCCCTCGCCGCTGGCGGTGCACGACACGGGCTTTGGCATCAGCGAGGATGTGGACATCGTCAAGACCGACGAGGCCAATGTCATCTATTCGCGCCATTTTCACATTCAAATCCGCGACGAGCGCGACTTGGCGAAAATCCAGACGCCCCAGATCACCCACGACGCCGAGCAAAGCGAGGCGAATTATCAAGCGCTAGCCGCCGCCATCGGCGACCTATTACCGGTGGTCAAACGCGGGCAGCCCGGCTTCTGGTTTGCCCCGTGGGACGAATTGATCCGCTGGTGGGGCGTGCAAGAGGCGATGGAAGACCTGGCGCTGCGCCCCGAGTTGGTACACCAGGCGATGGATCGGCTGACCAACGCCTACCTGGCGCGGCTCGACCAATACGAGGCGCTCAACCTGCTGGCCCCCAACAGCGCCAACGTGCGCATCGGATCGGGCGGCTATGGCTATGTCAGCGGCTTGCCCGGCGATGGGTTCGACCCCGCCCATCTGCGCCCGCGCGACCTGTGGGGCAGCGCCACGGCGCAGATTTTCAGCGACGTCTCGCCCCGGATGCACCGCGAGTTCGCGCTCGATTACGAGCGCCGCTGGCTCGACCGCTGGGGCCTGGCCTATTACGGCTGCTGCGAGCCGCTCCACCTCAAGGTGGATATGCTCCGCAGCGTGCCCAACCTCCGCAAGATTTCGCTCAGTCCCTGGGCCGATCTTGACGTCGCCGTGAACAAGATCGGCGGCGACTATGTCTATTCCATCAAGCCCAGCCCCACCGTCCTGGCCGACGATGTATGGCGGCCCGAACGGGCGCGCCAGATGTTGCGCGAGGCGCTGGGAAAGACGCGCGGCTGCCCCGTCGAGATCATCATGAAGGATATCAGCACGGTGCGTTACGAGCCGCAGCGCCTGTGGGAATGGGCTGCGCTCGCCGCAGAAGTGACCGCCGAATTCGCCTAGCTTGCAGAGCAAGCCAACGAAACGCGCACAAGGCGCTATGCTACCGTGGGTGGTCACGCCCCTTGTGGGCGCTGTAACTATAGGGGAGCAACATGAACCACATCGAGCGCGTGCGGGCTGCTATCGCCCATCGAGAGCCAGATCGCGTGCCCAAGGGCGAGGTGGCTATCGAGTACGACTTTGCGCGGGCGCTGGTGGGCGAGGGGCCGGAGGGTTATGAGCTGACCCGCCGCGTCCACGAGATGCTGGGCATGGATTTGTGGTTCGTGGGCGATTGGCCGCGCCCGCAGATCGGCGCTACGCCCGAAGGGTACGCCATCCTGCGCGACGTGTGGGGCCGCGTGCTGGTGGATAGCGGCGCCAGCATCGAGACTATCGAATACCCCATCCGCTACCTTGACCGCGCTGACGAATACCGCTTCCCCTCGGTGGACGCCATCACCGGCGACGAGCTGCGCTGGGTTGTGGCCCACACCGACTATTTCCCCGTGGGCATCATCAACAGCGTGTTCGAGGATGTCTATAACCTGATCGGCTTTGACCAGTACATGCTGACCCTAGCCTCCGAGCCGGAGCGCCTGCGCCCGCTGGCCCAAGCCTGCGCCGAGTTTGAGGTGCAAAAAGCGTGCAAATTCCTCGACTTGGGCGCCGAGATGATCCTGATCGTGGAGGACATTGCCCACAACACCGGCACATTCATCTCGCCGCGCGCGCTGCGGGCCGAGATTTTTCCCTTTATGGATTGGCAGATCGAGCACATCAAGCGCCATCGCGATGCGCCAGTGTTCTTTCACAGCGACGGCGACCTGAACACCGTGCTCGACGACATCGTGGCCTGCGGCTATGACGGGCTGCACTCGCTGCAACCCTCGGCGGGGATGGACATCGCCCGCATCAAGCGCGCCTATGGCGACCGCCTGTGCCTGATGGGCAACATAGACATCAATTATGTGCTCCCCTTTGCTTCGCCCGAAGAGGTCGAGCGCGCCGTCCGCGAGACGATCCGCGTCGCCGCGCCGGGCGGCGGTTATATCCTCAGCACCTGCAACACCCTCATCCGCGCCATCCCGCCGGAAAACGCGCTGGCGATGTACCGGGCAGGGGAGGTGTGGGGGCGGTATCCGATTGGGTAACGGGGTTCCTGTAAGGAAAGGTGACCATCATGGCAAAGACAACCGAGCAGACAGTATGGTGTATTCACGGCGGAAGGGTAGGCGAAGCAGATTCCTTGTTCCTCAAGCACAACGTGGTTGCGCTTGACTATAGGGGCGCAGGCGACCTATCTGTTCTTGCGCCAAACCGAGACGCTTTTAAGCATCGTATCTTGCAAGTTTCCACCGAGATAAAG
>CAZYPJ010000205.1:2508-7317 GCA_964649365.1 uncultured Anaerolineales bacterium | reverse complement strand
TAGTTTACCCGACGACGCTGGTCGTGTCAACGCCAGGCGGTTGCCCCGCGCCGACTTGCCCCCGCCGCGCCGGTCGGTCTATAATGGCGGCAGTGAGTGATGGTTATCTTTCGGGAGGACATGCGATGAGAGCGTTACGATTGTGGATAGCGGTGATTCTATTGATCTGCGCCGGCGCGCTGGCCGGTTGCGAGGCGTTGGGCCTGGGCGAGGGCGCATCGGGCGGGGGCGCGGGCGCCTGTTCCGAGCCGGCGGCGGGGATGCAGACCATCCGCGCGCCCGAGCATGGCTACTGCCTGGCCTACCCCGACATCTATCAGGTCGAGCCAGTCAGCGAAACCGAGATGGTGTTCTATCAAGGGTCGCTGCTCGACGTGCAACACGCCCGCCTGTCCATCCAGGTGGAGGAGGCGGATGGCCGCACGGCCAAAAAGGCGGCGGACGCGCTGCTCAAAGAGTTCGAGGGCATGGGGATGGATATCGCCCGCAGCGAGATCAAGCTAGGGGGCGCGACGGCGACGCAGCTTGACGGCGTTCCCGGCCAGGATTTGGGCCGCGTGGTGTTCGTCGTCAAGGGCAAACGGCTCTACAAGCTGACCTTTACCCCCGACGACCCCGCCGAGGCGGCGCGCTACGCCGAGCTACAGGCGTTGTACCAGGCGGTGGCGGCAAGCTGGGCGTTCGTCAACGAGTGACCGCGCCCCCATCGCCGCTCATCACGCCCCTTGCGGGCGCTGTGTGGCGTTCGTCGTCACGCTCCTTGCGGGCGCTGTGTGGCGTTCGTAGCCGCGCCCCTTGCGGGCGCCAATCCTACAGGAGATCAACATGCCGCGCGAACGCTCGTGGACGATCTACATCGCCCAAGATAAACACCTCGATTACGATTGGTGCGGCGCCGAGACCGAGATCGAGCCGCGCATGGCCGCGCTGGTGGATGGCTACCTCGACCTGGTGGAAGCGGGCCGCGCCCGCTGGAACCTCGATTGCGCCCTGTGGTTGGAGGTCTATCGCCGCCAGCGGGGCGAGGCGGGGGCCGCCCGCCTGCTGGGCGCCATCCGCCAGGGGTGGGTCGGCTATGGCGCGCAAGTCAACGTGGCGCTGTGGGGCCTGATGGGGCCTGACCTGGCGGCGCGGGCGCTGGCCGCCGGGCGCGAGATCGAGCAGGCCACGGGGCGCGCCGCCCACACCGCCCTCATCATGGAGAACGCCGGCATGTCGTGGGGCGTTGCGCAGGCGCTGGCCGATGGCGGCGTGCGCTATGTCGCGCGCGGCGTCTATGATCTGCGCGCCGAAAGCTATATCGCCCAGCGCGCGCCCTACCCGCTGTACTGGTGGGTCGCGCCCGATGGCCGGCGGCTGCTCACCCACTGGCCGCTCTACGATTCCACCCGCACGTGGGGCGGCTACGCCGAGGCCAGCGAACTGCTGCGCCTGGCGGGCGAGGATTGGGACGCCTTTCACCTCCAGCGCGCGGGCGACCGCAACACGCCCGAGGTCTATGCCGCCCGCGTCGCCTACATCCAGGCCACTGCGGCCCGCTACGAGGCGCTGGGCGACGCTTACCCCGCGTCGAGCATCATGCTGCTGGGTACGGGGTGGGATAACTGGACGATCACCGACGACGTGAGCCGCTTTATCGAGCGCTACAACGCCGAAGAAAGCGACCGCATCCGCCTGGTGGACGCGCGCTATGACGAGTTTTTCGCCGCCGTGGAGCGCGAGGTCGCCGAGCGCGGGCTGACCCTGCCCGAACAACGCGGCTCTTACGGCGCTTGTTGGGAGGAATGGGGCGCGCACCTGGCCGGGGCGCACGCCGAGTTCCGGCGCGCCGAGCGGCTCTTGCCGCAGATCGAGGCGGGCCTGGCGCTGGCCGCCCATCCCGGCAGCGAGCCGCAATCGCCGCTCTACGCCGCCGCCGATCGCTCGATGGAGGCGGCCTATCGCGCCCTGCTGCGCTATGTCGAGCACGATATGGGCGGCTGCGACCTGGCCTCGGCGGCCATCGCCGCCGGCAACCGCGCGGCCGCCGCGACGCGCGCGCTGACCATCGCGCAGACGTTGGCGCCAGCGGCCGGCGTTGACCCCGCCCCCCGGCCCCCTCTTCAAGCGACGTACTCGTCGCCAGCGAGGAGGAGCGAGGACGCAGCGCTTATCGAGCTGCCCTGGCGCGGCGGCGCGGTCGCGCTCGACCCGTTGCGCTGCGCTGTCGTCTCGCTGCGCGACGGCGGCGGAACCGAGTGGGCGCCGCCCCAGGCGCAGAGCGGCGAGGGCGCTGGCCTGGGCGAGTTGCTCCGCACGCGCTATCGCGGCCAAGGGCCGTGGGGCGAGGGGCCGTTCCGCGAGGTGTTGCCCGAGGCGCTGCCGGGCGACCCACACGCTTTGCTCGCCGATGTGCGCCAGCGCGAGGGGCCTGGCGGGAGCGAGGTGTTGCTCCAGGGCCGACGCTGGGGCCTGGATTACACGGCGATGTGGCTGTTCGACCGCTACGACGACGATATCACCCTGACGTATCACTTGCGCGGCGATTGGGGCACGGCCCCGCAGTCGCTCCAGGTAGCGTGCCCGCTCGCGCTGGGCGAGGCGCGTTACCACTATGACAGCGTCGGCGCGATCATCGCCGCCGGCCGGCCCGACGAGGGCGGCGAGGAGCTGCCGGGGGCCAACCCCATCCTGCGCGCGCTGCACACCTTTGCCGCCGCCCACGAAGCGCCTGCGGCGGGGGCGCTGGGCGCGACGCTGCTCAGCCCCGACGCGCATCTCGTCCTATTCGGGCCGGCGGCCAGCCGGGCCGTGGGGCCGCTGGAAGCGGGGATCGTCTCTATGCCGATGATGAACCTGACGCGCAACGACCGCCAGGTGACGCAGGGCGGGCGCAACGAGTGGGTTTTCCGCTACCGGCTGATCCTCGAACGCCGCCCGTTCGACCCGCTGCGCGCCCTGCGCGCCGCGCAGCGCTTCGCCCCGCCCTTCCTGTGGATCGCCGGCGTCGAGCCGGTTGCGCCGGGCCTGGCTGCGTTCGAGATCGCCTACGACGGCGGCCCGCTGCTGAGCTGCCGCCGCGCCCAGCCCGACGGCCTGCTGCTGCGCTTTTGGAACGCGACCGACCGCCCCGCCGAGGGCGCCTTGCGCCTGCCCGACCCCTACCGCGCCGCCGAACGCTGCGACGCGCTAGGCCGCCCGTTGGGGCCGCTGCCCGTGGAGGGAGGGCGGGCGCATTTCGTCGCCCCTGCGCGCGGGTTCGCGACGGTGGGGGCGCGGAGGTGAGGCGAGGGTCTAGCGAAGTGGCGAGTTACGCCGAGATACAGGCATCGTATGCGATGGCGCCGGATTAGGCATTTGGGGTTTCTAAAATCTTTCTGTTCTATTAGTATACTTCCTATTAACATCAATCTATTTTCGTGCTAAGCTATCTTCAGTGGTAAATTATCAGTTCATTTCCGCGAATTTGTCCGCGATCGGCTATTGGACCGCTTGAACTGCGACCTAAAGAGATATGTCGCTTTGTTGGTCGTTAACCACGCGCAACTATGGGCAATTAAGTCCATGCAAGACAGAGATTGTATCAATACGGGTTTGCTGGAGGTCAGCTTGGCGCTTGCCGCTTTCGCGGGCCTCATTCTTACTTCAGATGACCTGGCGAACGCGAATCCTATAGCACTGCCTATCGCGTTTTTTTGCGTAATTTCATGGCTATGCTCTCTAGTTCTTGGTTTATTCCATATTAGTCGTCATTTTGGTGATGATAGTTTTTTAAAACTTGAAAAATGGCTTCTTCTGCTTGCATGGCTTTCTGTATATTTCGCAATGGCTCTGTTTGGATATGTCCTGTGCTGTAAATGGTAGGGGCATTGAATAGCATATGATTTTGCCCACGGTCTGATGACAGATGGCCAGGCGGCGAATAGCGGAAAATGGAGGCTACCAACCAAAGCGCCAAGCCCTTCGATGGCTAGGGGGCGCTGCTTTCGTGTTGGTGATTTTTCCGTTCGCATGGGTATACTTCACGTACTGCCGGGATTCACGATCCCGCAGTGCGGACTGGGCCATACTTGACTGCATTCCCCGATCTGGTATCTCCTTTGGTCATTGGTCGGTCCTCATCCCTAGTTTCGATACGACTGATCCCCAAATCGCTCGTTGCCTCCCTACCAAGGAGACTTATCTCTATGGTTGGGAGGAGCCGCCTGAGCCACACGGTGGCGAATGCGATCTTTGGATTCGCGCGAATGCGAATGCTGTAGCCCTTTTTCAATTCGACATCAACGGCATTCCTCCAAATGCAACGGTAGAGAGCGCGAGCTTTGACTTTTGGGTGCGCGGCAAGAAAGATGGAGGTCCCCCACTTAGCGCAGAAGCGTGCCGTATCCGACGTAGTTGGGATGAGGCAACAGCCACGTGGAACGGACCCAATGACAGTGAGCAATGGGAACAGCCTGGCTGTCAAGGCAGTGGAGATGTAGACCAGTTTACAGCACCGGTTGAGTTGAATGAGTTGCACTGCGAGTACCATCTGGATGTCACAGCGATCGTGCAGACCTGGGTCGTCGACAGTACATCAAATCATGGAATAGCAATAAGGGGGCAGCCAGGTCCCGAAGTTCCTTATTCGATTGCGTCGAGTAAGTGCGGTGATGCTCGTTTGTCCCCCCAACTCGTAATTACGTATACCACACCAACGCCGACTAACACACCCACCGACACGCCGACCAGCACAGCTACCGATACGCCGACGCCGACGGCAACGCCGCCCCCCACCCCCCCCGCGACGCCGACGCCGGCGGCAACGCCCCCCACCACGCCGCCCACGCC
>CAZYPJ010000205.1:0-2490 GCA_964649365.1 uncultured Anaerolineales bacterium | reverse complement strand
GATACGCCGACGCCGACCGCAACGCTGACCAGCACATCCACCGATACGCCGACGCCGGCTGTACCGACCAATACGTTGATCCTGCCGACAGCCACGCCAGCGAGCACATCCGTTCCGCCGCCGACTACGGCTGGATCCGCCCCGTCGACGAACACTCTGACGGCGGCGCCGACGACTGCTGATACATCAACCAAGTTGCCAGTGATCACGCCCACTGTTACGCTGCCAGGGGTACCCAGCCTAACGCCAGGTAATGACCCGCCACCAATAGGAATAAAGCTTGGATTGGTACTTGTAATAACTGCAACTGTAATTGCAGTCGTAGTGCTTATTTTCAATCGCAAAATGAAATAAATAATTTTATTATTTTTAATTGCTATTTATATGGTTTTTAAGATGCAATTGCAGCTAGTAATACTCACGAACCTAGACACGTTGGCGACCAGAACCGACGGAATCCACTTGACCATCTACTCGCTTTGCGCTATACTCCCCCCACAACATCCCTCACGGGAGCGTTCCCCATGCTACTCTGCCCGCCCGCGGCGATCCGCAGGATCGCCCAAGCAATGCAAAGCATTGCCTATATCTATCTCGGCGGGCTGTGATCGGCTCCGAATGACGGTCGGGTCGGGTCACAGCCGGCGCCCGTTGCCTGCGGGCCAGACCTTACCGCTGAGACGCATAGCAACCCACCATTCGGAGCACAAGGAGTAGCACTCATGTCCCCATTGTCTCTTGACGACCAAATGGCGCTGCTGATGCGCGGCGTCACCTTTGGCGATGACCAAATCCACGCCGTCATGGCCCGCGAGTTGCGCGAGCGCCTGGCCGAATCCGCCGCCAGCGGCAAACCCTTGCGCGTCTATCTGGGGGTGGACCCCACCTCGTCCGACTTGCACCTGGGCCACACCGTGCCGCTGCGCAAATTGCGCCAATTCCAAGAGTTGGGCCACCAGGTGACCTTTCTCATCGGCTCGTTCACCGCGCTGATCGGCGACCCATCCGATAAGGACAAGGCCCGCCCCCAGCAGAGCCGCGAGCAGGTGGCGTATCACGCCCGCACCTATGTCGCGCAGGTCTATAAAATCCTCGACCCCGAACGAACGATCATCGAGTACAACGACCAGTGGCTGGCCCCGCTCAATTTCGAGCAACTCATCGGCCTGGCCAGCCATTTCACCGTGCAACAATTCCTCACCCGCGATAACTTTGCCGAGCGGTTCGCCAAGGGCGACCCCATCTGGCTGCACGAGTTCTTTTACGCGCTGATGCAAGCCTACGACGCCGTGGCGCTGCAAACGGATGTGCAGGTGGGCGGCACCGAGCAGTTGTTCAACTTGATGGCCGGCCGCAAGCTGATGGAGGCGCGCGGGATGCGCCCGCAGGTCGCCATCACCCTGCCCATCCTAGTGGGGACGGACGGCCATCTGCGGATGAGCAAATCCACCGGCAACTCTATCGGCATCAACGAGCCGCCCGAAGCGCAATACGGCAAGGTGATGAGCATCCCCGATAGCGCCATGCGCAACTTTTTCGACTTGGTGACGCGCTGGACGCCGGCGCAGATCGGCGAGCTGTTCGCGCAGCTCGACGCCGGCGCCATGCACCCCCGCGACGCCAAGATGGCGCTGGCCCGCGAGATCGTGGAGATTTTCCACGGCGCCGAGGCCGCCCAGGCCGCCGAGGAGCATTTCCGCGCCGTCTTCCAACAGCGCGACTTGCCGCCCGACATCCAACCGTATATCATGTGCGGGCCGATGAACATCGTGGAGCTGCTCACGGCGGCGGGGTTGGCCGCCACCAAGAGCGAGGCGCGCCGGGCGATCCAGCAGGGCGGCGTGCGGCTCGACGGGCAACTCGTCGCATCCATCGAGGTCGTCATCGAGCCGCGCGGCCAGGTGCTGCAACTGGGCCGCCGCCGCTTCGTACAGTTGGTAGGGGGATAACCACAGAGGGACAGAGGCGCAGAGCGACAGAGGTTCGGATGGGATCGCAAGCCGATTCCCTGGCATGGCGGCGCGCGCCCTGCAATAGCGTATAGGCTATCCGAATCCTCTGTTCCTCTGTATCTCTGTGACATCGAAAGAAGGTATGTCATGGGTGTGAGGCAGCGCGTGCGGCGGATGTTCTTGTTCTTGGTGTTCCTGCTCTTTCCCATCACCATGAACTATTACTCGCCTTACCTCATCACCCAGGCGGCCAGCGAGGGGGTGATGAACGCCAGCTTTTTCCTCTGGACAGGCTGGCTGATCACGGCGCTGGTGATCGGGCGGGTGGGCTGCGCGTGGATCTGTCCGCTGGGCGCGGCGCAGATGCTGCGCGAGGCCGTGGCGCCCAAGCCGCTGGTGCGCGTGCGCCATTTGCGCTGGATCAAGTATGTGTTGGCCGCCGCTTGGGTGGGGGCCATCGCGGCGTTGGCCATCAGCGCCGGCGGCTACCACAGCGCCAACCTGCTCTATATGACCGAGACCTATGTCTCGGTGGAGA
>CAZYPJ010000204.1:0-7323 GCA_964649365.1 uncultured Anaerolineales bacterium | reverse complement strand
CCCTCCAACGCGAACCCGCTGGGCAGGGCGAGCTGCGGCGAGCGACACTGGCCGCACTGACGACAGATATAGTCGCCCAGCTCGGGCGCGCTGCGCAGGATGGCTTCCAGCGCCTCAGCACTAGGTCGCTTCCAAGCGCAGACGGCTTCGATATCGGCGCGCAGCATCTCGACGGAATTGAACCCGCAGGCCAGCACATCCACTTCTTGCGCCAGGGCATAATCAAACGCCGGCTTGACCGAACGATGCAGGTAGCCATCGCCCAGCGGTTTCATGCCGATAATCCCCAAACCGCGCCGTCGCGCCTCGGGAGCCACTATCTGATATAGCTCTGGATAGTTGCACGTCACGAGATAGTTCACCCAATACATCACCGCGTCGAGCTGTAGGCATTCCATAGCCGCGAGCAACGCCGGCGGCCAATGCGTGCTGGCGGCAACGAACCGTGTCAACCCTTGCGCCTGCGCCCGCGCGAACGCCTCGCCCGCGCCGCCGGGGGCCGCAATGGCCTCAACTTCATCCTCACGCGTGAGGCAGTGATAGATAAGGATGTCCACATGATCCGCGCCCAGCGCTTCTAGCGACTCGTTGATCTCGCGCCAGGCGCCCTCGGCGCTGCGCTGGCCCGTCTTGGTGGCCAGAATGACCTCTTTGCGGCGACCCGCCAACGCCCGCCCCAGCTTACGCTCCGACGCGCCCCGACCGTAACCGTGCGCTGTCTCGATATAGTTGCCGCCGGCGGCAAGGTAGGCATCCACTACCTCTGTCACCGTATCCTGACCGACCTCGAGCTGGTGAAACCCACCCAGCCCCAGCACTGTTACATCCAAACCCGTCCGGCCTAGGGTCCGCTTGGGCAAAGTCACCGTGTTCATCGCATTGCCTCCGATCATCCGTCACAAACACGATCCACAAGGGTTGGCCGCTGTTGGCGCAACATGGCTTTCATCCACACGTATAGTGTACTAGAATAGGTTAACCCAACGGCATGGAAAGTTCTACACAATGCGGAGGTACAAACATGCGCATCATTTTGACGCTCGCTGTGCTGCTCTTGGCGTTGGTCGTGCTCTCGGCCTGCGCGCCCGGCCCGAACTCGGCGGCGCGGACGCCCGACGAGGATGGTAAGGTCGCCGGATTCTGGCAGGGCCTCTGGCACGGCATCATCTCGCCGATCACGTTCATTATCTCGCTGTTTACGCGCGACGTGCAGTTCTACGAGGTGCATAACAACGGCACATGGTACAATCTCGGTTTTGTGCTCGGCGCCGGCATATTGACGGGCGGCGGCGCAGCGGGATCGCGACGCCACAAGCACGATTAGCGCGATTGGCGTAAGGGCGCAGTTTGGAAACTACGGCTGCTAGAACCAGAACAGGGCGCGGTGTAAAGGCCGCGCCCCTGTCATTTTAGAACAGCGAACGCACCCACGATTCCTTCTTGGGAAACAGCACGCCCGCCAAGCGTTGCGCCGTTTTGTCTTTGGCGCCGGCGTCGGGATACCAACCCATCAACTCTTCGATGCTGCGATAGCCCAGCCAGAGCATGGCCGCCGCATTGGGCGGCAGGTTCAACTCACAGTTTTTGGCGTCGGGCGGATTGGTCACTTCGACCAGGCGACCAGCCTCAAAGCGCAACGCCACGAACTGGGTGTAAAGCTTGATGGTGATCGTCTGCGTCAAACCTTCCCACGGCGAGCCGACCAGCCGCCGCTCCAATGCCGGCCCGATGGCGCGTAAAAAGCCTGCCGGGTCGAGCACCTTGATCTGCCAGGCGTAGCTGCGGCGGGGCTCGGCGCCGAGATCGTAAACCGTCTGCAATATCGGCGTGTTGACCGAGATTTCGACGGTGATAGTATGCTGCTGGCGTTCTTCGATGGCGATTCGCTTGGCAAAGCGTAGCGCGGCCAGGCACATCTCGCGGTCGGGCAGGTAGGCGTCCTTGATGCGCGCGCCTCTGGCCCAATCCGATAGCTCGTTGGCGTTCATCCGAAAGAAGCCCACTGGCGCGCCCTCACGCTCGACGATATAGGTCGCTCTACGGTCGGGGTTGGCGTCGGGTGAGGCGTCTTGGTAGCGCCAAATCTCGGCGGTCATCTGCGAGCTAACGCACACTCCCTTATTGGAAGCGTCGTAGAAGCGCAGCAAGATAGGCATGTCGCCCTCATTGGCCAAACGGATGCGATAGGGCGAGATCTCGCCTTCTTTGAGGTCGGGAACCTGCTCGGCGCGCAACTCGGCGCGTCCATCCAGCGGCAGAATGTAGTCATAGCCGAACTGTCGATAGAAATAGGGGATGCCCGCAATCACCGAGATCAGACAGTTCTCCTCGGCGGCCAGAGTGTGATAGGCCTCGAACAGGTAGCGCACCAAACCGCGCTTGCGATAAGCCTTGCGCGTCGAGACCACCCCCACCTCGCCAACGCGAAAAGGGATACCTTCATAAGTCCAGGTTTGCGGCACCAAGCTGACCGACGAGACAGATTGACCAGTAGTGGTGTCGCGCACATAGAGCACATGCTCAGGAATAGCGCCCGGGCGACGGAAAAACTTGGCGCTGAGCGGCTCGCGGTCGTCTTCGCCAAAACCATCAAGATGGCCGTCGAGCACGGCCTGCAAATCGGCCAGAGAATGGGCCTGGGTCAGCTCAAGGTCGGGCGCCAGCGCGCGGGGCAACGATTCAGACAACGATGATGGCACGTAAGCCTCCCGAAGAAGTATTGATCGTAACAGGAGCGCCGCCATCCTGGCGGCGTGCGAGCGCCAGCAAGATGCTGGCGCTCCTTACAAGTGAGCAGGCAGAGCGCTATCGTGGGTCAGGTATGCGCCGCAGCTCTGGCGAGCGACAAGCCGGCCCGTCACCTCGCGGCTGGCGACGGGCCGGCCTGCCAACAGATCGTCCAGCATGGTTGCTGCGGCGTGGGCCAGGCCAGCCAGATCAAAGCGGAACGTAGTCAGCGGCGGCGTGAGCATGGGCGCAAGGTCGCTATCGCCCAAACCCACCACGGCCACGTCGTCGGGGCAACGCAAGCCCATGTCGCGCAGCAACAGCAATGCCTCGGCGGCGCGCAGATCAAACGAGCAGGCCAGCGCCGTCGGTCGGTCTGCGCCAGTGAATACATGGCGAAAGCGGGCCGCTTCGCGTTCGCCCAATAAAGAGCCAGAAAAAGCCCAATCGAGCGGCAGCTCTAACCCGTTTTCCCACAGCGTTTGGGCAAAGCCCTGGTAGCGCCGCTGGCCCTCGATCTGAGCGGGATCGCTGCCGGCGTAAGCCACGCGCTGGTGACCGAGTTCGAGCAAATGGCGCGTCATCTGCTCCATGCATAGCCGCTCGTTGAGACTGGCTGCCGGGGCGTCCACCCCATCCACGCCGCGCAGCAGCAACAGCGCAGGCAAATCAAGGGGATGCAGCAACCGCGCATAGCGGCGAGCTATCTGGCGCTCTTCGCCTTCCACCAACCACAAGATGGCGTTGGCGCCATGCGCTATGGCGTTGCTGAGAGCCTGCGCCTCGCCCTCGGCGGCGCCGCCGCTGCACGCCAGGCGCAAAGCAATACCGTGTTCGGCGAGCGCCTCCGTTAGCGCCTGAGCCAGTGTAGCGTTGAGGCCATTCAACGTAGGCGCGATCAACGTCGCCTCCGGCGCGCCATAGGTTGCCGATTCGGCGCTGACGAACCAGCCCAATCCATGGCGACTATACACGCGCCCCTGATGGGTCAGTTCGCGCAGCGCCCGTCGCACCGTAATCTGGCTGACCCGGTAACGCTCGCACAGGGCGCGTTCGCTGGGTAGCTTGCTGCCCTCGGGCCAAGCCCCCGCCTGGATTTGGGCGGTAATATCGTTGACCACACTCTGATACAACGGCTGCGAACGTTGCTCCAGATTTTTCAACATGACGCGCCCCTCTTGCTAATCAGCTTGACCCTGGCGTTCAGCAAACCAGCGATAATCTATATCGGCAAACACCTTGTCGCGCTCGTACAGTTCGGCGGCTAGTTCCGCCGCCCCGAACCATAGTCCTGCCTCGGCCAAATCGGCCAGTTGCTGAAAACGCTCCACGTGGCTATTAAAGCGCTCAGTGGCGTATTGCCGCGCCTGGCCCGTAGTGATAAGGAACGGCCAATCACTCGATTGCAGCAATAGCAGCTCGCGCGCCGCCTGGTTGAGCGCCTCGCGCGCTTGACCGCCAGCGTTCGGGAATTGGGCTACCAACCGCTCCATGCGGCGCTCGGCGGCGTGGATCGGCTCCCACACCCAATGGGTATCGGGGTTATCCCACGTCCAGTGCGTGCCGCCCATGCCCCAGGAGCTTTCGGGCACGGCCATCACTTGTTCGGGCGCGTGCGCGGCCAGGTACTCGCTGGCCGTGACCAGGTCCACCACTTCGCTCTCGGCCAGATGCTTGAGTACCTGCTTGATCCACTCTACGCCCTCGAACCACCAATGGCCAAACAGCTCGGCGTCATAGTTGGATGAGATGATGCCGTAGCGACCGCTTGACTCATGATACTCTTTTATCAACGTTTCGACCAGTTCAGCGTAATGCCGGGCATGGCTGCCAACCTTGTGAGCGGCCCAATCGGGATGATAGTAATCCTTTAGCCCTAGATCCACCTTGGGGCCGGTGACGCGCCAGTATTGCATCCCCGATTCGTGATCCTTCTTGTGGAACTCGCGATAATCGGCATCGCCTGGATAGCCCCAGTCCGCCGACCAAACCTGCTGGCCAGTGCGGTTGTTGCGCCCGATGGCAGCCACAGGCGGCTCGGTGAGGCCGCGCTTGCTGCCCACCACATAGTAGGCCTGATAAGTTGTGCCCCCTTGGCCTGACGCCTCGGCCATAGGGATGACATAGCGACGGCTGATGCCGCCGTATGGGCCGATAGCGACATCGCCGGCAGCCTTGCCCACCGGGCGCCCACCCTCAATCGAATGCGTCTCGACGAAAAAGCAGGTGATGCCCAACCCCGCCAGGAACTCTTCGATGGCGGGGCGCGTTACCCCGTCCTCATCCACATAAGCGGGCCGATAAGCGCATTCCGAAAGCCAGATGGCGCGCGGCGGCCGGCCAAAGAGTCGTTTGTAGCTTTCGACGCCGGCGCGCAGTTGGCCATAGATCGAAGCGTCGCGTGATAGCAACGGCAAATAGCCGTGAGTAGCTGCGCAAGTGATGATCTCGATATAACCCTCATCCTGCAGGCGACGAAACGCCCCGATGATGTCGCCGCCGTAACGGTTCAGGAAAGAATCGCGAATGCCCACATAATAGTCGCGATAGAACGTGGCAAGATACTCCAAATGCGCGTTTTCTTCCTCGCCAAAACGAGGAATATCGCGTTGGGCGGCAAGGATTTCATCCTCCAGGTAACGGATGAAATGCTCGCGGATATCAGCGTCGGCTAACTGCTCGGAAAGGATCGGCGTCAAACTGATGGTCAACTTGAAATTGGTCCCTTCGTCGCGCAAATCATAGAGGGCATTGAGCAACGGCACATAGGTTTCAGCGGCGGCTTCGTGGATCCATTCTTCGCCGTGAGGCCAACGTCCGGCCAGGCGGCAATAGGGCAGGTGACTGTGCAGCACAAACGTGAACGCCCCCAGGCCGGGCTGCGCACGCCGAGGCTGCCGCGTCGTAACTCCTTTTGCTACGACAGGAGTTGGCGCCAACGCTGCCAGGCCGCCCGCTTCGATCTGCGTCAGCAAATCGCGCGTCCAAGCGATCTCGCTCTCGTAATAGCGATGGAAATGGTCGAACACGGCGCTCAACGTGAGCGGCGCGCCTGGCTCGGCGGCGCGCTCTTGAGCGATCCGATCAAAGCGTTGCGCCTGCGTTTCCAGGGCGCTCAGGCGCAAGCGCAGCGCTTCGATCACCTCGGCCTCGGGCAACGCATCGAGAAAGAACACTGCGAGATCCTGGGGCGAGCGAGCCGGCTCAGCGCTCAACCAGGCTGCGCGCAGCAGGCGAGTCAGTTCCTCGCGCCCCTGATCGGTGATGCGAAAGATGGCGCGCGCCGGGCGGCCCGGCGTCGCCTCGACGCCCACGCGCTCGACCAGCCCTTCGTCGGCCATCTTGGCCAGTTGATTGTAGAGCGAAGCCACTGGCGCTTCAGCCCAATGCGCCAGCGGACCGTTTTCGAGCATCTTTTTTACCTGGTAGCCGTACAGTTCGCCACGCTGCAACAAGCCCAGCAGGATCATGCGCGTCTCGTCCATCTCGTACCTCCAGGAATATTCTATGATAGAATATTACACAGAATGCGGATTCTGGCAAATTGCATTGCTTGGTTGACCCGACCAACATTTTGCGGCCATTATACTCAAGACGGAATCGAAGATACAGCGTCAATATCCTCGCCGGGAACTATCTTGGGCAAACTCCAGGTGTTGCTTGCTACTCTTGCGGCCAAGTGTATGATATATCCTAGGCGAATGACCTAAAGGAGGCGACAATATGACGAGCGATACCCTGGCGGCGCGCTCACACCCTCTCGACGGCGTGGCGCGCAACAAGATCACGATCACCGATTTACAGGTGATCCCTCTCTCGTACAGGCTCAAGCGAGAGGAACAATGGGCCGATGGCGATGAGCATGTCGTCATCTGGCAAACGACCGAGGTCGTCGTCAAGGTGATGACCGACGTTGGAATAACCGGTATCGGCGGGGCCAGCCGCTACAATGGGCCGGGCCAGATGAAGCGCTACGCCGAACAAGTGCTCAAGCCGCATCTATTGGGCAAAAACCCGTTCGACGTGGAGAGCCTTTCGGGTGGGATGTGCGGCCACGGCGCGTTGGGCGTGTGGGCCGGCATTGATGTAGCGCTGTGGGATATCATCGGCAAGGCTAAGGGGTTGCCCATTTACAAGCTCCTGGCCACCGACACTGAGCCGGTCAAGCAACTCGACGTGTACGCTTCGGGCGGCGAGTTCAGTTGGCAAAAAGGCTCGCGCTTTCCTGGCCCAGAGAACTTGATTGCCGAAGCGCTGAGTTACAAAGCGCAAGGCTACAAGGCATTCAAGTACCGCCCCGGCGCCGGGTTCGGCAAGTATGGCATCAAGCCGCAAGATTTGATTCCCTACATGTACAAATTACGAGAAGCGGTGGGGCCTGATTTCGGACTGATCCAGGAATCGAATTGCCGCTGGTCGGTGGAGCAGTGCTTGCAGATGGCCCCCGTGCTCGAAGAGCTGGGCTATATCTGGTGGGAAGAGCCGACGAACCGTTGGGGCGCGGGCGCGATTGCCGCGGCGCTGAACATCTACGTCGCGCGGCACTACAAGGCGAGCCACATGAGCTTTCTGCATTGCTGCTGGGGCGTTGGCGCG
>CAZYPJ010000203.1:0-7356 GCA_964649365.1 uncultured Anaerolineales bacterium | reverse complement strand
CCGATCACTATCTGGAATTGCCGTTCTATCTCTCCAAAGTGATGTTTCTCACCACAGCCAACAGGCTCGACCCGATCCCGCCTGCCTTACTCGACCGTATGGAAGTGATCGAGTTCCCGGGGTACATCGAAGAAGAAAAGCTCCAGATCGCGCGACGTTTTCTGATTCCGCGTCAGATCGAACAGAACGGCTTGCAGTCGCTCTACTTTTCCGATGGGGTGCTCGAGACGTTGATTCGCGAATACACCCACGAAGCGGGCGTGCGTAACTTTGACCGCGAGATCGCCAATATTTGCCGTAAGGTAGCGCGCCGGGTGGCCGAATCCAAGCCAGCTCCCAAGCAGGTATCTAAACAATCGTTGCTCAAGTATCTTGGCCCCCCGCGCTATACCTTCGGCGAAGCGGAGGCAAACGACCAGGTGGGCGTGGCTACTGGTTTGGCCTGGACAGAGGATGGCGGCGATACATTGTCCATCGAGGTCTCTATCATGCCCGGCAAAGGCGCATTGATCTTGACGGGCCAGCTGGGCGATGTGATGCAAGAATCGGCGCAGGCAGCGTTAAGCTACGCTCGGTCGCGGGCGGAGGCCATTGGCATCGGCGATCTTGACTTTGACAAGATTGACATCCACATCCATGTACCAGAAGGGGCTGTACCCAAAGATGGCCCCTCGGCGGGCATCACGATGGCGACGGCGTTGATTTCGGCGCTGACGGGCCGCGCGGTGTTGCACGATGTGGCGATGACCGGCGAAATCACCCTACGAGGCCGGGTGTTACCCATCGGCGGCCTGCGCGAAAAGGCGCTGGCAGCCATGCGCGCTGGCCTGAAAACCATGCTCGTGCCCTCCAAAAACCAACGTGACATGGTGGACGTGCCCTCGCGTCTGCGCAAGCGTATCAAGTTCGTTTTTGTAGAGTCCATGCATCAGGTGTTGCCGGTGGCGCTCACTTCGCGGACGATCGAGCCGCCGGTGAACCAGCGCATCTCGAACGTCGGCCTGTAGCCAGTAAGCCTCGGCCCTCACCCATCTGGTGAGGGCCTTTTTTGCGCCCAAGCACAATCTGCCGCCGAAAAAGCGCGACCATTTGCATGCTCGCGCGTATAGAGGGCAGATATCCACGCACTCTTGGGAGGAATGATCCTATGAAGAACAAGGGCACGCTATATGTCGGAGTTATGCTGATCCTGTTCGGCGGGCTGTTTCTGTTTACCGAAACGGCAGGTGTTCTCTTTGCCCCCTTGGGGTTGCATGTAGGATGGGGAACGCTCTGGCCATTCATCATCCTGCTGGCCGGGTTCGCTTTTTGGCTGCCCATCATTATCTGGTGGGATGCGCGCGACAAAGTCGCTGGGCTGGTCATCCCAGGCACGATTATCATCACTAATGGCCTAATTCTGCTCTATCAAAACCTGACCGGCGATTGGGATAGCTGGTCGTACCTATGGGCCTTGGAGCCGCTCTCGGTAGGACTGGGCCTGTTCCTGCTCTATCTGTTGGGCAACCGCGCCCACGGCCTGCTGGTGGCGTCGAGCATCGTGGCCAGCATTGGCGTCTTTTTCCTGCTCATCTTTGGCTCGATCTTTGGCGGCTTGATCCGTCTGCTGGGGCCGGTAGCGCTGATCCTGGTGGGCTGGCTGCTCATCGCCAACGAATACAAGCGCCGCAACAGACGTCAAACCCCCCAAGCATAAACATACCACCGGGCCAGGTATGATTCCTCTTGACCTGCTGGCATCTTGCAACTTTACTCGTCCCTCGGTCTGGCAAAGCCGAGGGACATTTTGTACAACTAGATCTAGGCAGCCTTTTCCTGAAAGTTGCCGAACTGGTCGAACACTCCCACAAGATAACCCTGGGTTTGCAGCCATCGGTTGACCTTGGCCAGGGGAATGTCCTGCGGCAGCGGTTCATATTCATAGTACCAGGTAATGGTGGGCGAATTAAGCTCTTGCACTGCCACTCCTATGACCTGAACCGCCTGGGTCCTCTTGCCCGGCAGTTCTTTGGTCAACAGCAGCAAACGCAAGTTTTCGTATTGCTCGACATCCACCGACAAGCCATCGGGAGTCACTTTGCGGAATGCTATACGCGGCGCCATAATCGTTACCTCCAACCTTCATCTATATCTACGCAATACCCGACATCGCGATACCCCTATGTATCGGAGCAGGTGCTGCTCTATCTGTAGTATAGAGGCAACAACTGTCAGATGCTTGACAGAATATTCGTGGATTCCTGATATTTTCCTGACAGGGCGCGCTCAGGCGCGACGAGGTGTTGCAGCAGCGCGACCAAACGCTCCGGCCAACCTTCCGCAATGGATAGCCAAATGCGTGTGCCGCGCGCGCGCACGTCGAATTGCGCGCCAAGTCGCCCGGCGTCGGCGGGAGATAGAGGCGTAGGCAGGACAAGAGCGATCTCTTGCTCATTACTATTGATAGCGGGGATGCCTGCCTGGCTGGATAGGATGCGCACCTTGAGCAAATAAAACAGATTCGATACGGCTTCGGGCATCTGACCAAAGCGATCACGGAACTCGGCGGTTAACTCATCCAACTCATCTAGTGAATCTACACGCGCCAGCCGCCGATAAAAGCGCAAACGAAGCTGGCTATCGGGCATGAAATCATCGGGCAGATAGGCGGAAAGAGGCAGATCGAGGCTGGGGCCAGCGCCGACTACTGTTGAAGCGGCGACCGCGTGTTGGGCGCGATGGATGGCATCCAGCGACTCGCCGCTCGAATCACGTAGCTCTTCTACAGCTTGCTGCAGCAAGCGACAATACAAATCAAAGCCAACTGCCGCGATGTGCCCATGCTGTTCGGCCCCCAGGATCTCGCCCGCGCCGCGAATCTCCAAGTCACGCATGGCCACACGGAACCCAGCGCCCAATTCGGCGGCTTCCTGGATCGTCTGAAGGCGTTTGCGGGCAATCTCGGTGAGCGGCGGCTTGTAGAACAGATAAGCGTAGGCGCGATTGATACTACGCCCCACGCGCCCGCGCAGTTGATAGAGTTGCGCCAAGCCAAACGTATCGGCGCGATCTATGATAATGGTGTTGACGTTGGGTATATCAAGTCCACTCTCGATGATGGTAGTACATACCAGAACATCGTATTCGCCTTGGGCAAAGCCGAGCATGACCTGGGCCAGTTCATCCTCGTTCATCTGGCCATGCCCCACTGCCAACCTGGCTTCGGGAACAATATCCTGCAGGTCGGCAGCCACGAGTTCGATATCCTGCACCCGATTGTGAACAAAATAGACTTGGCCGCCGCGATCCATCTCGCGCAAAATTGCCTTGCGGATCATGGCCGGATCATGCTCGGAGACATAGGTACGCACCGGCAGGCGTTCCTCGGGGGGCGTGTCAATCACGCTCATGTCACGAATCCCGCTCAGCGACATGTATAGCGTGCGCGGAATGGGCGTAGCGGTAAGCGTCAACACATCCACCTCGCGGCGAAGTTGCTTCAAGCGTTCCTTGTGGCTCACGCCGAAACGTTGTTCTTCGTCAATGATGAGCAGTCCCAAATCTTTGGGTGTAACATCATTGGAGAGCAAGCGGTGCGTGCCGATAATGATATCTATCTTCCCCAAAGCCAAATCTTCGATCACCGCTTCTTGTTCTTCGGGCGAACGAAAGCGCGAGAGCATCTCGACCACGACCGGAAACGCGCGCAGTCGGCGACGGAATGTATAAAAGTGCTGTTGTGCCAAGATAGTAGTAGGCACGAGCACCGCCACTTGCTTGCCATCCATCACCGCCTTGAAAGCTGCGCGCAACGCCACCTCGGTTTTGCCATAGCCTACGTCTCCGCAGATCAGACGATCCATTGGCTTGGGCTTTTCCATGTCGGCCTTGACTTCGATCAGGGCGCGAAGCTGATCCTCAGTTTCTTCGTAGGGGAACGATTCCTCCAATTCGTGCTGCCATTGTGTGTCGGCAGAGAAGGCGTAGCCCGAAGTCACTTCGCGCGAGGCATACAGTTCCAGCAACTCGGCGGCGATGTCGCGAACGGCCTTTTCGGCTTTGGCGCGCACTGTATTCCATTCGCTAGTGCCCAAACGATGCATATATGGCTCGCGCTCGTCGGCCCCCAGATAGCGGCTGACCTGATCGGCCTGATGGATGGGCACAAACAAGCGATCACCAGCGGCGAACTCGATCTCCAGGTATTCACGCTCAATGTGGCCGATACTCTTGCGCACGATGCCATGATAGCGCCCGATGCCATATTCGATATGAACGACGTAATCGCCGGGTTCGAGGTCGGCAAAAAAGGTCTCGGGGGCCGATTTGCGGCGGCGGGCAGGGCGGCGCTTTTTTAGGCGCGTCCAGCCGAAAAGCTCGGCGTCGGTGAGCACCACAAGCTGGCCGGCGCTGAACGCCCAGCCCTCAGCGGCGATGCCATCTATGATATAGACGCTTCCCGGCTCAGGGGCCTCGGTCACGTCGTCCGTAGGGACGACATAGATGCCCTCTTCCCGCAGTAGATCAGTCAGGCGTTCGGCCTGTCGAGTGATGAGCACTACACGCTGCCCTTTGCCGCGCAACTCGGCGATGTCGGCCAGCGTCTGCCGCAATTGCCCGCCGTAGGTGGGCGCGGGGACGAAATCGGCGTCGAAATAGGGATGCGTCTCGCCCTGGCCATACCCCAAGCCCACGGCGCTGTGGGCGGCCAGGCGCGGCTTTAGCTCTTCCCAGGACAAGTAGGGCACGGCGAAATTGCTGGGAAGCTGCCCGTCATCCATCATCTCGGCGCGCACACTCAATGCCTGGTTTTCCAGATTAAGCGCAGCGCTTTCCAGAGCTAGGGTGTCATCCATCACCACTAGCGCGTTGCGCGGCAGGAAATCGAGCAGAGTCGAAGGATGGGGGTAGAGATAGGGCAAGTAATATTCCATACCAGGGAATGATTCGCCATTGACGAGCTTGTCGCGTTCCTCAGCAATGCGTTGGCGGGCAGCTGTGTTGCAGCGGCTCAGGTCCAGGGCGCGCAGAGCGCTCTCGGCCACTTTGCCCCATTCCGGCAACGCTTCGTGGGCAGGAGCCAAAGTCACGGTCTGTAAGCGATCCTCAGAGCGCTGTGCAGCGGGGTCAAACGTGCGGATGCTGTCCAACTCGTCGCCAAAGAAATCAAGCCGCAGCGGTTTGTCGCGGTTGGGAGGGTAGATGTCAATCAAGCTGCCGCGACGGCTGAATGTGCCCGGCTCTTCGACCACGGCGACCGGCTCGTAGCCGGCGCGCACGCATTGTTCAAGAAGCTGATGAGGGGGTATCACATCGCCCGTCTGGAGCGTGCGCATGGCGCGCCGAAAGGCCAGCGGCGAGACGCTTTTCGTCATGAGCGCCCACACCGACGTAGCGATTACTAACCCTCGACCGGCCTCAGTGCTTTCTTGGCCGCGCAGAGCGGTGAGCAAAGAGAGAACATTCACGCGGGCATGAATCGTCTCCCGATCCCAAGGCATACGGTCATAAAAGATAGCATCGGGTGCCTGAAAGTAAAGCACCTGATCGGCGTCGGTGGACCATACCCGCACCTGATCGGCCAGATGGCGCGCATCTTCGGGCCGCCCTGAAACAATCACCACGGGGCCGGGCCAATCAGACTGCAAGGCGGCGATCAGAAAAGGGCGCGCAGTTTCTAACAGCGCCAATGATAGGCCCACTGACGGGGCGACCATAAGGCCTTGCGCTTGCGCTAATAGTTCGCGGTAGCGCGGGTTCTGCCGCAGCAAAGCTAGCAAGCCGCTCAGCACGTTCAGATCTCCTTGTTGTTTGCGGGCGCACGCATTGTTGCGGGAGAGGGCGCACCGTTAAAAGCATCCATCGCCCGCAAAATCCCTTGCTCCAACAGGCAACGCACGATACTTTCCACCACGCCCAAAGTCTCCAGAATGACTGGCTCTTGGTCGCGGCTGAAATCGCCCAACACATAATCAACCGGGTCGCCCTGCACGGGCCGACCGATGCCAATGCGCAGGCGTGGAATATCGGATGTACCCATCTCACGGATGATCGAGTTCAAGCCATTGTGCCCACCACTCTTGCCATCGGGGCGCAGGCGAGTTTTGCCCAAAGGTAAGTCGAGATCGTCATAGATAATCAAGATACGGTCCGGCGGCGTCTTGTACCAATGACTGATCGCGCGCACCGCCTGACCACTGTCGTTCATAAAGGTCAGCGGCTTGGCTAGAACCACTCGATGCGCGCCGAATTCCCCTTCTCCCACTAACGCCATGAAACGCTTCTTTTCGGCGAATTTGATGCAGATACTCTCAGCAAGGCGATCCACACTCTGAAAACCGACGTTATGGCGGTTGCGAGCATACTTCGGGCCAGGATTGCCGAGACCAACAATAAGGTATATCGGGGCGGAAGAGGGTTGTCCCATCAACCGTGCTTTGAGTTGCTGCAAGCGATTCACCTTGATGCCCTTACACTAACAACATGAGGGGCTAATCGTGATGACTAGCCCCGCGCGATATTGCCGAAAGCGATGTTGCGCCTAGAGTAGGCGGCGAAGGCCGAAAACAATCCCCAGCAACAAGAACACCGCCCCCATCGCCAGCGCGCCAAACAAAAAAGCTTGCCCCCAACCCTCTGGGTCTATCGGCAAGATTTGCCGTTCGGTGGGCCTGCTGAGTGTGGGTGTAGGCGTCGCTGCAGAAAGCGCTGCTGTGGGCGCAATGATCTGGAGCGTAGCGGTGGCTTTGGCGACTGCGGGCGTAGCTACGAGCGTCGCCGGAGTAGCAGGCACCTCAGGGGTTGGCGTCGTCTCTTCCGACGGTGTGGGCGTGGCCGATGGCCGCGCGTTGGCAATGACCAACTGGCGCACATGAAATTCTTCATAGTTGCCGTCACGCTTGACGGCGTGCAACCGTAGCGAGTACACCCCATCGGGCAACTTGGTTGTATCCCATACTTCGAGCTGGCCATTGATCACCGGCTGATCGTGCATCGAGCCGATCAAAGCCCATTGCGCCGGGTTTGGTCCCACGCCAAATTCGACTTTGTAGAACTGAAAGTTGGGCACCGACGCCGATCCGCGAATAGGCACCACCCCTCGCAACTCGGCGTTCATCTCGGGCGAAACGATCTGGACTTGGCTCTGCTGCGGAGCGGGTTCTGCCCTCACCACGCCCAGAGATAACGCCAGGATGCTCACGATCATCCACACTGCTACTTTGTATGCCTGCTTGCGCATTACCGCTCCTCTATGGCTTGCGAATAACAGGGAGAGTTTACCACAAATCAAAAGGGCGAGCAAAGCCAGGTGCAACCCACAACAGGGCAAACGCATCCTCTAGGGATATGGTAAGATAAGGGCATATTCCTTTGAGA
>CAZYPJ010000202.1:4857-7453 GCA_964649365.1 uncultured Anaerolineales bacterium | reverse complement strand
CCGCGGCGGCATACTGCACCCCTTGATCGGAGTGATGGATAGTGGGCGCCGGATGGCGCTGCAGGGCTTCTTCCAGGGCCGTCAGCGTCAGGCGTTCGTCCAGGGCGCGGCTCAGGAGTAGTAGCTGCTGCGGGGACAAGCCAGCACGTCGCAGATCACGCTCACGGGGTAATCCTGGGCCAACACGCCGATCACCTCCCGTTTCTGGTCGAGAGTGAGGTCGAGACACTGAACGCTTTTTTTGCCACTTCCAACTCCAGCGTCAGCCGCCCCAGCATCCGCTCCAACTCGGCGATGCGTTGCTGTTCGCCGCTTTGGCCGCGCGCGCTGGCAAACAACTCGCTGGCGCGAGCCTCTACTTCTCGACGCCAGGCATTGACGACCTGCGGCGCCAGCTCATGTTCGCGGCAGACCTCGGCCAGGTTGTGGCTGCCGGTCAGCAGTTCCAGCGCCACCTGGGCCTTGAACTCGGGTGTGAAGGTGCGTCGTTTTCCCATCGTGCTCCCCTTTCGTGGACCCATTCTACATTAAGCTTGGTGTCCAGGTCTATGGGTTCACTCCAAGTTCAAGTAGCGCGCCTAGTGCGTCTCACTATTCTTATCCTAGTGGCAATTTTCGAAGATGATCGGATTATGTCAATTTTTAGCTTCTCTTGCCATCACTCTTCGCATTGTATCTTCGCATAGCGTTTGCTCATTTTAACAAAATACACTCATCAAACGGTCAGGATATTTCACTATGCGAAGTGTTTACTTGTACTGTCTCACGTTATGCATGGATGAGCAATGCGCCTTGTCAGTTATTCGTAGGCCAACACTTCACGAATCGTCAGCCGCGAAGCATTGCGCGCTGGGATCAAACTGGCCAGCACCGATAGGATAACTACTACTAGCAACCAGATAACGAAGCCTTGCAGCTTGAAGGCAAAATGCGCTGGCGAGTCGAAAATCGCCTGGCTGACGACGTTGGATAGCGCCGACGTAATAGGAAAGGACAGCGCCGCAGCCACGAGGTAACTTAGTAGGCCGATAAGCATCCCCTCCACCACTACCAGCCGAGCGATAAACTGATCGTATCCCCCGATCGCGCGCAATACGCCAATTTCACGAGTGCGCTCTAGGACATTCATGCTCATCGTGCCAGCTAAGCCAATGCTACCTACCAGCGCCGTAAGCAGCGCCATTACCAACAACACTGTGATAAGGATGCCTAGCAATTGCGTGATAGACTGGATCAATTCGCCGCCGGCCTCAATCTCGCTGATGCGAAAGCCGCGTTCCTTAAAATGCTGCTCTAGCCGCTTGGCCACATCCTGCTGGAAAGCAAGAGTATGGTCGGTGGTCACTACACGATAGGATGAGGCCCGATAGGTTTGATTCAACAACCCGGCCAGTTGATCGCGATTGACATAGGCGATCAAGTCATCGGCTCCCGTATATTGAAAGACCCCTACAATCAACCAGTCATCTTCTTGTTCGTTGATCTTGAGTCGTAGTGTATCTCCTGCATGTAGATTAGGATAATCGGCCCAGAAGCCTTCGTTAATCGCAATAGCGTTGCCATCCTCCGGTAATAACCAACGCCCTTCCAGCAAGATCGGCGTCATCAGATCCGTGTTGACCGGCGGAGCAATCAGACTTACAGTCTCTGGCGTTGAGCCATCGGCATGTTGCCACTCGGCATTGGCATAGGTCCACACTTCAACACGCTCGACGCCAGGCACGACCAATGCTTGGCGCGTCACTTCGGCAATACGATAATTCTCGCTGAAAGTCATGTTCACGTCGGCGCGAAAGTATTGCGTAGTCTCTTTGACTTTGAGATTCAGCGCTGCCTGAGTGTTGAAAACTGCGATGAAAATTGCTCCGCCCAACGTGAGTGTCAACAGCGTCAGAGCCAGACGGCGTTTGCGGCGAAAGGTGTTGCGGATAGAAATAGCCAATGGCCGTGAAAGCCAACGCGCGCGACGCAATTGGCGATCCAGCCAGATCTTGGATCTTCGCTGCTCGCTGAGACCTGTACTGCTAATCGCCTGCTGAATAGTAAGACGCGTGCCATTCCATACTGGCGCAATACCGGCGATCGGGGGTATTAACAAGGCAATGACGATCTGCGCGATAATGGCGCCGGGCACAATACGATAGCCTCGCAATACAAAGTTGATAATATCGGCCACCAACGCGGACAACGCATTAGCTGCCCAGATGCCTGGCGGAATCGCTAACACCAGAGCTACCAAACCCAGAATGATGATAAACACTAGGTACATGCCGCCGATCTGGTCGCGCCGCGCCCCAATCAGTTTCATCACGCCGATTTGTCGCAAATGCTGACCTAGCAACGCCGACATTGTGTTGGCGATAAGCGAGCCGCTCAAGAACACGATGAGGACACCCAACATCCCCAGAACGCCCAACAGAGCTGTAAGGATAGAAGATAAAGGACTCTTGTTACGCTGCGCCAAGTTGGTATAATAGATTCTGCGACCGCTCTTCTCCAAACGATCGGTCAGCGCCTGGGAAACGCGCTCAATACCGAATAACAAGTTACTGGTGATTCCGGGTGAAGGTTACTGGCTGGTAAACACAACCACCGG
>CAZYPJ010000202.1:0-4847 GCA_964649365.1 uncultured Anaerolineales bacterium | reverse complement strand
CGGTTAAAACTCGGCGGCTGTTCGAGGCGTTCCAATGTGTCGAGAGTGATAAAACCGCCCAAGTCGCCTAGAATCACCGCATAGCCGGCGGTTGGTTCTTGCGCCGAGCCTACAACGGTAAGGGTTTGACGAACCCCATCTGGCAATTCAATATCGAGAATGCCACCCACGGGCATCGCGAGTGACGCCATCGTTTTGCGCTCCAGGATAACCTCTCGGTCGTCTGGCTCGCGCGCTCCCTGTAACGGTACGAGCTTGTTGATGCCAATATCGAAATCAGAGAGCGCGACCAACGTGAGACTATCCCATTTATCGGCGGCGATGCGCACTCGTACCGTGACCTCGCGACGCCCCTCCGCATCCGCGATGCCATCCATACGCGCAATCGCATCCACCAAGTCCGACTCGAACGCGTCGGTAACCATCTCAATGTTCGCTGGATTAGCTGCTGCATAGCTGGCATTGAGATCATTGGAAATAATGCTATAAGCGCCGCCAACCACTCCCACAGCGAATACGCCGACAGCAATGGAAGCCACCACCAGAGCGGTGCGTGCCTTGTGATCCCAGAGATCGGCCAGTACCTTGCGCCAACGCGGTCGCAGTCGAATCATTAGTTCTTCACAATCTCGCCGTCGGCAATGTGGAGTATGCGCGTAGTGCGCTGCGCCAAACTGAGATCGTGAGTCACGACGAGGATGGTTTTGCCGCGCGCCACCAATTCGGCAAAAAGATCAAACACTGCGGCAGCAGCATGTGAGTCAAGATTGCCCGTTGGCTCGTCGGCCACGATGATCGGAGGGTCATTGGCCAGGGCGCGAGCAATAGCCACGCTTTGCTGCTGCCCCCCCGAAACGGCAGAAGGCAGCTTGTCGGCTTCATCTTCTAGCCCCACCAAGCGCAGCAATTCTAAGGCGCGTTCCTCGCGCTCGGCCGGCGAATAGACATCGCTGATATCCATCGGCAGCATGACATTTTCCACTAACGAGAGCATGGGCAGTAATTGATAGAACTGGAACACGATTCCTAGATGACGCCCCCGCCAGCGCGCCATATCGCCCTCAGTCAGATCATGCACATAGGTATCCGCGATCTTGACTGTGCCCGAAGTTGGGCGGTCAATGCCTGTGATCATATTGACCAGCGTGGATTTGCCGCTCCCTGATCGCCCCACCACGCTAACGAACTCGCCTGGATAGAAATCCGCATCTACCCCTTTCAGTGCGTCAAATTCGCCGGCAGGAGTCTGAAATGTCTTGATAATACGACGCATTTCAATGATTGGTTCGTTTGCACGATTGCTTTCTTCTTGCCGCCGATCATTCGTAGCTATTGAGGCTTCGCTACTTTGACGTCGAGTACTTAGATTCACACTCATAAGATCGCTCCTAGTTGCTTTCGTGGTCCGCCAAATATCCATCGGTCAGACGCAACGCACGCGATGCTCGGCCTGCCAAGTTCAAATCATGCGTCACCATGAGAATCGTCCTGCCTTGAGCAGCCAGCGCTTCAAAGAGGCAAAAAATAGACTCAGCGGCGGTCGAATCAAGATTGCCGGTAGGTTCATCAGCCAAAATAAGGGGGGGATCGTTGGCCAATGCGCGCGCAATGGCCACGCGCTGCTGCTGGCCGCCAGAGATTTGCGTTGGGCGCTTGCGGATATGTTCGCCCAAGCCCACTTGAACCAGCAATGCTGTCGCTCGAGCTTCGCTATAACCCGGACGGTAGAGGCCGCAAAAGTCCATCGGTAACAGCACATTGTCGAGCAATGACACCGTAGGCAATAGCTGGAACGACTGATAGACCACTCCACCGTTGCGCCCCCGCCACAGTGTCATCTGGCTCTCGTTGAGCGTGTGTATGGCCGTCTCTCCAACCCAAATTTCGCCTGATGTAAGTTGATCTACGCCCGCGATCATGTTCACCAGCGTAGATTTGCCCGCGCCCGATTTGCCCACAATCACTACCAACTCGCCACAATACAAATCGGCGCTGACTGCATGGAGCGCCGTGAGATCCCCCGCCGCTGTATGGTACACTTTGGTTACATCGCGCAAGCGAACAAAGGGCGATTCCAATCTACCCCATGCTGCCAAGTCCGTCGCTGAAGCTTGTGATGTTTGGGCAACCACTCTCAAACAACTATCTCCCAATCTATCTTTTCAACCACTTGTAATATAACCGGTGCGCTATACGCAGAGACAGTGCAAGTCGTCACTTTGCACGCGCCTTCGATATGACTTGCGTCATCGCCGGTTGTGACAATAATCCCTGTGTCAGATCACGTAAAATGTGCTAAGATAAACACACGAGGCAAAGCACTTGTCAACCCTGCCTTATTATTCCATCGGATATCAATATGGCAAAAGATGATGTCGAACCTGGCCTAATATCCATCTTTGGGTTATATATTGTAGTGCGTATGGGTGTTATTTTTTCAAGTGCATTATTGTATTTTATATGGTATGGCTTTTCGCTACAGTCTGAACTAACCCCCTACGTTATCTTGTTCGTCGTAGATATTCTCTTTTTATTCATCTTTCTCGGCTGGCCATGGTTACAGCGGCGTTTGGGGCGAATCTACTTACCTATCGCCCTCACGGTAGCCTCAGCTATCCCCATCACCGAGGGGCGGTATCTGGTTGATCTCTATGGCGCAGAAAGTGGAGCCAGAATGTGGCTGGTATTCCCGTTTCTTTCGGTACCACTTATTTTGATCGCCTGGCAGTACCACTTTCGCCACGTAGTGATCTATTGCTTGAGCACGGGCATGTTCGAACTAGCCATCATCATCCTATTTCAGAAAACGAGCATGATGCAGATCATCTCGGACTTGGAGATCATCCTGGCTCGCTCGGTCTTTTTCATCCTAATGGGTTATATAGTCTCAAACCTAGTAGAGGAGCAACGCCGACAACGGCGCGAGCTGGCCGAGGCCAATCGTCAGCTGGTGCGCTATGCTAGCACATTGGAGCAATTGACCATCAGTCGTGAGCGCAACCGCTTGGCGCGCGAACTACACGACACACTAGCTCACACCCTGAGCGGTTTGGCTGTGCAACTCGACGCCATCGCCACGGTATGGGAACAAATTCCTCCACGGGCCGCCGTCATGCTAGACCGCGCCCTAGAAACGACCCGGCACGGCCTGGATGAGACGAGACGCGCTTTGCAGTCCCTGCGCGCCAAGCCCCTAGAAGACCTAGGGCTGGGGTTGGCCATTCGCGGTTTGGCTGAAGACGCGGCAGCGCGCAACAGCTTGGCTCTATCGCTGAACACACCGGAAGCGCTGCGGAGCCTCCCGCCCGAGATAGAGCAATCGTTCTATCGCGTAGCGCAGGAGGCGCTGGAAAATGTGGCCAAGCACGCTAACGCCAGCCGAGTAGCAGTGTCGCTGGAACAGCGGGGGAATACGCTAGTCTTGACCGTCGCAGATGATGGGCTGGGATTTGCCCCTCAAGCTTTGGAAGCGGACGACAGGTTTGGCTTGCAGGGAATGCGTGAGCGCGCCGAACTCATCGGCGGCCAGCTCGAAGTGAGCAGCTTGCCCGAACGCGGCACCACAGTGCGCCTATCTGCTGAGGTGATAGAAACATGATCCGCGTGTTGATTTGCGATGACCAATGGATTGTCTGCGAGGGGCTGGAGGCGATCCTAGACGCCGACCCTGAGATCGAAGTGGTGGGCGTAGCTCACGACGGCGCTGAGGCGCTCGATCTCGTCAGGCGGGCTAAACCCGATATCGTGCTGATGGATCTCAAAATGCCCATTATGAACGGAATCCAGGCGACGGAGCGAATCGCCCAGGAGTTTCCACAAATCAAGGTTTTGGTGCTGACTACTTACGGGGCCGATGAGTGGGTTCTGGACGCTATCCACGCCGGCGCAGCGGGCTATCTGCTCAAAGGAACGCCGCGTAATGCGCTCATCGCCGCAATCAAAGGCACAGTAGTGGGGGAAACACATGTGGATCCTGCTGTCGCCGGCGCACTGTTCGATCAGATCGCTAGACGCACACCCCCCCCTGCCAGCCCCACGCTGACCAACACGCTCAGCGAACGCGAGATGGATGTGCTACGCCTGCTAGCGCACGGGCTGAGCAACACCGACATCGCCGAACGATTGCATCTCTCGCCGGGCACAGTACGCAATTATGTCAGCACAATTCTATCCAAACTCGACGTTACCGACCGCACCCAAGCGGCAGTGTTGGCGCTGCGCTACGGCCTCGCTGATTTGAACGAATAGCCCAGCTATAACAACGGGAGGGCCATGTGCTGATGGAGCTTGGCCCTCCCGTTGTTATCCTTAAAACTTATGAATAGTGGCAGATCAGTCAAACACAAAGACTGTGCGTATGTTGCCCGGCACACCTTTATACAGTCGGTCGAACACAGCTTGCCCATCCTCGATATGGGCATAATCGCTGATGAACGGATCTACGTTGATCTTGCCGGCGGCTACCAACTCAACCACATCGGGGAACTCGTTAGTGGCGCAGACGCCATAGAGCGTGATCTCACGACTGACAATGCTCTGCAAGTTAAACTCGACGCGCGGCGACACATTGCCAATCAACGTCAACGCCCCGCCCTTACGAGTGATGCTGAGCGCCAAATCAATCGTGCTCTGGACACCCACCGCTTCCATCGCTACATCGGCGCCCTCTGGCCCCGTTTCGTGCAACAGCTTGGCCAGCAGATCGGGATCGTCGGCGCGAATAGTAACATCAGCGCCCATCTGTCGAGCCATCTCCAAGCGCGATTCGAGCAGGTCGGTTACGATCACCTTGCCCGCACCCTTGAGCCGGATGGCTTGTAATGCTACCAATCCCACCCCCCCCGCGC
>CAZYPJ010000201.1:5238-7470 GCA_964649365.1 uncultured Anaerolineales bacterium | reverse complement strand
GGAGGATGCGACGATGAAAACGGTGGTGGCGGCGGCGTTGGGCGAGTGCGTGCATGTGGCGGGGGTGCTCAATTTCCTGCGGCTGGCCGAGTCGGCGGGCTGGCGGACGGTGTTCCTCGGCCCTGCGACCCCTGTTGATGAAGTGGTGCGGGCAGCCCAGGCAGAAAAAGCCGACTTGGTGGGCGTCTCGTATCGGCTGACGCCCGAGACGGGCGAGCGCCTGGTGGCCGAGTTTGCCGAGGCTGCGGACGAACTGCGCAGCGCCGGCGTGCGCTTTTGCTTTGGCGGCACCCCGCCGGTGGCCGAGCGCGTCGGGTCGTTGGGCTTTTTCGAGCGCGTTTTCGACGGCAGCGAGCCGACCGAGGTCGTGTTGGCCTATCTCAAAGGGCAGACCCATCTCGGCCAGCAGGACGCGGATTACCCCCAGACGCTGGTGGAGCGCATCGCTTGGAAGGCCCCGCTGCCGGTGTTGCGCCACCATTTCGGTCTCCCCAGCATGGAGGCCACCGTAGAAGGCATTGCGCGCATCGCCGAGGCCCGCGTGCTCGATGTCATCTCCCTGGGCATTGACCAGGACGCGCAAGAGAACTTTTACCACCCCGAGCGGCAAGACCCGCGTCGCAAAGGCGCGGGCGGCGCGCCGGTGCGCACCGCTGAGGATTATGCCGCACTCTACGCCGCCAGCCGGCGCGGCAACTATCCGCTGTTGCGCAGTTACGCCGGAACCGACGACCTCATTCGCCTGGCCGAGATGTATGTGGAGACGATCCACATCGCCTGGTGCGCCGCGCCGCTTTTCTGGTTCAACCGAATGGACGGGCGCGGGCCGATGGATCTAGAGACCTCCATCCGCGAGCACCAGGCGCTGATCGCCTGGCACGGCGAGCGCGGCATCCCCGTAGAGCTGAACGAGCCGCACCATTGGGGCCTGCGCGACGCCCCCGATGTGGTCTTTGTGACGTCGGCCTATTTGTCGGCCTATAATGCCCGCGCGCTCGGCGTGCGCGATTACGTCGCGCAAATGATGTTCAACAGCCCGCCCAACGTCAGCGACGCCATGGACTTGGCCAAGATGCTGGCGCTGCTCGACCTGATCGCGCCGCTGGCCGGGCCGGATTTTCGCATCTGGCGGCAGACGCGCACCGGCTTGCTCAGCTACCCGCTCGACCAGGACGCGGCCCGCGCGCACCTGGCGGCCAGCGTCTATGTGCAGATGGCGCTGCGGCCCCACATCGTGCACGTCGTCAGCCACACCGAGGCGCACCACGCCGCCTCGGCGGATGACGTCATCGAGGCGTGCAAGCTGGCGCGCCGCGCCATCGAGAACGCGCTGAACGGCCAGCCCGATCTGGCCGCCGACCCGGCGGTGCAGCTCCGCCGCGAAGAGCTGGCCGACGAGGCGCGCCTGACGTTGGAGGCGATCAAGCAATTGGCCGGGCCGGGCGTGGACGACCCCTGGCTCGACCCGGCGACCCTGGCGCGCGCCGTCGCCGGCGGCATTCTCGATGCGCCGCACTTGCGCAACAACCCCTACGCGCGCGGCCAGATTGCGACGCGCGTGGATGGGCGCGGGGCGTGCGTGGCGGTGGATCCCCACACTCGCCGCCCGCTGACGGAGCGGGAGCGGCTGGCCGGCCTCACGAAAGACGCATAAGGAGAGCGAGATGACCCACACCACTCACTATACCGTCATCGGCGCCGGGCACGGCGGCAAGGCGATGGCCGCCCACCTCGCGCTGATGGATTTCCCCGTGACGCTTTACAATCGCACGGCGGACAATATCAGCGTCATCCAAAAGCGCGGCGGCATCGAGCTGGAAAGCAACGAGGGCGGGCTGCACGGCTTTGGGAAGCTGGAGCGCGTCACCTCCGACATGGGGGCGGCGCTGGAACACGCCGACGTGGCGATGGTGGTGGTGCCCTCTTCGGCCCACGCCGATATTGCCAGGCAGGCCGCGCCCCATCTGCGCGACGGCCAGATCGTGGTGTTGCACCCGGGGCGCACGTGTGGGGCCATCGAGTTCTGCAAGGTGCTGCGCGAACACGGCTGCGCGCGCGACGTGGTCGTCAGCGAGGCCGAGACGCTCATCTATGCCAGCCGCTCCGACGGGCCGTCGCAGGCGCGCATCCTGCGCACCAAGGATAGCGTGCCCCTGGCGGCGTTGCCCGCTACGCAGCCAACCCGTGTGCTTGAAACGCTGGCGCCGGCCTATCCTCAGTTCATTGATGGCG
>CAZYPJ010000201.1:0-5228 GCA_964649365.1 uncultured Anaerolineales bacterium | reverse complement strand
CTACATACCGGCCGCAACAATATGGGCGCCATCTTTCACCCCGCGCTCACTCTGCTCAACGCCGGGCGCATCGAATCCACCGGCGGCGATTTCCAGTTCTATATTGACGGCGTGACCCCCTCCGTCGCCCATGTGTTGGAGGAGTTGGATCGCGAGCGCGTGACGGTGGCGGCGTCGCTGGGCATCCGCGCGCAGACGGCGCAAGAGTGGCTCAAGCGCGCCTACGACGCTACCGGCTCGAACCTCTACGAGGCGATCCACAACCAATCCGGCTACTATGGCATCACGGCGCCCAAGACGTTGAATCATCGCTACATCTTTGAGGATGTGCCGATGAGTCTGGTGCCCATCGCGGCGCTGGGGCAGGCCTACGGCGTCTCGGCGCCGGGCATTGACAGCATGATCCGCCTGGCCTGCGTCATCCACCGCACCGATTACTGGCGGCGGGGCCGCACATTGGACAAGCTCGGCATCGAGGGCCTGAGCGTGAACGAGCTGGCGCGCTTTGTGAATGAAGGGGTGTGCGTGCGGTAGGGGCGCGCGCCCCTTGGCATTCCGCACGCGCCGTAAGGACGGGGAACATCGCGAGGCGCTGCTGCGCCAATGACCGTAGTAGATTGGACAAGATAAACAAGATTTACATGATTACCATAGCAAGGCGATTTTTTCCTGTCAATCCTGTAAATCTTGTCCAAATCTCTGCGCCTCTGCGGTTCCTTTTTCCGTGGGGGCATCAGTTCCCCTTACTCTACCTGTAATTCCACAATCCACTTGTTCCACTGGTTGCCCTCGGCCTCGGGGATGACCACGCGCAGCGGAAAACCGTGCAAGCGCGGCAACGGCTCGCCGTTCCACTCGTAAGCCAGATAGTTGCTGCGGTCCAGCGCCTTTTCCAGCGGCAGCGACGTGCTGTATTGGTCGGCGCTGACAAAGCTGACGCGCTCGGCGCCATCCTGCACGCCAGCCAACGCCAACACCTCGGCGATGGGCGCGCCCGCCCAGGTCGCCTTATCCACGAAAAAGCCGGGGCAGGTCATCACCGGCGAGGCCTCGACCCTGGGCAGGCAGCGCAGCTCGTCGTAGGTCAGCTCTAGCGGCTTGCCCACCTTGCCCGTCACGCGCAGGCGCCAAGCGTCCAGCTCGATCATTTGCATCTTGCCGGTCATGTGCAGGCCAGTGGTGGGGTCGAGTTCGGCGTAGCCCGGATCGGGCGCGGGCGTGGGCGCGACAATGGGCGGCAGGCCGCAGGGGTTCGTCGCGGCGGGCGTCGACGCGCCGGAGACGGGGGCGACGGTGGGCGCAGGCGCGGCCTGGGCGCAGCCGATCAACAGGGCCGCCGCCAGGGCCAACGTCGCCGCGAGCAAGGCATGGGGGCGCGCGTTCATGCGGGTCTCCTTCTTATCATCCAACGCAAATGGTTCGATGCACGAAATCGGACTATTACGACCCGATTATACCACTTTATGATGATTCCGGCAACACGCCTTGGCAAATCCGGGGCGGCGCCAAAAGCCTCGCGCCCAGCATCCCCTTGGGGACCTGGGCGCGAGGCGACGTGCTACGCGACGGGGGGGCGTCGCGTTCAGGCGGGGGCGCGCTGCTGCGCGGCATAGAGCGCCGCGCCCAACGCGCCCACCGTCTGGGGATTGGCGGGCAGGATCGGTTCCGTTCCCAATTCATCGGCCAAGAGCCGCCGCAGGCAGGGGTTCAAGGCGCCGCCGCCGGTGAACACCAGCGGCTCTTCCAACCCCACGCGGCGGATCATGGCGACCAAACGGCTGGCGATGGCCTGGTGGATGCCCAGCGCTACCCGCTTGCTGTCCTCGCCGCGTCCGATCAGCGAGATCACTTCGGACTCGGCAAAGACGGTGCACATGCTCGAGAGGCGCACCGCCTGCCCCTCCGCCGCCAGGGCGTGCGGGCCAAGCTCGGCGATATCTAGCCCCAGCGTGTGGGCCATGTTCTCCAGAAAGCGGCCCGTGCCGGCGGCGCAGCGGTCGTTCATCTCAAAGCGCGCCACGCCGCCGGTGGGGGCGATGCGGATCACTTTGCTATCCTGGCCGCCCACGTCCAACACGGTGCGGACCTCGGGGTAGAGATGGCGCGCGCCCAGGGCGTGGGCCTTGATCTCGGTGATGACCTCGTGCGCCAGGGCGCGCTCGGCAGCCAGATGGCGGCCATAACCCGTAGCCGCCAGGCGGTCATAGCTCCGCCCCTGCGCCAACGCCCGCGAGTTGCCCAGCGGGTCCACGCCGGTGAACACCACCTCTTCGCGCAGCACGCGCTCGCCGTCCCATTCCACCAACGCCACCGTGCGCGACCCGATGTCCAGCCCCGCAACTAGCATAGCGCCTCCTCTGCGACGCGCCCGCCTTCCAGCAGGGCTTCCACCCGCGTGCGAATGCGTTCCACGTCGCTATCGGAATAGTCGGTCTCGATTTTCAGAAAGGGCAGGCCGTGCTTTTGTTCGATGTGCTGGCCAACGCGATACGATTCCACATTGTAGCCGTGGCAGGCTTGTAGGATCACGTCCACCACGGCATCGGGCTGGAACCGGGCGATCAGCGCATCTTGCAAGTCGAGCCGCCGCTGGTTGGGCGTCATGCACGAGCAGGGGATGGTGAGGTAGGCGCGGGCCAGCGCGGCAACCGGGTCGCCCGTCCCCTCTTCGATGGTCATGGCAAACGGCTTCATCCCGCTGCACCCCTCCAACGCCACCACCACCCCGCCGGCCTCTTCGATCAGCCGGAAGACTTTGGCCGAGTCGCCCATGATGGGGCAGACCGTCACCAGCCCGCGGGGCGCGTCGCGCCGCCCGACGAACACGCCTTCAGCCGCGCGGCGTTCGAGCTTGGCCAGGGCCGCTTCGATCACAGGGCGCAGCTCCGCCATGTTCAACACCGAGCTGAGCGCGATCAGGTCGTACATCTCGCCCCAGCCCAACGCCGGCGGCGTGAGCGCGGCATAGTCGAACACCAGGTTCATCAGCCGGTTGCGCTCGTTCGTCTCGCGGATCTCGGCCTCGATGCGTTCGTCCGCGATCCGCGTCTGGAAGGTGGCTTCGAGAAAGCGCTGGAGCTTGCGGATCATGGCCGTCCAGGTGGCCTGCGCCTCGGGCGCGTCGGGCGCCTGGGGCAGGTCCATCACGTGCATCGGCTTGATGTGGCCGATCAGCTCGAACATCTTTTTCTTGCCGTCGCAGGTCGTCTCGCCCACCACCGCGTCCGACAGCCCGAAAAAGGGGCAGGTGTTGGCGCTGATAAAGCCATAGCTCGACTTGATCAGAGGGCAGAGGTTGGCCGGCAAAACGGTTTCGGCGGCGGGGATCGTCTTGTTGGAAAACGCGCACAGGCCGATGGGCACAGCGCCCGCCGCGCGGATCAGCTCGAACGGCGCATAGGCGCAATAGATTCCCACGCCATGCGCCCCGCCGCTCTTTTTGGCGAGGATCGCGCTCAGGGTACGTTTGCCGGGCGCCCCGACAAACTCATCGTTGATTAACGGCTCCATAGCAGCGCACATGGTTGCTCCTCGCTACAGCGTCTCGATAAAGGCTTCGATGCGCGTCTTGAGCTGGCCGGCCTGCTCCTCGGAATAGTCGCCTTCCAGCAGCAGGACGGGCACGCCCGCGGCCTGGAGCGCCTTTTGCACGCGCATTCCTTCCAAATTGTAAGGCTGGCAGAACGACAGCGAGAAATGGATGACGCCGTCGGCCTGATACTCCTTAGCCAGCCGCACAATGTCCTCGATGCGCGCGTCGTTGGGGGTAAAGCAGGCGCAGTTGGTCTGCAACTGGCGGTCGGCGATGGCGGCCAACTGGCTGTCGATCCCGTCGCTAGGGATGGCTGTAGCGCCGCCGGCCAGCAAGCGCGCGCCGGTGCAGCTCTCTTCGGCCACCAACACCGCGCCCGTGCTCTCGATGAGCGCTGGGATCGTCCAGAAGGGGATGGGCATGGGCGTGCCAGCGTAGAGGATGCGCTTGGCGTTGGCCGGGGCCACGCCCTGGCCGGCCTTGACGCGGGCCTCTAGCTCGTCGCACAGTTCGTTGGTTTTTTGAGTAAAGCGCGTGGGGTCGTCGTAAAAGCTGATCTGCACGGCCAGCAGCGCATCCAGCCCGCTGATGGGGGCCGGGCGCGCGCGGCGCAGGTCGAACAGCCGTTGCAGCGCGGCGCGCTTGGCGTTGAGCAGCGCGGTGGCCTCGGCCAGCTTTTCCGGCGTGATCGCGTTGCCCGTGACCTCTTCCACTTTGGCCGCCAGCCGCTTTAGCTCGCTGACCCACAGTTGCCGGTCGGCATGGCCGCGGCTGTTGGGCAGGTCCATCACATAGGTGGGCACATATTCATCGAGGATCTCCCAGGTCTTTTTCTTGCCGTCGCAGGTGGTCTCGCCGATGATGAGATCGGCCACTTGGAAATAGGGGCAGATGTTGCCCACCTTGAACCCGACGGCGCTCTTGATGAGCGCGCACAGGTTGCGCGGCAGGATTTGCTCGCCCGTGGGGACGGAAAAATCCGCGCCGCCGCACAACCCCACGGCGACGCCGCCCGCTGCGATGATGAGCTCTTCGGGCACATAGACGCAGAACGTGCCGAACACCTTGCCGCCCTTTTCGCGGTGCTCAACCAGTTCCCGGACGCGCAGGCCGTGGATTTCCGAGACCACGAAATCGTAAAAGCCCATTGCCTGGGGGCGGCCCTGCTGGCTCAGATAGACTTGCTGGTAGATTTGGGGCAGCACGCCCATCAGAATGTCGTGGCGGGGCAGATCAATGCCCAGCTTGTCCCACATGGCATGATAATCGGTGCTCATCGTGTACGCTCCTTGAAATGTGAATGGGTTCGAGACGTTCGGTGGGTCGAGGGCGACGGCGCGCGCCCTCATCGCGGGGATGCAAACGCCGTACACGAGCAGCAACGTCAAGCGCGCCAATGCCGCGCAACGCCCAATAGAGCGACGCCAACAAACGTGGCGCGCCCCAGGCGCGTGCGTGATGTGGGAAGGCTTACCGGTGCGTTATTGAGCTTGGCGTTGGCTGCCGGCGCGAACGGCCTCTGCTCGCGCCGACCGACTGCGTCGCGCCCAGCTCACTGGAGGGGAAGGGGCGAGGCGACGCAACCGGCCGCGAGCGCGGCAGGCAACATAGATCCGGGCGATGAATGCATCCCATGCATCCTGCGCGCGCTGGATCAGGTTCTGCGGTGTAACACGGCCATGCGTCACCTCCTTGC
>CAZYPJ010000200.1:0-7517 GCA_964649365.1 uncultured Anaerolineales bacterium | reverse complement strand
CCACGCAGCAAATATGAGGCGGTGGTGGACGAAAAACTGCTCCACGACAAGCGCGAAGAGTTGCTCCGCTCTGACGAGACGGGGGGCGTAGTCGAATTGCAGTGGCGCTGGGAAGAGTTGGGCAACCGCAGAGAAGAGGGACGTTTGGTCATGACCGACTATCAGCCCTTCCGCCCCTACAAAGTGGATTTAGACTATTACCAAAGTGCGCGCAGTGAGTTCACACTAGAAGAATGGGTGGATGTGCTGCTCATGGCGGTGGATTACAATCCGTCGGGGTTCCTCCTGGAGGAAGAAAAACTTACTTTGTTGACCCGCCTGTTGCCCTTTGTCGAAAAGCGGCTCAACTTGATCGAGCTGGCGCCCAAAGGCACGGGCAAATCCTACGTCTTTCAGCAGATCAGCAAATACGGCTGGCTGGTCAGCGGGGGCAAAATCGGGCGACCCTCCATGTTCTACAACCGCGCCACGCGCGCGCCAGGTCTTGTCAGCCGCTATGATTATGTAGCGCTTGATGAGATCCAGAGCATCGTTCTCGAAGAAGAAGAGGAGATGCGCGGCGCTCTGAAGGGATATATGGAAAATGGCGAATATCGCATCGGCGACCAGCACGGCGTAGGAGAAGCGGGGATCGTGCTTCTAGGGAATATCGACATCGCCAATATGAACACCAACGCCAACATGTTCATCGAATTGCCTCAGGCTTTTCACGAATCGGCCCTGAGTGATCGCTTTCATGGCTTTATCCAGGGATGGCGCATTCCACGGATGCAAGAGAGCATGAAAGCCGAGGGATGGGGTCTAAATACTGAGTATACTACCGAGATCTGGCATCACTTGCGCGACGATGTGCGCTACCGCGCCGTGGTGGATGCGCTCTTGCGTTTGCCCGTGCGATCCGACACGCGCGACACCGAGGCCATCAAGCGCCTTTGCACCGCCTGGCTCAAGCTGTTGTTCCCCAACGCCATCGCGCCCGAGATGGTAGATTTAGATACTTTTGATACCTACTGTTTGCAGCCCGCCATCGAGATGCGTGGAATCATCCGCAAGCAGTTGCACTTGATGGACGCCGAATATACAGATCAAACGCCCGACATCACTTGTGCGCGCGACACAGTCTGGTAGCAAAACCTAACTGTGCATGAGCGCTGCCCAGGTTGCGAAGAGGAAATCCATGCCTGCACCCCCGCAACCTGCCCGTTCATCGCTCACCCCACCCCTGCTCGCCGCCGGCCCGCGTCGGGGATTGGTCAAGCGCCAAAGGATCGGCGCCTCCGATTGCACCCGTTCAGGGCGCGCAGTGGTCGGCATCCATCAGCAGGTCCTCCGCGCCGATCCTTTGGGTCTATTCGGCATTCCCCTCCACTAAGCGCTGATTCAGCTCGTCGCGCTGGCTGTCAATTCGGCGCGACCGTACTTGGCTCTGACTTGGTCCGCTTCGCGCGCGATCTGATCGCGCAGCCAGGCCGGCGTTAACACCTCGACCCCAGGCCCCCAGCCTCGCACCCAATAGATCATCTCGTGCGGGTCGGCCACCCACATCCGCAAGATACAACCGCCATCTTCCGTATCCGCCAATTGCTGCGAGGGATGCCAATGGGTCTCTTTGACGCGGCGCGTCACCTCAGGACTGAAACGCAACATTACCTCCTCGCTCGTTTCGCCATACCAGATACTCCAGGCGTGCGCCAACAGCGCCGGGCCGTCAAAATCTTCGGGGATCTCGAAATGCTCGTTCATCAGCGTAGCATCGAGGATGCGTTCGACCTTGAACGTGTGTAACTCCTCGGAATAGTGCACCTTGCCAATCACATACGTGGCGTTGCCTGCTGCCGAAGGTTCGATGAAATAAGGTCTGATAAGAGTCGGATGGGCTTCCTCGCTAGCAGCAGCGCGGTGTACGATGCGCACCACACGCCCCGTAGCCCAGCCGGTAGCGAGCACCCCCAGTACACGTACCAATCGCTCATCATTCTCCCGTGTGGTCAGGCTACGAATAGTGGAGTGTATATGCCGAGCTAAGGCTTCGGGCAGCACCCCCGCCAGTTTCGCTAGCGCGTCGGCGATGTGAGGGTCGAACTCGTCGGCGTAGCGGGCCAAGAGCCGCGCCGCGAGGTACAGCGCCAGAGCCTCGTCAAACGAGAAGTGAACGGGCGGAATATAGTAGCCGCTAATAATGGTCCAGCGCGGCGGGTTGCCGCCGTCATTTGTAATGGGAATGTGCAGATCCTCAAAGTCGTTGAGGTCACGCTGAATGGTGCGCTTGGACACGCCACACATCTTCGCCAATTCGGCGACGGTCAAGCCATGAGGATTGCGATAGAGATAGAACGAAATGCGGAACAGTCGTTGGGCTTTCTTATTCGCATCAGACAGCTCGGACATGTCAACCTCCTTGGATGTTTGCCCCAGCATAGCACGGCGCCGCGACACCTAACGTCGCGCCGGAGGTTTGACTATCCACCATCTGGCGTGAGTAAGGCAGCGCCCTATGCCGCTGCCCCCCCTCAGCGTTTCCAATATCTTGGTAATCCTTGTTAGGATGCATTATAAAGCCACGCCGCCTGCTCTGCAAGCGACGTTTCTGCGCGCTGCTAGATGGACGTTGCCCCCCGTTTGCAGTAAAATACGCATACCGTTCGGTTGAACAGGAGCTATATGAACATAGAACCTATCGGCGTCGTCCATTCGCCAATCGCCGAGCCAACCGATGAAGGTTGGGGACAGGTGATCGCCGAGATTTGCCTGCAAGAGTGGTTGGCGCCTGCCCTACAAGGGCTGGAGCAATTCTCACACGCCATCATCGTTTACTATTTGCATCAATCGCCCTTCGACCCACAACAACCCCTCGTCCGCCGCCCGCGCGGGCTGGGCGATATGCCGCCGCTCGGCTTGTTCGCGCAACGCAGCCGCCACCGCCCCAACCCCATTGGCGTCACTGCTGTCGAGGTCGTGGCTGTGCGCGGAAATGTGCTCGCCGTCAAAGGGCTAGACGCCATAGATGGCACGCCGGTGCTCGACATCAAACCCTATTACCCGGCATACGACCGCGTGGAAGCGCCCCGCACGCCCGCTTGGGTAGATGAGCTGATGGCCGGTTATTTCTGAGGAGGGTCCGCCTCGTCACGTTTGTGGAGCTTGCCTAGATAACGCGTCGCATCTACAATCATCTCGATGGAACGGAGCGCCGCCTTCCAGGCGGCCCATACGCCAGCAAGATGCTGGCGCTCCCATAGGAGGATATGATGGCGTTGTTCGATTATCCCATAGAGCAGCTTCGCGTCTATCGCCCCGACCGGCAAGAACCAGCCGATTTCGACGCCTTCTGGCAGCGCACCCTGGCCGAGGCGCGCCAACATCCATTGGCGGCCCGCTTTGACCCAACGGATTACCCGTTGGAGACCATCGAAAGCTATGACGTGACCTTTGCTGGCTATGGCGGCCAGCCGATCAAAGGCTGGTTGAACTTGCCGCGCCAGCGCCAGGGCAAGCTGCCCTGCGTGGTGGAATACATCGGTTATGGCGGCGGGCGAGGCTTCCCGATGGACTGGCTCCTCTGGTCAGCAGCGGGCTATGCGCATTTCGTGATGGATACGCGCGGCCAGGGTTCGGCCTGGCTCAAGGGCGACACCGCCGACCTCGCGCCCGGCGACGGGTCTAGCCCGCAATATCCGGGCTTTATGACGCGCGGCGTGCTCGACCCGCAGACCTACTATTATCGGCGCGTGTTCACCGACGCCGTGCGCGCCATCGAGGCGGCGCAGAGCCACCCGGCGATAGACGCTGACCGCATCGCCGTGACGGGCACAAGCCAGGGCGGCGGCATCACCATCGCGGCGGCGGGCCTTTCGCCAGCGGTCAAAGTGGCCATGCCCGAAGTGCCCTACCTGTGCGCCTATCGCCGCGCCACCGAGATCACCGACGCCCATCCCTACCAGGAGATCTCGCTCTTTCTGCGCACCCATCGCGACAAAGAAGAGACCGTGTTCAACACCCTCTCTTATTTCGATGGCGTGAACCTGGCCGCTCGCGCAAAGGCGCGCGCCTTGTTCACCGTCGGGTTGATGGATCAGATTTGCCCGCCCTCGACCGTCTTTGCTGCCTACAACTATTGGGCTGGCGACAAGGACATCCGGGTCTATGGTTATATGCAGCATGATTCGGGCAGCTATCAAAAGATCGAGCAGTTGCGCTTTCTGAAAGGATTATGGGGCTAGAAGCCATGCCCGATATCCTAGAGCACATCATGCAGCGGCGCAGCATCCGCAAATTCACCGCCGAACCGGTCTCGCCGGAGGACATTACTCGGCTGTTGCAAGCCGCGATGGCGGCGCCCTCGGCCTCCAACCGCAAGCCGTGGGAGTTTGTCGTCGTCACCGACGCCGACATTCTGGCGCGGCTGCGCAGCCACCTGGTTTTCGGGCGCTATGAAGCGCCGCTGGCCATCGCCGTCTGCGGTAATCTCAAGCGCGCTTGGCCCGGCCCTGGCCGCGATTTCTGGATCGAAGATTGCAGCGCCGCAATGGAGAACCTGTTGCTAGCGGCGACGGGTCTGGGGCTGGGCGCAGTCTGGATCGGCGTGCACCCCGTGTCGCCATTTGTCAAAGCCGTGTCGAACGACCTTGCTCTACCGGAGCATGTGCTCCCGTTGGGAGTGGCCTATATCGGCCACCCCGCCGAAGCAAAGGAGGCGCGCACACAATACGACGAAAAGCGCATTTTCTGGCAACAGTACGAGCCACGCAAAATCAGATCGAAGGAAAAAGGCAGCGAATTGAAACGCTAAGAGGAGGTACCTATGAGCCTGTGGAAAGAGTTCAAAGCCTTTCTAAGTCGCGGCAGCGTGCTCGATCTGGCCGTCGGGTTCATCGTCGGCTCGGCTTTTTCGGGGGTAGTCAAATCGCTGGTGGATAACGTCATCATGCCGCCCATAGGCTTGCTCCTGGGGGCGGTGGATTTCGGCGAGCTGTACGCCGTGCTCAAGGCAGGCCAGACCCCTGGCCCCTACGCCACGCTCCAGGCGGCGAACGACGCCGGCGCTGTGACCTGGCGCTAGGGGCTGTTCATCAACAGCGTGGTCAATTTCGTGATTGTGGCAGCCGCCATCTTTTTGATCGTCAAAGCGATGGGGCGGCTCGCGCCCAAGAAGGAAGAAGCCGCCGCCGCGCCCACCACCAAGACGTGCCCATTCTGCCAGACCGAGATTCTTATCGCTGCTAAACGCTGCCCGCATTGTACCTCGCACCTGGAATAGGAGGTTGCTTTGGAAACGCCCGCAATAGTGGGCCAGATCGTTGTCATCGTGTTGCTGATTCTCGCTAATGGCCTTTTCGCCATGTCCGAGATCGCCATCATCTCTGCCAAAAGAGCTTTGCTGCAAAAACGCGCTGATGAGGGAGACAAAGGCTCCGCCACGGCTCTCGATCTGGCCAACTCGCCCAACCGCTTTCTTTCGACGCTTCAGGTCGGCATCACCTTAATCGGCATTTTAGCAGGCGCATTCGGCGGCGCTACCATCGCCGAGGACCTGGGCGCCTGGCTGGAAGGCGTGGCTACATCGAGCGGCGCCCGCTGGCTAACCCCTTACACCGAAGGGATCGCTCTGGTCATCGTCGTCAGCGTCACCACTTATCTCTCGCTCGTGCTGGGCGAACTGGTCCCCAAGCGCTTGGCGATGAACCGCCCTGAACGGATCGCGCGCGCCGTGGCTGGCCCGATGCGCGCCCTGTCGCGCATCGCCAGCCCGGTAGTGAGCTTGCTCAGTGGATCAACCGATCTCACGCTCAAGCTCTTGGGAGTGCATCCATCAGAAGAGCCGCCCGTCACTGAGGAAGAAATTACCGTCCTGCTGGAGCAAGGCCCCGAGGCCGGCGTTTTCCAAGAAGCCGAACAAGACATGGTCATGAGCGTACTCTCGTTGGACGAACGCCGCGCCAGCGGCCTGATGACGCCTCGCCCCGATGTGGTCTGGCTCGACCTGGAAGAGCCAGTCGAAGAGTTGCGCCGCAAGATCACCGAGATGCCGTATGCGCGCTTTCCTGTGGCCGAAGGCAGCCTCGATAACCTGCTGGGCGAAGTGCAGGCCAAAGACCTGTTAGCGCAGAGCTTGGCCGGCGAACTGCTCGACATACGCGCGCTGATCAAGCCTTCGCTCTATGTACCCGAGACCATGCCCGCCTTGAAGGTGCTTGAAGCGTTCAAACAATCGGGGACCGAGATGGCAGTGGTCATTGATGAGTACGGCAGCGTACAGGGCTTGGTGACGCTCCAGGATATTCTCGAATCCATCGTTGGCGATATGCCTTCGGCCAGCGAGCGCGAAGAGCCGGAGGCTGTGCAACGCGAGGATGGCTCGTGGCTGTTGGATGGGATGCTCACGGTTGAAGAACTCAAAGCGACGCTACACCTCGATAGCCTGCCCGACGAAGAGCGCGGGCTGTACCAAACCCTGGGGGGCTTGGTGACGGTGCAGATCGGACGCATCCCTGCCACAACGGATAGTTTCGTCTTGGGCGAGTGGCGATTCGAGGTGATGGATATGGATGGCCCCCGCGTGGATAAAGTGCTGGCTGCGCCATTGCCGCCGCCCGAAGAGCCGCTCGCGCCCGACGAATAGGGCGTCTGGCTGCCGCGTCACGTGTGGAAACTTTTGGCCATTTTCTGTCCGAAAGATGGCAATTTTTGACATGCATACTATGGCGCGGCCTGTTATACTAAGAAAAGCAAGTTCTGGCGCGTCTGCTCATATCGCCGAGCAGAAAATGGTTGCCAGGTGTCGTTGACGTTACGATCTGTGCGTCTCGTGTGCGGGTACGCTTAACAAAGATTGCCTCCTTCCTAAATATGGTTCGATGATGGCGAACGACGCGGCCCTTTGGTCGCGTCGCGCATAGGTGTTATTGCTTTGTACTGATAGCGCATGTTCCCGTCTCGTTCACTGACTGAAAGGAGGGCCTCGTGACATCTGCTACCCTGTCGGATTCGCTTACCAAGCGCCATCGCCCATGGCTGGCGCGTGTGTTGCGTTACAACACCGCGGCAGAGCTGCGCGAAGCGCTATGGGGCGTTTCGTTTGCCACCCCCTGGCTGGTGGGCCTGGTTGTGTTTGTGCTCGGCCCGATGATTGCCTCGTTGTATCTCAGCCTCACCAAGTACGATGTGATCCGCCGCCCCGAATGGTTTGGTCTCGCTAACTATGTGCGCGCTTTTACCGGTGATGATCTATTCTGGCCTTCTTTGGGGCGCACCTTCAAATATGCCATTGTAGTTGTGCCTGTCGGCATTTTCGGGTCACTCTTTCTGGCATTGTTGCTCAATCAGGGCTTTGTCGGTACAAACACTTTCCGCACAATGTACTTTTTGCCGCACCTCACGCCCGCAGTGGCCATGGCCCTGCTGTGGGTCTGGCTGCTCCACCCCTCCCTCGGCCCCGTCAACTATTTTTTGAGCTTGCTAGGCATCGACGGCCCTGGTTGGTTTTCCAGCCCCAAATGGGCGTTGCCGGCTATGAGCTT
>CAZYPJ010000199.1:0-7542 GCA_964649365.1 uncultured Anaerolineales bacterium | reverse complement strand
GCCGGGGGCAGGGGCAGCCCCTCCGAGTTCGAGGAGCAACACGAGATGCTGCCCGACAAGTTCGAGTTTGGCACCGGCAATAGCGTTGGCATTGCTGGGCTGGGGGCCAGTGTGCGGTACGTGTTGGAGCGCGGCGTTGAGGCGATTCGCGCTCACGAGTTGGAATTGACTCGTCGTCTGGTCGAGGGGTTGCGGATCATTTCAGGGGTCCCAGTCTATGGCCCCGACGATGTACGGCAGCGCACGGCGACGGTTTCCATCAACATCGCTGGCCGGCGCGTGTCCGAGGTGGGTTTGCGTTTGGATGATGAATACGATATTCTGTGCCGCGTCGGCTTGCACTGCTCGCCGGCGGCGCACCGCACCTTGGGCACGTTCCCTGAAGGAACTGTGCGCCTGGCAGCGGGCCTGTTCACTACCGCCGAGGACATCGCCCAGACTCTAGCCGCTATGGAGCGTATTGCATCAACATGAACAACTATGGGGCCGCGCTATTTCATACTACGTCGGCGGCGTTGCGCGCCGAAAAGACGCTCAAAAATGCGGGGCTGGCGATCAAGCTGATCCCCACGCCGCGCGAGCTATCGAGTGACTGTGGGCTGGCGATCCGCTTTAACTGGGATCAAGTCGAGGCCGTCAAAGCAGCTTTGGAGGCGGCTCATGTCGAGGTCGGCGGCGTGCACCATCTCGGCGATTAGCGCACGCATCGAAAGCCTACGTCATTGGCGTGGGTTTCGCCGGTCAATCTGCTGCGCACGGTCAGATCATTATCGAACTGCTTCCACGATCCGCCTCGCAGCGTGGCCTGATTGGCGCCGTTGGCTTCAAGCGGCGGATAGATATACTGAGTGGCGTAGCGGTCGGCGGTCCATTCGCGCACGTTGCCTGCCAGTCCAATAATACCCGTCGGCGTTGTGTCGTGTGCTATGGCAAATATGGCTAGAGCGCCGGTTGGGGTTTTGCCGGAGGATCGTGTGTTCACGCGCGAGGCGTCGGGTTCCATTCCCCAGGGGTACAGGTTGCCCCCCGGCCCCCGCGCAGCCCATTCCCATTCAGCCTCGCTGGGCAGTCGTTTGCCTGCCCACGCCGCATAATCGCGCGCATCTTCCCAGGTGACATTGACCACCGGGCGCAGCGCCTCCCCTCGCGGAAAGCGCCCGCCCGACCAATCGTCGGGCGCTGAGCGCCCGGGGTTAGCGTACAAAAAACGCTGATATTGCACGTTGGCGACCTCGAAGCGATCTATCTGAAAAGCAGCCACTTCGACGCCAATCCGCTGATCGGACGTGGCGGTATCGGCCCCCATGTACACCACGCCCGCCACGACATCAACCACCAGCGCATCCAACGCTCGTCCGACCTGTTCTACTTGCGCGAGGTCGCTCGCCTCTACCATGCGCAAGGCGCGTTCGGCCTCCTGCCAGTTCTCTTGCTGCAAAGCTGCCAAACCGCTTTCGATATTCGCGCTCGGCGAGGTTAACTGTGGCCACAAGAACGCGCCGCCGATCACCCCTGCCACGACCAGCGCCACAATGATCCAGGACAACCAACCGCGCCCTTTGGCAGGCTGCGCGCTCTGCGTCGCTGGCTTGGGCGCTGACTTGGCCGAAGTGGGCTTGGGTTTGGGCGCGGCAGGGCTTGGTTGAGCCGGTTGCGCTGCGGCGCGAGTTGCCACATGAGCGCGTACTGGCGTTTCGATCATCTGGCCGCTGGCGTCGCGCGCGGTTAGGCGGGCGGAACGGGATCCGGCGACATTTCCGGCAAGGTTGGGCAGTAGTTGTATTTCTACCGCTTGCCCTGGCCCTAACGCATAGTCGCTTGGCGAAACTTGCAACCACGCAGCGTCGCATTGCAGCGCGCCGTGTGCGCCGCCCGGCCCAGCGTTGACCAAAGTTGCTTTAAAGACGGCTTTTTCGTCGGCGCGTATTGCGCCCAGGTCTATTGGGTCGGGCGAGAACGTGAGCTGCGGCTTAGGCGCGCGCGGGTTTAGCGAACGGACGAACGCGTCCAGCCCGGCGTTAGGAGCGTCGGCATGGCTTCTGATCGCTTCTTCGGCGCGGTCGGCAGCCACGGGATCGTGCAGGGTATAGCGCATCCACTGAACCAGGCTGCCATCGTAGAGAATCTCTTTGGTGTAATCCCAATAGCGCAGAGATAGATCGAGCACGCCAGTGAGAGTGGTGGCCAGGTTGCCATCGGGAAAAGTGATTGGCTGGATTGTGCCCGTCCGCGAGGCGCGATAGGCTTCCAGTTGCTGGCGAAACTGCTCGGCGGTGAGGCGTTGGTTGATCTCGGTAGCCAGCGCGCGCTCCAAAATCAAGCGCAGTGACGCAGGCAGGGCGTCCATCCCTGGCCATTTGAAGGGGTGCTCGCGCGGATCATCCCCCGTTAGCAGATGATACATCGTTGCGGCCAGCGAGAACACGTCCGACTTGGGTACAGCCTGTCCCTGGTACATTTCAGGCGCCGCATAACCCACCGTGCCGTATAGGCTGGATCGCTCGTCGCCTGGCTGACCCTCTGTTCGAGCGTGCCGGCCCCGCGCAGTGCCGAAATCCACTAGCACGGCCTGGCCGCTGTTCTTGTCAATGATGATATTAGCGGGCTTGATGTCGCAATGCACCACCGGGTCGGGCTGCACGGCGGCCAGGTATTCCAGCACGCGGCAAATCTCGACGCCGTAACGCACCACATCGTCGGGCAAGAGCGTGGCTTGGGGCTTTTCGATGGGGCGGGGGGCGTCTTCCAACGCCTTTTCCAACGTCGCACCCTCGATGTATTCCATCACGATATAGTTATGGCCGCCCTCGCTGAAATAGCCGTACATATCGGGGATGCCGGGGTGTTTGAGCGCCGCCAGGATGCGGGCCTCTTGCTCAAAGCGCTGTTGCGCCTCACGCTCCTCGCCCGGCGCATAGTAGGCGATCATCTCTTTGATGACGCACAAGCGGTCGAACGCCTGGGTGTTCTGCGCCAGGTAGATGGCCCCCATGCCGCCCCGCCCCAAAGCGCGCTGCACGCGATATTGGCCGTTGTTCATCGTCTGGCCGGGGCGCAACGGCGCCTCGCCATCCTGAGCCAGGATGGCCCCGCAAGCGGCGCAGAAACGAGCGCCGACTGAATTGTCGCGTCCACATTTGGCGCAGCGCATCGTCTATCAGCCCAATCTGCCTACGGCCTCCAGCCCATCGGCCACGTGGGGCAGTCCCAGCGCCTCTAGCCGCGTCCGCGTGGGCCAGCCGTTGGCGCGGTTCCAGCCGCGCAAATCATAGTAGGCGTCCATAATCCCCATGAATCCCGCTCGATCTATTGTAATCCCATCGTCTCCGCCTGGAAAGCGAAAGGTGGTGTCGAGATACATTTCATCTACGTGCCGGTCGCGAGCATAGTTGCGCACATCAATGGCCCGCAACACTTGCGAGATGCGCTCGCCCGATCGCTGCAACTCGGCTTCGCTGGTCTCGTAGCCCGTCGCCAACGAGAATAACCGCGCCATCAGCCCGGTATCGGCCATGTGATCTTCGGCTAGGCTATTGAACACCATGCCGTGATCGTATTCGCACAGCACCAGCGAATCCATCGTGACGCCCCGATCCGTGTGATAGATGGCGGGGATCGCCTGGAGTTCGGGGCGCTCGTTGCTGTAGGCCGGATCGCACACATCGCCGTCGCCATAGACCTTGGCGCAGATGGCTTTGACCTCTTCGATGGGCAGCGGCCCCTGGGTGGGGCCGGAGCGCGGCAGCCAATGCTGTACGTGGCTTGTCCAAGCGTGTGAAGTGTCGCTGGCGGGATCGCGGGTATCCACACACCACTGCATCACAATGGGCAAATGCCACGGGAAATAGATGCGCCCGCCTGTGCCCCAATGGCTCGTCCAGTGGCCCGTCTGCCCGGCGCGGCCCGGATAGATATAGTCGAGTAAGGCTCTGCCCTGGCCGCCAAAGAGCACGTCCGCTGCGTAACATGCGCCTTGCGCTAACGCCGCGCCCAATTCGCCCTCTTGAAAGGCGATAATCTGGATCAGCCGGGCCGTCAATTCGGGCGAGGAGTTGACCACATCGCGTAGATAGACGATGGGCTTGTCGGGAACGGAAATGGGGATGCCGTCAACGGCGTCAATCAGCCCGTGTTGCTTGCACAGTTGCAGCCAAGGGATGATCCCGTAGGTGATCTCCCAGCCGTTGAGTCCGTATTGGCTGGTCATGGCGCGGGCTGCGATGGTAGCCTCTCGGTTATCCATCATGTAGCCATAGCATTGCCGCGCCGTGGTGAAGGTTCCAGGGAACGCCACGCCGGGTACATTCATGAAGAGCGGATGTGTGCAGACGTTGGCGCAAAAGCCGCACTTGCGCGTGCGCATGTTGGGGGCCGATTGGATCGGGCGGCTGGGCCAACGAGCGGTGCTTCCCTCCGGCGCCGACCCAAAGCTCTCCCGCGATTTGCCCAACGCCTCGCGGATGAACTCGGCGGGGCGCGCAATGCGCACACCCCGCGTGCCGCGTACGGCGATGGCTTTGAGGTTTTTCGATCCCATTACGCCGCCAAAGCCGCCCTGGCCGGCGGCGTTATCGGTCTCGGTTTGCAGGCAGGCGATGCGGCTCTGCCGTTCGCCCGCCACGCCGATGGCGATGACGCGCGTGCGCGGATCGTGGCGGCGGCGCAACTCTTGGGCGGTGTAATAGGTAGTGGTCCCCCATAGGTCGCCCGCGTCCATGAACTCGACCTCGCCGTCGTGAATCCATAGGTATATGGGCTTGTCGGCTTTGCCCTGGATGACGATACCGTCGAATCCGGCGTATTTTAGTTCCGGTCCCCAGTGCCCGCCCATGTTGGATCGCGAAAAGCGCGGCGGATAGGCCTGCGGCGCGACGCCCGCCACCTGCACGCGCCCCGCGCCCGAAGCGAGCGTGCCCGTCAGCGGGCCGACCATGAGCATCAACAGGTTCTCGGGGTCAAAGGGGCCGACGCCGGGGCCAAGTTCGTCCCAGGCGATGGCGGCGGCCAAACCCAATCCGCCCACGAATTGCGGAGTGTAGCGGTTGGTTTCGATGATGGATGCCGTGCGCGTGGTGAGATCTATGCGCAGGATAGCGCCGGTGTAGCCGAAGGGTGAGGGCATGACGTTGCTCCGAGATGATGATACGTTGCCGGAGATTGTAGCGGGAGGGATGCGGTCTGTCAAAGAAGAGGTAGGCAGCGGAACCTCACATGTAGCTCGGCGGCTTGACGTAGGTTGGCGAGCAATCACCCAATAGCGAAGCATTCGGCAACGCAAAGATCGTCTTCTTGGTGGCTGGTCGCAGCGATCCTACCCGATCGTGTTGCTATTGCCTCGCTACTTGTGTGTCTGGGGCGCAGTGTCGCCCTTCATCTCGGCAAGGATGTCATCCAGCGTCATATTGGCATATATCTGACGTCGTTCTTCTGTATAGTTGCCGAACCCCAGTGTAAACTGGTTGATGAAGCGGGCAGCCTCGACAGGACCTAGTTCACGACAAAGGATATCCATTGCGTCGCGGGTGATGTCAACGAGAGGTCTTGCAGCTACCATGTCCCGATCTCCTGGGTAAGCGCCACGGGTGAAACCACGCGTGTGCGCATACCCGAAATGCTCTGCGCCTTGCGCAGAAACTGGTCGTCACACGTACACAAATAGTCTGCTTGGGCTTCTTCAGCCAGAGCTAGATGCAATGCATCGAGTGGGTGAATCCCCAACGCACTGAATTCTCTAGCGCGCTGCTCGATTGCGGGAGTGATCTGAACGTGCTTACTGGCTGTTGATAGCACTCTCCCCATGCGTATTTCTGCCGCGCTACCAAAGAACAACGGCGAGCTTCATAGAGCAGAGCATCTGATGAAACCAACTCTACATTATTAGATTGACATAATGATACAATCACTAATACAGCCTCAGCCTCCAGCGCAATTCTCGGGTGAGACTTGGTGTCTAGTGGACGTTGGATGCTACAAGTGTCAAGATAGATGCGCACGGGGCATCTCCCTGTTACGACTATACCTTCATTATATGCCTGCAAAAGAGATGTGCAAATGCCCTTACACCCTGTGTTGTGGCGCTCGGACAGTAATGTCCGCGAATTCGATCTGCCCATCTTCGCAGAAGAGGAACAGCGTCTCGCCGCGCACCTCGGGCAGGCGGTTGATGAGGCAGTGGCGCTCGCCGATGCACACGTCAATAAGGTCGTCGAGCATCACGATATCGAGCGAAAAGGGCTTGTCCAGGCCCGCCACGCCGTACAACTCGCTGGGGATGGGGTCGCCGCTCTGGTGCAGCGGCAGGCGCATGTTGCGCAGGCTCACGCGCCGTTCGGCGGGGGCAAAGCGCAGCTCGTAGCCGCGCTCATAGTTGCCCTCGGCGCGCAGTCCCAAGCCGAACACGGCGGGGGGCTGCGGGCCGGGCCGGACCTCCATCGTGATCCGCGCGTTCGCTGGGACGGGCGCCACGGCGGCGAGCGCCGCGCCGGGGTTGCCGCGCAGCTTGATCGCTCCCTCGCTCACTTGCGCCCGTCCGATCAAACGGCCCGCCTCCCAGGGGAGCGGCTCGCTGCTGGGCGGGATCATCTCGGGGACGAACTTGACCCCTAGTGTGCCGTCGGCATGCTGCACCAACTCGCGGAAAATCACATTGCCCGCATAACTCCAGGCGCCGTTGTCCACGCTATCCTTGCGCCACCGCACAAAGGCCGCGCCGAGGCGGCGATTGTCTTTCCAGGCGGCAGTCTTCATCACGGTGGCCAGCGGCCCCTCGAACGTATCCACAGCGGGGCGAATCCACGGCCCCAGCGGCCCGCGCGACATGCGGTAGCGCGCCATCCCCTCGTGGGAGAAAATCAAATAATACCACCCGTTCCAGAAAAAGTGGTCGGGGCATTCGGGCGGGTTACCGCGATGGTGGTGCATTAGGAACGGCTCGATCACTCGCCAATGCTGGAGATCATCCGAGATCAATTGCGCCAGGCAGCCGCCGCGCCCGTAGGCGGGTTCGGGCTGCAAGCGCGCCGTCACCAGCATGTGGAACTGGCCGGTGGCCGGGTTGCGAAAGACGCAGGGGTCGCGGTAATCCTTGCCATAGCCCGGCTCCGGCTCGGCGATGGGAGCGGGGGCCTTTTGGAAGTGGATGCCATCGCGGCTCGTCGCCATGCACAGTTGCTCGGTGATATAGTTGACCCAACCTTCGCCGGTCGCTTTGCGGGTGGCGTAAAAGGCGTAATAGACGCCCTCGTGGTAGAACACCGAGCCGGTGCAGATGCCGTACTGATCGTAGCTCCCCGGCTGGCCGACGGGCAACGCCAGCGGATGCTCCTGCCAGTGGACGAGGTCGGTGGTGGAATAGTGCGCCCACTGGTGGCCGCCCAGCCCGCCGAAATCAGCGTGGTGGGCATGGTCGAGCAGCACGAACAGGTGAAACACCCCGTCGTGGTAAAAGGGCATGGCGTCGCCCCAGAACAGCTCGGCGGCGGGGGGGGGTTGTGGGGGACGGGTGTATTGCATGGGCAACTCTGTGTCGATGACCCTCCGTGG
>CAZYPJ010000198.1:0-7563 GCA_964649365.1 uncultured Anaerolineales bacterium | reverse complement strand
GGCCGCTGGGGCGCGATGGCCGTGGCGGGTTTGGCCGCCGCCGCATCGCTCTTGGCCGCGGGAGCATCCGCCGCGAAAACGCGCGGCTGCTCGATAGGCTGGATTTTGCCGTCGCGACGCAACTGGAAAAACTCTTTGGCCACCTGCGGGAAGAGAGCATAGGAGAGCACGTCCTCTTCGCTCTCGCACAGGTCGCCCAACTCGGCCTTATCCTTCTCGAACTCGGGTTCGATCAAGTCGGCGGGGCGACGGGTGATGACTTCGGCGTCGCCGATAGCGAGCTTGATCAGCTCGGGGTTGACCGTCGCCGGAGGCCGGCCGTACATACCCTTGCAGTAATCTTTGACCTCTTGCGAGATCATCTTGTAGCGGCCCATGAGCACGTTCAGCACCGCTTGCGTGCCCACGATCTGGCTGGTGGGCGTGACGAGCGGCGGGAAGCCCATGTCCTCGCGCACATGAGGCATTTCCTTCAACACCTCTTCCCAGCGATTCTCGGCGTTCTGCTGACGAAGCTGGCTGTAGAGGTTCGAGATCATGCCGCCGGGCATCTGGTAGAGCAACACGCGCACGTCGGCGGTGTTCAGGCCGGTCTCGAACTTGGCCAGGTGCTTGGCGCGAATGTCGCGGAAATAGGCGGCGACCTCGGCCAGCAGGTTCAGATCCAGGCCAGTGTCGCGGTCGGTGCCCTGGAAGGTGGCGACAATCGCCTCGGTGGGCGGCTGCGCCAAACCGCCGGCCAGCGCCGAAATAGCCGTATCCACCACATCGGCGCCAGCTTCGGCGGCTTTGGTCAGGGTCGCCACCGAAAAGCCGCTGGTGTCGTGGGTGTGCACCTGCACAGGCAGCCCCACCTCGGCCTTGAGCCGCTTGACCAGCTCGTAAGCGGCGTAGGGCGTGAGCAGCGCGGCCATGTCTTTGCAGCAAATCGAATCGGCGCCCAGCGCCTTGAGTTCCTGGGCCATCTTGACGAACGAATCCAGCGAGTGCACCGGGCTGAGGGTGTAGCAGAACGCAGCCTGCACGTGCCCGCCGTATTTCTTGACGGACTTGATGGCCTGTTCCATGTTGCGGATGTCGTTCAGCGCGTCAAAGATGCGGAAAATATCCATCCCGTTCTTGATGGAAAGCTGAACGAACTTGTCCACGATATCGTCGGCATAGTGCCGATAGCCTAGGATATTCTGCCCACGCAGCAGCATCTGAAACTTGGTGTTGGGCATCGCCTTGCGCAGCACGCGCAGGCGCTCCCAGGGGTCTTCGCGCAAAAAGCGCATGGCCGAATCGAACGTGGCGCCGCCCCACATCTCTAGCGAATGATAGCCCACTGCGTCGAGCTTGTCGGCGATGGGCAACATACTGCCGGTGGACATGCGCGTCGCCAAGAGCGATTGGTGCGCGTCTCGCAGAATCGTGTCCGTTATCTTTAAGGGGTTAGCACTCATTTTATCATCCTCTTTCAATCACTAGAGCGGCATGTTGCTATGCTTTTTCGGCGGATTCGTGTCGCGCTTGTTCTGCAACATCCGCAGCGCGTTGATGAGCACGGCGCGCGTCTGGCTCGGCTCGATCACCGCGTCCACATAGCCATAAGAGGCCGCCAAGAAGGGGTTGGCGAATTTCTCGCGATATTCGGCGATCAACTGCTGGCGCAAGGCCTCGGGGTCCGCCGCCGCTTCCAGATCTTTGCGGTAGATGATGTTGACGGCGCCCTCCGGCCCCATCACCGCGATCTCGGCGTTGGGCCAGGCGACATTGAAATCGCCGCGAATGTGCTTGGAGCTCATCACGATGTACGCGCCGCCGTAGGCTTTGCGCAAGATAACGGTGAGCTTGGGTACAGTGGCCTCGCAATAGGCATAGATCAGCTTGGCGCCGTGGCGGATGATGCCGCCGTGCTCCTGCGCCACGCCAGGCATAAAGCCGGGCACGTCCTCAAAGGTCACGAGCGGGATATTGAAGGCGTCGCAAAAGCGCACAAAGCGCGCCGCCTTGGTCGAGGCGTTGATGTCGAGCACGCCGGCCATCTGCGCGGGCTGGTTGGCCACCACGCCCACCACCATGCCATCGAGCCGGGCAAAGCCTACCACCACGTTGGGGGCAAAGAACTCTTGCACTTCAAAGAAGCTGCCCAAATCCACCACGTGTTTGATGACTTGCTTCACATCGTAAGGTTCGTTGGCGTTATCGGGCACAAGGGTATCGAGCGCAGCCTCGGCGCGCGCGGGGTTATCCTTGGGCGTAATCGCCGGGGCGTCTTCCATGTTGTTCTGCGGCAAATAGCTCATCAGGCGGCGCACACTGGCCAGGCACTGCTCTTCGTTTTCCGCCGCGAAATGAGCCACGCCGCTATTGGCGTTGTGCACCATCGCCCCGCCCAAATCCTCAAAGCTAACCTCTTCATGGGTGACGGCCTTGATAACCTGCGGGCCGGTGATGAACATGTGGCTGGCGCCCTTGACCATAAAAGTGAAATCGGTCAGCGCGGGCGAATAGACGGCCCCGCCGGCGCAAGGCCCCATAATCACCGAGATTTGGGGAATGACGCCGGAGGCGAGGGTGTTGTTGAGGAAAATCTCGGCATAGCCGCCCAGCGAGAGGATGCCCTCCTGGATGCGGGCGCCGCCCGAATCGTTGATGCCGATGATCGGCGCGCCGGCTTTCATGGCCAGCTCTTGCACTTTGACGATCTTGGCGGCGTGCGCCTGCCCCAGCGAACCGCCCATCACCGTGAAATCCTGGGCGAACACATACACCAGGCGACCTTCAATTGTGCCGTAACCCGTCACCACGCCATCGCCCAGATAGGCTCTCTGATCCAAGCCGAAATCTGTCACATGGTGCGTAACCAATGCGTCCAGCTCTTGAAAGCTGCCTTCATCTAGCAACTTGGCCAGGCGCTCGCGGGCGGTCAGCTTGCCCTTTTCGTGCTGGCTGGCCATCGCCTTGTCGCCGCCGCCGAGCTTGGCCTCGGCCTGGAGCCGACGCAGTTTCTGAGTATTCCCGTCCAATGCCATTTTCCCTCCCACTGATATGGAATCAATCAACGAATCGCTTGTTCGATTTCCCACACTTCGAGCGCAACGCCGGCCTCGTCGAGCATCCCGCGCGCTAGATCGTCGGGATACGAGTTGGCGCACACCACGCGCACAATGCCCGCGTTGACGATCATTTTCGCGCACGTCATGCAGGGCTGGTGCGTCACATAGATCACGCCGCCCTCCACCGAGACGCCATGCAGCGCCGCCTGGATGATGGCGTTCTGCTCGGCGTGCAGGCCGCGGCAAATCTCTTGCCGCTGCCCCGAGGGGATGCCTAACTCGGCGCGCAAACAACCGCGCTCGTCGCAATGGAGCACGCCGCGCGGCGCGCCGTTATAGCCGGTGCACAGGATGCGCTTGTCGCGCACGATGATGGCCCCCACCTGCCGACGCAAACACGTCGAGCGGGTAGCCACTTGCCGGGTGATCTCCATGAAATAATCGTCCCAAGATGGTCTCATCGTTTGAGCACATACTCCTCGAAAGCGCCGGCGGTGATGGGCGCCACTTGTTTGTAGATCGTCATGATCGCCTCGGCGTATTGACGATGCTCCCACTGCGCGCCCTTGTCGAGCCGCTTTTGCAGCCAGTTCATCAACGACCAGGCATTCACCGTCCAGATAAACTCGGTATAGACCGCCGTGCCCAGCACGCCGCGCGCGCGCTCGGGCGTCCATCCGGCGGCGATCAGCTTTTCGTACAGGTCGAACGAGGCTTCCATGTGCTGGATGTACGCCTCGCGCTCGGCCAGATCGCCTTCAGGAATATAGTATTCGCGGTCAGCGACACAGAATCGAAGGCTCTTTTCATTAAAAGAACCTATCCGATGCCTAAGCCATTGCCTTGCAACGAAAATAGGACACTTGACTCGGAAGCGAAACACAGCATGTTCAAACGGAGTGTTGTGCTTGGGCTCGCTGCGCATCAAGCGCCGCACCAGCCGCTCATCAGCCTCGGGCGAGGAGGATACCGATTGGTAGCACACCCGCGCGCCCTCGACGACAGCCGCATCGCCGCCCATCATTTCTTCGAGCTGCGCCCAACCTTTGTCGAGCACGCTCAACTTGATGGGCAGGTTCTCATTCACCATGCTAACACCCCGACGGTCGAGTTGATCCGGTCTGCGGCGAGAATATCCACCGCGCCCTTTTGGCTATTCTGCATATATGTAAAAGCCCCGGCCCGACTTGCGCCCCAGATAGCCAGCGGCTACCATTTTGCGCAAAAGGGGACAGGGGCGATATTTGGGGTCTCCCAATTGATCGTACAGCACATCCATAATCGCGAGGCAGGTATCCAGCCCGATGAGGTCGCCCAGGGCCAGCGGCCCCATGGGGTGGTTGGCGCCCAATTGCATCACCGTGTCAATATCCTCAGCGCTGGCCACGCCCTCCATCAGCAGGTAGGCCGCTTCGTTCACCATCGGGATCAGCAGGCGGTTGAGCGCAAAGCCGGGCGAATCGGCCACAGCGACAGGGGTCTTGCCCAGTTTGGCGGCCAGATCCATCACAATACGGTGCGTCTCATCGGAGGTGGCCAGGCCGCGAATGACCTCGACCAGTTTCATCACCGGCGCGGGGTTCATAAAGTGCATCCCGATGACGCGGTCGGGCCGTTGGGTGGCTGCGCCCAGGCGGGTGATCGAGATCGAGGAGGTGTTGGAGGCCAAGATCGTTTCGGACGAGGCGGAACGGTCGAGTTCGCCCAGCACTTGCGCTTTAATCTCGAAACGCTCGACAATGGCCTCGACGACGAGTTGGGCGCCCGCCGCATGGCTGACCAGGCCAGAAGCCGTCACGCGCGACAGCAGCGCCGCCTGCTCTTCGGCGGTCATGCGCCCTTTGGCCACCAAGCGCCCCGTGCCCTGGCGGATCGCCTCCAGCCCACGGGTCAACTGCTCTTCAACGACATCCACCAGCATCACGCTCATACCAGCCTGAGCGAACACTTGGGCGATGCCGCTGCCCATCGTTCCCGCGCCGATTACTGCAACCCGCTCGATCTCCATCCTGCCCTCTTTTGTTATGCTGGGTCGTTTTCCATTTCGACGATCATCGCCACGGCCTCGCCGCCGCCCAAGCAGAGCGACGCCAGGCCGCGTTCTTGGCCGCGTTCGGCCAATGCATAGAGCAACGTCGCCAACACGCGCGCGCCGCTGGCCCCGATCGGGTGACCTAGGGCGATGGCGCCGCCGTTCACATTCACCTTATCCCAATCCAAGTCGAGCGCCTGGCCATTGGCTAGGACCTGGGCCGCAAAGGCCTCGTTCAACTCGATCAAGTCGAGATCGGCCAGCGTCAACCCCGTCTTTTGCAACACGCGCCGGATGGCAAAAGCCGGCGCCGTGAATATCTCGAGCGGCGCGACCGCCGCCTGGTCATAGCCCACAATGCGCGCCAGCGGCGCGCAACCCAACTCGCGCGCAACGTCGCGGCGCATCAACACCAGCGCCGCCGCCCCATCGGAAAGGCCCGAAGCGTTGCCCGCCGTCACCCGCCCATCGGGGCGAAAGGCAGGGGCGAGCTTGGCCAACTTTTCTAGGCTGGTATCGCGCCGGAAACATTCGTCTGCCGCGAACTCGATTGCGGCCCCGCGAGGCTGCGGCGCGCGCACCGGCGCGATTTCGCGCTGGAACGCGCCGCGATCTTGGGCCGCCGCCGCGCGCTGGTGGCTGCGCAGGGCGTAGGCGTCCATCGCCTCGCGGCTGACGCCGAACACCTCGGCCACCCACTCGGCGGAAAGGCCCATGTGTTGGTGTTCGATAGAGCACCACAGGCCATCGCGCACCGCCGCGTCCACGATTTGCCCATCGCCCAGGCGATAGCCGTAACGCCCCTGCGGCAAGAGATAGGGCGCCTGGTTCATGTTCTCCATGCCGCCCGCCACAATCACGCGCGCATCGCCGGCGCGAAGCATGGCGGCCCCTAGCATCGCCGCTTTGAGGCCCGAACCGCACACTTTGTTAATCGTCACAGCTCCCACCGATTGGGGCAACCCGGCCTTCAGGCTGGCTTGCCGCGCGGGCGCCTGCCCGGCCCCCGCCTGAAGCACCATACCCATCAACACCTCGCTCACCAGGGCAGGAGCCACCCCGGCGCGCCGGACGGCCTCGGCGATAACAACCGCGCCCAAATCTATCGCAGGCATGTCTTTCAGCGTTCCCTGAAAGCGCCCAATCGCCGTGCGGGCTGCGCTGACAATGACGATATCATCGGCTGTGGGCATTCCGATCCCCCATAGGTAGTAGGGTCAGACGAAACCACTTCTGGCCATTGTGCCTTATTGTAGCAGAAAAGCCAATTTTTGCGAATGCGGTGAATGCCCAGATGGGATATGCCGGCGGCGTACTGGCACATTGACACGGCGCCTGTTGCTCTCTATACTGGGCGCAAGCAATGCCAGGAGGGGCGGATGAGGGCCTTTGCGCGCTGGTGGTCGGTGTGGGTCGGCGTCGCGCTGGCGCTGGCGAGCTGTGCGTCGCCCACGCCTGCGCCTACGCTCGCGCCCCAACCCACGGCGACGCCCGCCCCCGCAGTGACGCCAACACCCCTGCCCAAGAAGCCGCTGGCGCTGACCATTTTGCACACGAACGACGTGGAGGGGTTTCTCAACCCCTGCGGTTGAACCCCGCCCAACGGCGGGTTGGCTCGGCGAGCCACCTATGTCAAAAAAGTACGCGCAGAGGTCGAGCATGTGCTGCTGCTCGACGCGGGCAACGTCGTCTTTGGCGGCGATAAGGTATCGCGGACGGTGCGCGGGGCCGCGCTTATTGACGGCATGAACCTGCTGGGGTACCAAGCGATGAACCTGGCCGGTGAGGATGCCGGCTGGGGCTTGGACGTGGCGCGCCAACGCGCCGCCGAAGCCAAATTCCCTATGATCTCGGCCAATGTGGGCGTTTCGGGCACGCAGCAGCCTTTGTTCGAGCCGTACACCGTGATCCAGGTAGACGGCGTCCCGATAGCGATTCTGGGACTGGCCGATACTGAGGTCCCGCGCGAGTATCGTCGGCCGCTTCCCTCAGGTGAGGTGTTAGATTATCTCGACCCCATCGAGACGACCAGAAAGCACCTGCCCGAGATGCAAAAGCGGGCGGATATTATCATCGTCCTTTCGCATCTGGGGTTCGAGGCCGACGTGCGTTTGGCGAAAGGGGTAGAAGGGATTGACGTCATCCTCGGCGGGCTGAGCCGCAAATGGGAGGGCGTGCCTTATACGCCGCCAGGGACGCAAACGGTGATCTCGCAGGCGGGCTATCGCGGCGAGTGGATCGGCAGGCTGGATTTACAGTTCGACGCTGAGGGGCGCATCACCGCCCAAACGGGCCGGCCCGTTCCACTGGAAGCCCAATACACCGACGACCCCGATATGGCCACCTTGCTGCTGCGCTGGGCCGACCGCGCTCAGCAAGCGCAAGCCACCCGCTCGCCGGGGAAATGATAGATACGCAGATAGGGACGAAAGCTCGAATCTATAGCGTGGTACAACCAGAGCACCAGCCGCTGAAGCGGGCAGGCTACTA
>CAZYPJ010000197.1:0-7652 GCA_964649365.1 uncultured Anaerolineales bacterium | reverse complement strand
CAACTGCTGTGTGTCTTTATCGCTCGTTCAAAATACGTCCGTCAGCCATCCGGTAGGTATAATCCACGAACTCTTGCACCACCGGGTCGTGCGAGGTCATGACAATCGAGATACCTTCATCTTTGGCAATAGTTTTGAATAGCTCCATGATGGTGCGACCGGTAGTGCTATCCAACTCGCCGGTAGGCTCGTCGGCCAAGATCAACCCCGGTTTGTTGACAATGGCTCTAGCGATAGCCACACGCTGCTGTTGACCACCCGACATCTCCTGAGGGCGGTGTTTGGCCCAACGAGTAAGTCCCACCAGCTCCAAGCACTCCATCACGCGCTGCCGTCTCTCACGTCGGCCCACGCCGATCATACGCAAAGGCAATTCGACGTTCTCATAGGCCGACATGGTCGGCATCAAAGCAAACGATTGAAAGACAAAGCCAATGCGGTGTCGGCGTAATTCCGTCAGCTTGCGGTCGGGCAGCCTAGAGATATCGTGCCCAAAGAGCAGCACTTCGCCCGCCGTTGGATGATCTAGCCCGCCGAGGACGTTCAGCAGCGTCGTCTTGCCCGAGCCGGATCGCCCCATCAGCGCCAGGAATTCCCCCGCAGCCAGCTTGAAATTGACGCCGCGTAGGGCGTGTACCTCGATTCGATCCACCCGATAGACCCGCGTCACGTCAGAGCTTGCCACAACTATATCGTTTTGTTCTGTCACGGTTTGTGTCCGTCCTGTAGCTAGTGATAGGGCTACTTTTTACTGCGCTTGAGCAAGCCGCGCAACCCACGGCCCGCATCTGTGAGCCGAAGCTTCCAATCTTTGGGGCGCATCTGCGGTCCCCAGCTTTCGGCCACTTCCGAGATACGCGCCGCTTGCGCTGCTGTGTTATCCAGCCCCACCGCGGGGGTGATGAGAATACCGCTCTCGGTCAGCTCCACTTGGGCGCGATCCGAGATACCCAGTTTGTCGAGGTACTCGCGCGGAACCTGCAAGCGTCCTGCGTAATCGAGCACTACGTATTCATGATACGTCACCTCGTGGGTTTCCACAGCGGCCTCAACTTCTTCCGCTGCGACCTCGGCTACCTCTTCCTCGCCCCCATTGCCCTCTTCTTGCTGCGCCGCGCGCAACCGCCGCACGCGCTCACTACTCGTCTTGCCATCGCGAATCGTCACCACGCGATCCACTTGATCCGAGATGCGAGGGTCGTGCGTCACAGTGACAATAGTCAGGTTATAGTCGCGATTCAAGTGGCGCAATGTATCAAGAATGTTTTGCGCTGTAGCCGTATCTACCTCGCCGGTCGGCTCATCGGCTAGCAGCATCACGGGCTTGTTGGCCAACGATACGCCGATAGCCGTGCGTTGTTGTTCGCCGCCAGAGAGCTGCGCCAGTTTATGATGCCGCCGCTCCCACAATCCTACAGCTTCCAGCAGTTCGCGGCTCCAATCCTGTCGCTCTTTGTAGGGCATGCCCGCCACAATCATGGGCATTTGTACGTTCTCTTCCACATTCAAGTAAGGGATGAGGTTACGCGAAGGTTGTTGCCACAGAAAGCCCACCTTTTGTCGGCGGTAGCGTGTCAGCGCAAAGGTCGAGAGCTTGAGCAAGTCCTGCCCATCCACAATGGCCTTGCCAGCCGAAGGTCGATCCAGTCCGCCCAGGATATTCATCAGGCTAGATTTACCGCTGCCGCTAGGACCAACGATGGCCATAAACTCGCCACGCTCAACAAGCAAATCCAAGCCCTGCAAGGCAACAACTTCCAAATCTTGGACTTTGTAGATTTTGACCAAGTTATCGCAAAGAATCATCGGGCCGTTCGTAGATGCCATATTACACAGCCTCTCCCAACTTGACCGCCTCAAAGATGCGGAGGCGCAACAAGAACCAGATCATACCGGCAATGGCTAATACCAACATGGTGCCAAAGACGATATAGATCTTGGTGATGTCATCCCAGGCGATCAGCACCACAAAAGGAGGAATATCCACATGCTGATCAGTGCCTACCTGCAAGAACGGGATAAACAAGTCGCTTACCCACACACCCAGCCCCGTTCCGGCAGTGACGCCCGTCAGGATCAATAACACTTGCTCGAACCCCAAGAAACCGATCATCTGCCCCACCGAAAGACCAATCGCCCTTAGCACGCCGAACTCGATGAAGCGTCGCCGGAAAGAAATGAAGGAGTGGAGCAAAAAGCCGAGCACTGTGAGCAACGAGGCCGCCACAAAGCCCACCGAAAGGATGCCAAAGACACCCGTTCGCTCGGGGCGCGCTTGTTCTTTGTCAATCGCCTCGCGGCTGCCGTTCATTGTCACAACCTTGATATCGTACTTCATAAGCTCCGAGCGCGTTGCATCGATGTCAAGGTTTGAGTCGGTTCTGACCCAAACATCATAGGGGTAATATCCGCCCATTTGCTCGAACACATAGTCCAGATTTCCCACGAAAAAGTACTTGTTGTCCTCGTCGGGATAGAACGTAGGAAAATACTCTATCGTGTCGGCTATAATGAACGGTATTGCCTTCTGATCGCCCCAAACCGACACTTTCAGTTCGACGGTATCGCCATAGTCGAGAGAGTAATCAGCCATAAAGTTCGGGCTGACCAGCACCGCAGAGTTGTTGACCGCTAGGCGATTCATCAACACTCCCAGGGCATTATAGGCATAGTCACGCCGAAAATAAGCTACGCTAGGAAAATCGTAGCGATCTATGCCAAAGAAACGCCCTTCAGCCTGCGATTTACCGATATTGGCTACGGTCGGATAGTTGCCCACACGCGTTGCCGCCGTAATACCTGGCGCCTTGAGGTGCTCGGTAACTGGGACAAAAGTCCATCCGCCTACTTCTTCCGCTTCTGTACTAGTCGCCGTCTCTGCAACGGCGCCGCCGCCCTCTTCCTCGGATGATGGGTTTTCCCCCACCTCAACCAAGAAATAATCGGCGCCGTATTTGTAACGCATACGGTCCGTCAAACTTTGGTCGAGTGTGCGCGCCATAGAAGCGGTAAACGTCGCCAGGCTCAATGTCAAGATGAGCAGCAAAAGCGAGCTAGTGTATTGCTTGGAGACGCGAGCCAGTTGACGCAGAGCCAGCACCACCGATACCGATTTGACTACTTGCGAGCTGATCCAGGCTAAAAGCTCCATGACCAGAGGGAAAATACGAATCAGCACTAGCGATACAGCAAAAATTGTGATTGCCGGCACCAGGAACAGCAATGGATCCTGGAAGGGATCGCCTCCAGCTTGCCCCGACATAAAGTTGATCGTGCCGCGATTCTTTAGCACGTAATAGCCGTAACCAGCGGGGATCAACAAGAGAAAGTCGAGGAAAAAGCGTTGCCACAAGGGGCGCTCCATCGCACGCGCACGGTCACGCTTGTAGGTCACAATGGTCAACTGCGCCGCGCGTATGGCCGGCGCCAGCGTGGTAAACAGACCCACAGCTACGCCCAAGAGAGACAAACGAATTGTGCGCGGCGTGATGAACACAGGAAGCGGCTGGCGCGACCCGAAGGTGAGGAACGACACCGTGTTGCCCATTACCAGGGCCAGTTGTTTACCGATCACCAAGCCCAACGCCAAACCCACCGCCCCAATCATGATCCCTTCCAGAGCATAGATCCCAATAACTTGAAAGTCGCCGGTTCCACGGCTCTTGAGGATGGCGATCTCTCCGCGCTGCCGCTCGACCACCAGGCCTGAGATCATCCCGATAAAGTAAAGCACCAACCCCAGAATAGGGATTGAAAAGACGTACAGCACGATCGTCATTACAAAGGTTGTCCAACGATAGTTCTGCAACGCTTCTTGAGGTGAGATGTCGAGCACTGTGTTGGCCAAAAGGGTGCCTACGCGCGTGTTGGCATAGTTGATGCGGCCAAGCAGACCGGGCACATCGTCGGTGCGGATTTTGTCGCCGTCAAAAACGATATACCAAATGCCCGCATAGACTTCTTTTTCGACCGACGGGGCCACACGCACAGTAAACGTCTCTTCAGGCACAATAAAGGTATTGCTGAGCGACTTGGGGTTATAGAACCAATAAGGATCGTTCGCATCAGCGGGCGTCCACACTCCGGTAATGCGAACATAGAATTGGTTAGGTTTCGCCTCGACGGTTTTTGCGGTTTCCTCTTCCGCCTGCGCCGTCTCTGCTCGCTTGAAAATCACGTAGGACTCGCCTATTTGGAGACCTACTTCTTCAGCGAACGTCTGGCTGACCATCACATCAATGACTTCATCATCGGCCTTGGCGATTTGCGGAAAGTTGCCTTCCAGAAGAGTAACATGGTTCTGAAAGTCTGAGACAAAGCCGACATTCACCCACCCCAGAGGCTGACGAATGCCAATGTAAGAGGCCTCATCGGCGGGAAAGAGGCTAAAGTTATCTGTTTTGATGTGCCGAGCATACACCTGAACAGGAAGCCCAATAATACCGGGCACCGATTCAGTGAGATACTGATTGACCGGTTGATAATCCTCAAGTTCAATGGCGCCATGCCAGGCCCCGATATAGCGATACATAAAGGCAAAGGGGGGCCTGGGACGCTCCAGCTCGCCGCTACTCTGGGAAAGTTGCTCTTTGAGGACCTTAAAGTTTGCTGCGTCGGTATAGAGTGGGATACTGCTAATCAGCGCCACTGCTGTGATAAGGCCCACAATAGAGCAGAGTGTCAATATTTTGTTGTTCCACAAGCGCTTTGCAGCGATGAGAACAATCGAAAGAGAGTTCATTGAGTAGACTCCTCGCTACTGCCCTACGACGACCTGACCCTCTGTGAGACCGTCCTTAATTTCGACGCGCTCGGCGCTTTCGATGCCGATCGTGATATCCACGCGGCGCTGACGCCCTTCCTCCTCAACAACCACAAAGTTACGACCCGAGAAAGTGCGGATGGCAGCGGGCGGCAGCCATAGAGCATCATCCTTTTGTTCCAAAGTGACGATCACTTTGACTAGATCGCCCGGCTCAATTGCCAGATCCTGCGGATCGAACGAGATATGCGAGAGCTTGTCTTGCTCTACATCGCTCACATCTGCCCCGCCGCCGCGACCATAGGGGTAGGGGAGTTGCAGAATCTCTCCCGGCAGCTCTTTGCCAGGGTAAGCTGAGAGCACAATCGCCGCCTTCATGCCCTCGGCTAGGCGCTGAAGTTGGCTGCTCATCGGCTCCGCGGTGATCTCGACTTTAGATTCATCGGCTACGATAAAGACTTCTTTGTAGGCGGTTACCTCGCGACCATCATAAGCTGAGACCGACGTCACTTTGCCGTCGATGGGACTAGTGATCTGCGTATCGGCGAGCTGAGCTTGCAGCCGCTCAACGCTCAACTTGGCGCGTTCAACTGCCTTAGTCAGCTTGGGATCAATGTCTTTTTCGAGTTGGGACATTTCCAACTCGGCAAGTTTGATTTGCTGACGTTGCATTTCGATATCAAAGGCAGCGAGTTTCTGATCTTGCACTGCACGCTGATAGTTCGCTTCAGCAATGGCAATGTCCTCAGCAGTTGGGCCTTTGAGGAGCTGCTGCAATTGCAGTTCCGCGATGCGAACACTTTCCTCGGCCCGCTGCACGTTCGCTTGCGCTGAGTCACAATCGGCGCTTTCCTTATCCGCGCCGCAAATGCTGTCGCGCTGCGCCTGCGCGGCCCACAACGAGTTCTTGGCTTGCTCCAATTGGCTCTGGGCAATTGCCTTTTCTTCAGCCGTAGGCCCAGCTTTGGCTTTGGCCAGGTTCGCCCGAGCAATGGCCAGATCAACGCTCGAATCGCTCGCTTCCATTTTGGCCAGAGTGAGCTTTTTCATTTCGAGAGCAATCTGCGCCTTCTCGACGGCGAATTGCATCTCGTCCTGGGCGCTTTTTAGATCGAGGTTCGCCGCTTCTAGCTCGATCTCGGCCTGGGTAAGCTGACGAACGAGATCATCGTTCTCCAGTTCAGCCAACAATGTGCCCGCTTTTACTTCGTCATCGCGCTCGACATATACCTTTTTCACCCGTCCATTGGTGCGGAAGAAAAGCTCCTCTTCAACTACTGGCGCCACGCGCCCTGTGAACGACAGACTATCCACTACTGAGCCGCGCTTGACAGTGTAGGTAGGCTTGTCGGGCACAGGGGGTGGGGGAATGGGTGTAGGCGTCGCCTCAGCGCTGCTCGATGACGAGGAGGCGGTTTTGCAACCTACCATTGTGCTTAGAATCGCAACCAGAATGAGAGCAACGATCGCAGAACGAAATCTTGGCATTACCCCTTCTCCTTAGCGTTGTTTAACCGCGCATCCGGCTCCCCCATTTCCCAGTGCGCAGCACTAACCAGATTCACACGCTACATAAACAGAGACTATAGGCTATTTTCTCGGCATGTCAAGCCAATCGCATATGCGATGATTTTTTGCACATGGCTCGAAAAGGACAGCGCTGTCTTGGCGTATCCATTATGCCACTATATCCCAAAAGACGCGACCTTCTTGGTAACGAAAATCCTCGGCCCACAAACTGGCCGAGGATTTCTCGCATAATCACGCCGCTGTTTCGCTCTCGACAATCACAGTGACAGTGATCTTGACGTCGGCGTGCAGTCTGACTTCGACTTTGGATTTACCCACCTCTTTGATCGGCTCTTCCAGTAGCACTTTGCGCTTATCCACGTCAGCGCCGATCTTTTTCGCAAGCTGCTCGGCAATATCGGCGCTAGTGATCGAACCGTATAACCTGCCTGATTCTCCTGTCTTGGCTTTAAAGACGAGCTGCATGTTTTGCAGCGCGGCCGCTTTGGCCTCGGCAGCCGATTTCTCGCTCGCCTCTCGGTGGGCTTCGGCGGAAGCCTGCTGCTTGATTCGTTGGAGCGCCTCGTCCGTGGCAGCGATTGCCAGGCCGCGAGGAATCAGGTAATTCCGGGCATAGCCATCGCTCACGTGTTTGACTTCGCCAGGTTTGCCCAATCGTTTGACTTCTTTGATCAAGATCACTTCCATCGTTCCACCCTCCTTGGTTCGGTCACACATTCTCCATGATACATCATTCGCAACGCCTGAGCAAACAAGACAAAAAAGCGGCCAGCTCTCACAAGCTGACCGCCTGGTCGGGGCGAGACGATTTGAACGTCCGACCACTTGAACCCCATTCAAGTGCGCTACCTGGCTGCGCTACGCCCCGATCACAACTCGCAGTATAGCATCAACAACTTCTTTTGGCAAATCTTCCAAGCTCGAACCTTTTGACGCATTATTTCGTCTTGAAAATCTGAGCATCCCGCTTGATACGTTGACTGAGGCGTCTTTCGCGGCTTGGCTTTGCAGCGCTATGTGTTCGTGGCTTTCATAGGCCCTTGTTTCATGATATAATGAGTCAGAGTGACAGGGTACGCCTTGTTGGCGCTTATAGTATTACAATAGTCTGATCGTACACAGCCCAAAGGAGAGGCGCTATGAGCAACCTGCGCCAATGGAATATCATCCGCCATTTGGCAGAGCATTTGCCGCTGGCGGACCAGCTTCCCAGAAGCGTTCGAGAGGGCCTGGTGTGCGGAGCATTGCTCGGGGCTATTGCGCTATTCTTACTTGGCGGAGTGATGGGAGGCTTGAATCGGGGCGCCAATGGGGCGCTGATCGGCTCATTGAGCGGCGCTTTGTGTGGCGCGGCGTTGGG
>CAZYPJ010000196.1:0-7683 GCA_964649365.1 uncultured Anaerolineales bacterium | reverse complement strand
ATGAAAGCTACACCGTGTACGATCACCCCATGCCGCTGGTGTTCAAGAAAACAACACAGCTCAGCCGACGGGAATTGCTCGATCTATTTGGCCCACCAGCCCAGAATCTGCCCGAACCCAGCCCCAAGAGCAACGACTGAGGTCACGGCCATAGGCTTTGCGGAACAGTTTGTTCATGCTATAATGCGCCCGTTCTTTGCACGGCTATCGCCGCTGGCTACTGCAGCTGGCGTACATGCTTATGGCGCGCAAGGAGGCCCATGAAAGCGCGACTGCGCCTGATTCTCGGCATTATCATCAGCCTGGTTTTCCTTTACCTGGCGATGCGCAAAATTGATTGGAATGAGTTGTGGACCCTGTTCCGCACAGGCAATTATCTCTATTTGGCGCCTGCGCTGCTCATTTTGGTGGCGATCAACATCGTGCGCGCCTACCGCTGGCGGCTATTGATGTACCCCGATCTTCATCTGCCTTTGACGCGCGTCTTTCGCCTGGTGAACATTGGCTATTTTTTCAACAACATCCTGCCTGCCAAGGCCGGCGAGATCGTGCGCGCCTACTTGGTAGGGCGCGAGATCACCGGCGGCATTGGCCAGTCGCTTTCGACCCTGCTGATCGAGCGGCTGCTGGATGTATTGACCGTGGTGGTATTGCTGGTCATTCTTATTCCTTTCGTAGAACTGCCCGCTTGGGCCACCAAGGCCGGCTTGATATTCGGCAGTGGGGCGATCCTCGGCACGGCGGCGCGGATCGTGCTCTCGCGCTTGGGCGAGCGCGGGCTGGAATGGGTCTGGCGCTGGGTGGGGCGTATCCCGATCATCGGTCACCCCAAGCTCAAGGCGGCGCTGCGGAATCTGTTAGAGGGCTTTCGCGTGCTGACGGTGTGGCGCTTGCTGCCCGGCATTCTCGGCGGCTCGGCGCTCATTTGGTTCGGATACGCCTCGTTCAACTATACACTGATGCTCGCGTTTCGGATGGAGAATCTTCCCTTTGCGGCGGCGGGGTTAGTGCTCTGCGCTACCGGTTTTAGCATGGTGCTGCCGTCGTCGCCTGGCGCGATGGGCGTTTTCGAGTGGGCGGCGGTGCAGGCGCTGGCCGTCTATGGCGTGGGGCAGAGCCAGGCTTTCGGCTATGCCCTTGGGCTGCATGTGTTCACCAACGTCGCTCTGATCGTATTCGGCTTGATCGGCTTTTTGCGCGAAGGGGTCAACTATGGCGCCATTCGCCGCGAGATGAACCAGCCCCAACAGTAACATCTACGATCCGCCAGACGTTATATCGGGAGTGCGTATGAAGATACTGATGGCTCTGACCTATTATTATCCCCATTGGACGGGGTTGACCGCTTACGCGCAACGCCTGGCCGAAGGTCTGGTCGCTCGCGGCCACCAGGTGACGGTGGTCACATCGCTTTTTCGCGACGATCTGCTGGCCGAGGATGTGCATAATGGCGTGCGGATCGTGCGCTTGCGCTCGTGGTTTCGGCTCAGTCGCGGGCGGGTCATGCCTGGCTTTATTCCTACGATTCATCGCCTGATGCGTGAACACGACGTGGTGCAGACACACACCCCCATGCTCGAAACGGCGTTGGTGGGTTTCTTGGCGCACCGCGCCGGGCGCAAGATGTTGATGACGCATCACGGCGACCTGGTGATGCCCGCCGGCTTGTGGGATCAGTTCGTACAGCTCACAGTGGGCTTTATGCTCGACCGGGGCGCCGCCTCCGCCGACGTGATCAGCATTCACAGCCAAGATTACGCCGACAATTCAGATTATTTGCGGCCCCATCTGGCCAAAGTCAAGGCGATCTATCCTCCCGTGGAAATCCCACGCCCCGATAGAGCGGCGGCGGCTGCCTGGCGGCGCGAATTGGGGTTGGAGGGCGCCAAGCTGATCGGCTTTGCTGGGCGTTTTGTAGAGGAAAAAGGCTTTGATTATTTGCTCAAGGCTGTCCCGATGGTGTTGGAACGCATCCCCAATGCCAAGCTCGCTTTTGCCGGCGAGTACAAGGTCGTTTATGAGAACTTTTTTGGGCGCTGTAAGGATTTGATAGACAAGTATCGCGATCACATCGTCATGCTCGGCTTGCTCACCGACCAACAAAAGCTGGCCAACTTTTACGCCATGTGCGATGTGTTCGCCCTGCCCAGCCGCACGGATTGTTTCCCCAGTGTGCAGATCGAGGCCCTGCTCTGCGGCACGCCGACGGTAACGACTGACATTCCCGGCGCGCGCGAGGTAGTGCGCGTCACCCAGATGGGCAAACTGGTGGAACCGCGCAACGAGCGCGCTCTGGCCGATGGCCTAGTCGAGGTGTTGACCCATCGCGAGCGATACGTCAAGCCGTATGAAGCAATCCGCGCTGTCTTTAGCACCGAGCAAACCGTCTTGGCCTATGAGCGCCTGTTGGAGAGCATGATCCGCCATACCTGACATAACCGGAGCACACCGTCTATGGTCACTTCTGTGTCGTTCACCCCGGAGCAGAGCCAGCGCCTGGATCAGCTCCTGCACAACGAGTCGGATGTAGCCTACAAACGGCGCGTGCGCACCGTGCTATCGTATTTACAGCCTCGCCCCGGCCAGACGATCCTCGATTGCGGCACAGGCATGGGCTTTTACCTGAAGGCTGTCTCCGAGATCACCCCCGGTTGTCGGCTGGCGGGCATAGATTACGAAGAAAAGGTGTTGCGCTACGCTCATGGCCACCTAGCCGAGCGCGGCGCGCTGCTGATTCGCGGCGATATCCACAACCTAGCGTTTGCCGACGCCAGTTTTGACGGCGTCATCATGTCCGAAGTGTTGGAACATCTCCGCGACGACGAGGGGGCGCTGCGCCAGGTGCGGCGCGTAATGAAGCCCGGCGCTACGTTGGCGCTGACTGTGCCGCACCGCCATTATCCCTATTGGTACGATCCCATCAACCGCATCGCCGAGGACGTGTTCAGGCGTCCCATCCGCCGGGGGCCTTTTGCGGGCATATGGGCCAACCACGAGCGGCTCTACACGCCTGACCAAGTCATGGGTGTGATCGAAAAGGCCGGTTTTGCCGTCGAAGCGGTGGAAGAGATCACCCACTATTGTTTTCCCGCTACGCAGACCATTGTCTATACTTTTGGCAAAACTCTCATCGAGCACAATCTGCTGCCCGAATTCATCAGCCGCTCTACGCATCGCTTTCGCGGCGCTGAGAACCGAGGCAGCGCGCTTAACCCGTTCAACTGGGCGCTGGCCCTATTCAACTGGGTGGATCACTTTAACGAGGACGCCGCCCGTCTGTCCGCCAAGCGCACCTTTGTCAACATCGCCGTCAAAGCAAGAAAGGTCTGAGAGGCATGAGACCCGCCACGCGGCGCATCACCCTGGCATTGTTGATCGCTTCGCTCGGTTTGGGCCTAGGGGCGCAATACTACCTGGTCAAGAAAAGCCCCCCTATATGGGATGGCGTTTTCTTGTATCTAGTGGCTATACTCGTCTTTGTGTGGGCGAGCGCACGCCTGGAAGCGCGCCCCGCCCGCGAAGAGGCGGCGCCATCTGCCTCTACTCTATGGCAAGAGCTGTGGCAGGCGCTACGTTGTAGCCCGTTGCGCCTGGCGGTGTTGGCGGTGGGAGTAGGAATCGCTGTTTCTGTAACCAGCGCCTCCAGCTCTCGCGCCCCGAACCAGCCTTGCTGGGATCTACTTGCGTTTTGGGCCGTCGCTATTGTTGTCGTTATCTCCTCGCTGGCCGATTGGGCCGCCCTGCCGGCGCTGGCGCGCCGCGTGTGGGCTGGATTGCGCAAACCCAGCCCCGAACTAGTATTAATCGCCGCGCTCGCCCTAGCGACGTTTTTGCTGCGCGCCGTCAATCTCAATGGCATTCCTTTTGTCCTTTCAGGCGACGAGGCCGAGATGGGAATGGAGGCAGTGGCGGTGCTCGAAGGGCGGCGCACCAACCCCTTTGTGACGGGTTGGCTCTCGCACCCCACGTTGTTCTTTTTCATGCAGGCGGGGTTCCTGCGTTTGCTCGGCGTCACGGTTCAGGCGTTGCGCTTGCCTTCGGCGATCATCTCGGGCCTAACTGTGATCTTTTTTTACCTCCTGGCGCGGCGCTTGTTTGGGCGGCTGATAGCTATCGGCGCGGCGATCTATTTTACGGCCTATCACTATGGTATTCACTTCGGGCGCCTGGCGATCAACAACATCTGGGATCCCTTCTTTGCCGTGGCCTCATTCTACTTTTTGATTCGGGGTATGGATCACAAGCGCCTGAGCGACATGCTGGCCGCCGGCGTGTTCCTAGGGCTGGCCGTCTATTTCTACATGGGCGCGCGGCTGATCCCGATCATTCTGCTGACATATCTGGCCTATAACATGTTGCGCGCACGCCGCTTCCTGCGCGCGCATCTGGCGCGCCTGATCCTCTGCGCATTGGTCGCTTTTGTGATAGCAATGCCAATCCTGGCCTTTTTCCGGGCGCATCCCAACGATATGATGGCCCGCTGGAACATGATGGGCATCTTCCCTTCGGGTTGGGTTGAGCAAGAGATGCAACGCACCGGCAAAACGATGCTGGCTGTCGTTTTCGGCCAGTTCCTCAAGGCGGCGCTGGCCTATAACTACTATCCCGACCCTACATTTTGGTATCATCCCGGAATCCCGTTGCTGCAATTTGTCGCCTCGGTCTTTTTCATTTTCGGCTTGACCTACGCCGTTGGCCAGTGGCGCAAGCGCGAGTATTTCTTGATTGTCATCTGGTTGCTGCTCGTGCTCATCTTTGGCGGGATGCTCCTGGAGAACCCGCCCACCAGCCCGAGGCTGGTGCTCTCGATCCCGCCGGTGGTGCTGCTCATGACCATCGGCGTCGTGCGGGTGGCGGGGCTGTTACAGCGCGCGTTGCAGCGCTCTCGCGAGACGATGATTGCGGCGACATTGATCGTAGTGTTGGCCCTGAGCTATCAGAGCCTGCACTTTTACTTTGGCAAATATACGCCTTCGCACGAATTCGCCGGCCAGAACACCGAAGTGGCCGACCGGTTGGGCAAATATCTGCGTGTGCTGGGGCCGGGCTATCAATGCTATTTCTTTGGCCCGCCGCGCATTTATTTCCGCATGGCCACCGTGCCCTACCTAGCGAGAGGCGTGGAGGGCATGGATGTCAAAGAGCCGATCCGCGACAGCGTCGAGTTTGTGAACCCGGATCGCGACGCGGTGTTTGTCTTTTTGCCAGAGCGGCGCAACGAGTTAGACGTAGTGCTGCGTTACTACCCCTCTGGCCAGTTGCGTGAGTTCCGTAACCAAAAGAATGAAATTCTCTTTGTGGCCTACGAAGTCCAACTCTGAGAGCGGCGCGCCCAGTCAGCGTCCGCGCATCCTAGAGCGCGCCTGGCAAGGCTTCAGCGAGATGTGGCGCGCACAGCGCGGGACGCTGTTCGTGGCGTGCCTGGCCGCCGGCGTGTTGGCGCAATATTTGCTCGATAAGGGCGGCCGCTACAAGACGGCTGCTGTCCTATATGCGCTGGCGATGGTGTGCTTTGTGATCCTGTTTCGTCGCCAGCCGACAGAAAACGTTGAGGATGCCGCCGACGCGGGGCGCTTGCTTTTGTCGCGCTGGTGGCTGGTAGTGATTGCCTGGGCATTGGGCGTGGTCGCTTTCCCGCGCTTTACCGGCAATCTGTTCCATCGCGACGCCACTCTACTCTGGATGGGGGGACTGGTATTGCTAGGTCTGGCGGCCTGGGCACCCGCGCCCAGGCGCGCCGAAGATATGATGTCAGAGCGAGCGCCTGACCGTCGGGGTCTGGTGTTGACCTGGGAACATATAGCGCTGCTGAGCATCATGGGGTTGGGCGCGTTTTATCGCTTTTACAAGCTCGATCTGATCCCCGCCGAGATGGGCTGCGACCTGCCGCACAACTATAACAACATTCGCATGATCTTGCGGAGCGAGTTCCCGATCTTTTTCTCTTCGTATCCTGGCCGGGAGGCGCTCTTTTTCTACTGGGCGGCCCCCATCGCCAAGCTGTTCGGCCTGAGCCATCTGACGATCAAAGCAGCCTCGGCGCTGATCGGCGTGCTGACCTTGCCGGCGGTCTATCTGCTGGGGAAAGAACTATACCACCGCGAGGCAGGGCTGTACGCCGCATTCTTTATGAGCATCAGCCATTGGCACATCATTCTGACGCGCGTGGGCTATCGCGCCTCGATGGTTCCCTTTATGATCTGCGGCGTCTGGTATTTCCTAATACGTGGCCTGAAAACGGGGCGGCGCTGGTTTTACGCGCTCTCAGGGCTGTTCTTGGGGCTGGGATTGTACACCTACAACGCTTTCATGATTGCTCCGGTTATGGTAGTGGCTATGCTGCTGGTGTGCCTGATTGCCGGTCGCGGGCGGACGCTGTGGGCCAACCGAGATAACATCGTGCTGCTGGTTCTAGTAGCGATGTACGTTTTTATCCCGTTGGCGCGCTATGCCTACGAGCAGCCCGAAACCTATGGCTATCGCGCCGCCACTCGCATCACTGGCGTAGAGACGGATCTGCCGCAGGATTTGGTGGGTACCTTTTTCATGAACACACGCAACGCGCTGCTGATGTTCAACGTCAAAGGCGATGCGGCTTTTATCGCCAATGTGCCCTATTTGCGGCAGATGGGCTTTTTCCCGGCGGTGTTGTTCGCGCTAGGGATGGCCTATCTGCTGTGGCGTTGGCGATGCGGATACAATGCGACCGTCCTGGCATCGCTGGGCGTCATGCTGTTGCCGACAATCCTATCGTTGGCTTTTCCGCACGAGGTGCCCAACGCTATTCGCGCTATCGGCGCGATTCCTGCGGCGATGATCGCGCCGGCGGCGGCGTTGATGGCGTTGCGGCGCGGCGCGACGGCGCTATATCCCGCGCAACCGGCCCGCGAGATGGAGTTGATCTGTCAGGAAAATGGCGCGGCGCGGTTTGCCTGGCGGGGGCGCTGGACCTGGTCGCCGCAATATACTTGGGCGGCGGCGCTGATCGCTGCGGCGGTGATCGAGGTGCGTGCGGTGTATCCGGTTTATTTCCGCGACTATGTAAAGCACCTGCCCGACGAGAATTATTCTATTACGCTTAACATGGCGCGGGCGATTGACGATTTTGCCGACGATGGCGCGGCTTATATCAAGATCATGCCCTACTGGTACGACGGCAACGCCGTGCGCACGCAACTCCGCCGCGCCGATCAAAGCTGGAGCAACGAGCTAGATGCTTTGCGGCCTGGCGAGCCTCCTTTGGCTGGGCCGCCGGGCAAGTTCATGGTGATCGTACACCCCGACGATCAACAAACCCTGGCTGCGCACCGGTCCGCTTTTCCTAAAGGGAACAAGTTGCAGATAGCCCCATGACCGACACGGAGCAGCGATCTCTCGATCCGAATCTATATAACGATGACCCGACCCGCGAAGTGGGTTGGGAGGCCGTTTGGGCGTTCATAAAGCGCGCGATAGGTTGGTTGAGCCGCGCCACGTCCGACCGGCGCGCCTCTTTGGGGGTATTGCTGCTCATCCTATTCGTGGCGGGCGTGTTGCGCTTCACCGGCTTGGATTGGGACGAGCACCAGCACCTCCACCCCGACGAGCGTTTCTTGACGATGGTAGAGAATAGCCTGACGTGGCCCAAGTCGTTCAAAGAATACTTTGACACCAGCATCAACCCGCTCAACCCCTACAATCACG
>CAZYPJ010000195.1:0-7743 GCA_964649365.1 uncultured Anaerolineales bacterium | reverse complement strand
CGGGCGTTGTATTGCGCGGCAAGCAATGGCACTTGCTCTAGGCGCTCCGGCGCGGCGGAGGTTGAGTTAATCCTGCCCTGACGTGTGGCCCGCTTAAGCCCTGCCTCGATGGCCGCCAAATTGGTGGTATCGAACGATAGCGGCGCATCCACAGCTTCCTGTACGACGTTCACCATCCACTCCATCACCTCGGGGCCGCTCTTTTTCTGCGGGCCGATGTTCAAGTCGAGTGTGCTCGCACCGCGCTTCATCTGCGAGCGGGCCAAATCTTGAATTACTTTGGCGTCGCGTTCGGCGATGGCGTTTTTGACCCGTGGCGAGATGATGTGAATGCACTCTCCGACGATATACATGTCACCTTCCTCCTTTGCGTCCTTAGGGGCGGCCTAGCTGCGCCTTCACGCCAGCGCCCGCCGCAGCAGCTCTTTTACAGCCGGATAGATTAGCGAATCGTCGCCCAATTCAACAAATGGTCGCCCGATGATATCGTATTCTACGATGGCCGGGTCGCGCGGCAGCGCCCCCAACAAAGGCGCGCCCAGGCGCTCGGCGCTCTGTCGCAACGGTTCGGGCAGGTCGCCTTCGACGCGGTTGACGACCAGATAGCTCTGCCCGATGCGCGTGCCCAATTCGCGCGTCAGGCGGACGATATGCTCCGCCGCCGCCAGCCCGCGGTAGGACGGGTCGCTGACGATGAACAGCCGGTCAATGTGGCGCATCGTCTGACGGCTGATGTGTTCCATGCCGGCCTCGTTATCAATCACCACATAAGCATAGTTGTTGCCCAGGCGATCTATGCTGTTGCGCAGCAGATTATTGGCGGCGCAATAACAACCCGGCCCCTCGGGGCGGCCCATCGCCAACAAGTCCACGCCTTCGCCCTCCACTAGGCAATCCTCGACCTGATACTCGAACCATTCGGGCTTGGAGATACCCTGCTGAAACGTCCCCGTCGAGATCTGCTCCTTGGTATCCTCGCGGATCTGCCCGATGGTAGCGCGCAAAGGCAAACCCAATACCAGGTTGAGGTTGGAGCTGGGGTCGCCGTCTATCGCCAGGATCGGCGTGCGCCCCGTTTCGAGCAGATATTTGATCGTCAGAGCGGCAAAGATCGTCTTGCCGACGCCGCCTTTGCCCACTACCGCTAACGTCATTGTCATGATAGCATTCCCCGATCCGCAGCCGCTTTGATTTTGGATTGCACCGCCGGAAAGCTTTCCAGGTCGGTGTGCGGCAGAAACAGCGCCGAGGTAAAGGCGTTCATAAAGCTGTTGTCGGCGCTCAGCTCCAGGTAGGTCATTTTGCCGGCCACCTCGGCCACCTGCGCGCGGTGCTCACGACAGGTCAACGCCAAATAAGCGCCCTGCACCGAGGTGTTGCCCAGATAGGCGAACCGCTCCCAGGGCATATCGGGCAGCAGGCCGATCTCGATGGCCTTTTCGATATCAATGTACTTGCCAAAGGCCCCGCCGATCAACACGCGCTCCACGTCGGCGAGACTCAGGCCCACGCTGCTGGCCAACACCGACATGCCCGCATAGATGGCTGCCTTGGCGCGCAGCAAATTCTGAATATCTACCTCGGTGAGGACAATATCGTCCTTACCTCCTTCGGTTTCACGCGCCCAGGCCACTATGTACTCAGCGCCGTTCGCGCCCGCGCGGATGCGCGGCGTAGCGAGATGCTGGTTGAGCCGCCCACTCTTATCGAGCACGCCGGTCATGAACATCTCGCCCAGAAGAGCGATCATGCCGGAGCCGCAGATGCCGCGCGGCGGCGCGCCGCCGATGGTCTCGTAGGTCGGCTCGGCGGTGCGGCGGTTGATCCATACTTCTTCGATGGCCCCGACGGTAGCCCTCATCCCCGAGACGACGCCGGCGCCCTCGAACGCCGGCCCTGCCGAGCAGGCGCACGAGATCAGCCATTCTGCGTTGCCCAGCACGATCTCGCCATTGGTGCCCACGTCAATGAAAAGCGTGACGGCCTCCTCCTGGTGCATCCCGGCGCGCAACACGCCGGCGGTGATGTCGGCCCCCACATAAGCGCCGACACCTGGCAGGCAATCCACCGTCGCCTCGGTGTTGATGCGTAACCCCAGATCGGCCCCTCGCGCCAGGGGCGGCTGGTTAGCGGTGGGGATATACGGCTCCAGGCGGATATGCTGCGGATCGAGGCCCAGGAATAGGTGGATCATGGTGGGGTTACCCGCCACAGTCGCCCAATAGACCTCGTCCGCCGTTGCGCCCTGGCGCGCCAACAGCTCATCAATCAGGCCGTTGAGGGTCTGCATCACCAGTGATTGCAGATGCTCTAGCCCGCCGGGGCGTTTGGCATAGATAATGCGCGAGATGACATCCTCACCGCAGGCAATCTGCCCATTGTAGGCCGAGGCCGAATCGAGCAAGTCACCGCTCGCCAAATCCACCAGGTAAACCACATTAGTGGTGGTGCCGATGTCAATAGCCAGGGCCAGAGTTCGGGCCGTCGTATCGCCAGGCTGCACATCTACCAAGCGTGGGGCGCATGCGGCGTCTTGCCAGGCGCCCCGTTCCACCACAGCCGTTACATTCCAATGCGATTCGCGCAACACGCGCGCCAGCTTCTGAAGCGTCGGTAAAGCAATAGTGAGGCGCGACAAGCCGTGCTGCCGCGCTAGTTCGCGCTGGACGCGCTCCAGATCGGTGGTGTTATCGTCCAAACTAGGCGGCTCGATGACCAGGTGATGCTTGGTCACCCACGGATCGCGCGCATGGTCGCAGCGCACAACCGTCGGCGCGGCCTTTTCCGCCGACCCTGCCGTCTCAGGATGCGTGATCGCCTCTTGCGGCGGCGTGAAAATGGTGCAATCGCCTTCCACCAACGTCTGACAGGCCAGGGCATAGCCCTCTTGCACCTGGTCGGGCGAGAGCCGCGCCAGCGAGCGGCGGCGCACATCCCCCTCGCGGACGATCACCACGCAGCGTCCACAGCGCCCTTGCCCGCCGCAGGGAAGTGACACAGCGACGCCGGCAGCCTCCAACGCATCTTGCAGAAGGCTACCGTGCTCCACCTCGACGGTCTGCTGGGCGGGCAAAAGCGTAACGCGACAACGTGCGTTGATGAGTAGCCTCCCCGTCGCTCTAGGCGAACACTTTGAGGAACGACGGAATACCGATAGCTTCGCGCGGGCCAACCATGATCTGCCAGCCGGGCAGCGCTTCTTCCAACTCGCCCGAAAGGCTAGAAACATGACCAGGGATGACCAGCTTGCGATGGCTGACTTTGTCGGCGGCGCCCGTCGTCTGCACCGATTTGGCGATGCGGTCGGCGTCGAACTTGCCCGCTGCCCAAGCGGTGAGCACCGACATCCCCTCGGCGTCGGCCACGATCAGCCAGGCAGGAATGCCGCTGCCCTCGACCTCGCCCATTACGCTGAAATAGGTCAACGAGAAGTTGGTCGTCACCAACAGCGGCGAGTTGACGCCAGGGTTGCCGATGGGGTACAGGCCCGGGCTGACTTGGATGGGCTTTTGCGGGTCAGTGTAGATATTCTGCCGCAGCGTGAGCAGCGAGTAAAGCGAGGCCGGGTCGAAATGATCCAGCACGATGAACCCCGCGTACTTGGATACATCTTGCGCCGCGAGCAGCGGTTCTTCGTCGGCGTCCGCCGCGCCCTCGCCAGGGAAGGCGATGGTGGGGTAGCCCACGGGCCGATAATTCTTTTTCAGCGCCAAGCGGCGCAGTTGCGTCATCGCCGTCAGCGAATCGGCCCAGCCCCGCGCGCCCGGGTCGAGCACTAAGTCTTGGACGCCCTTTTCTTCTAACTTGGGCGTCATAGCGGCCAACGCCTCGACGCCGTCGGCGCGCACGGCCAGCGGCGCCTTGTATTGTAGCGCCAAAGCCGCCAGTTTCTCCCAGTTGCCGTCTTGGGCGGCATAGATCAATGGCGCTTGGCCTTGAGCGGCCTTCAACCCTGCTTCGATGGCGGCAGGTTGATCGCTGATGAGGATCACGGGCAGTCCCTGGGCCGCCACGCGCCCCACCCGCTCGGCAAAAACGCCGGCGTCGCCCGATTTGTTATCCACCGCCACACCATCAGCGCCCAGCGCGACGCCGACGCGTTCCACCTTGTAGGCGGCAATGGCCTGCAATTGGGCGGCGAAAGCGTCGGCCGGCGCAGCGTCGCTCAGGCGAACGAACAGGCCCGGCTGATGGTAAAAGGTTTTTTCGTGGCGATACAACACCGTCTCGTTGCCCACCTCGACCTTGCGCTTTTCGGGGCCGACCGCCACGAGGCGGATGGGCGGCGCAGAGGCGGCGTCGAGCGAGGCTTTGGCCTCGTCGGATACATACGGGCAGGCGGCCAATTCCACCTGGCGAGCCGCCAGCTTCATGGCAAACGCCAGGCACGTGGGAAAGCCGCACTCTTTGCAGTTCGTCTTGGGCAATAGTTTATAGATTGCGAGTCCGCTCAGTCCCATAATGTCAACTCCCTTCTCATGCTGGGCTGCGTGTATCGGCGGCTAGGAGGCGTCGCCCATCAGCCGGTTGATGGCCTTTTTGACGGCAGCCACCGAATCGGGATGGCGTAACACCACCACGTTGGCCCCCGCCTCGATAAGCGCGATGGCGGTCATCGCTTCCCACAAACGGCTGCGGCGACCCCAATCGCCCCACTCGGCGGGGACGCCCTCGTTGACGCGCGCTTCTTTGGCGCGCCACGCCTCGTATCCTGCCGTGACGATCAAGGGCTGCTGCGTCATGCCGTCGCCCGTCAGCGCCGCCAACTTGAGCCGCTCCATCACCGAATAGGTGTACTCCAAGCCATAGCCCAGCGCGCCCGTCGTCGGATCCATCAGGATGCGATCCAGATCAAGCCGCATGTCGCTGATGAGAATATTGAGCTGCTTGGCCAAGTTCACATCAATCGGGCTGCGCCCGATCACCAGATGGCCGTGCGCCAACGCCGCCGCGACGATGGTGCGATAGTTTTTGTCTTCGCAATTGCCCAGCGCCACCCGCTCGCCGGCAGCCTCTTCAGCGGCGGCCACCAACACTTCGTTGTCTTTATCGGCCTGCCCCGGCCCATAGATAATCAGCGGCAGCAAGGTGGCGTTCAAGACCTTGCGCACGGCGGCGCGCGCCTCTTGGGCGCTGGTGTTGCCGCGCTCGGGATGGGCGCTATCGAGTGACAGCGCAATAAGATCGGCTCCCACCGCTTGCGCTGCCTTGGCCCACGAGGCCACATCTGACGCGGCGCTTCCCCACGCCTCCACCAACACAGGCGACCAATCAGTGGGCGGCAAATCGCTGATCTCGACTGCGACGGCTGGGCGGTGAGGGATTTGTCCCTCGAAACGCAGATAGGGGAGAGTATTTTCGCCCCCCACGGTCACAGTCGAGCCGCGCGTACCTCCATGAGCGGGCGTAGCGCCCAGCGTAACCTCGCGAATTTTGCCGGTCCATTGTTCGGTAGTGATTGGCACACTGGCCATCTAGGGCCTCCTTTCGTCGTACAGAGCGGCGCGCTGGTATGGGGCGCCGCTCGTTAGGTTGAGCGCAAGCTAGAAAATCGGATCCATCGTCAGGGCTGGATGGCCATGCTCCTCCAGGAACACTAGCAGCTCGTCCATAGTAGTAGCCGAACGCTCGTCGGCGATCTTGTCAAGCAGATCAGGGTCGCCTTCGCGCTCGCACACCGCTTTGAGTTCCTCTTTCATCGTCTCTTTGAGCAGGCTCGACATCCACACGATGCGCTTGAAACCGCCATCCGCCGAAATGAACTTGCGACTGAGCAGATAATACTTGCCCACGCCCATCATGCCCGGCGTCTGTTGGCCGCCGCCTGCCACACCCGCGAGCGTGGAAAAGGTCATACCGGCGGGCGTCATGCTGGGGTCTTCGCGCGAGACGACCATGATGCCGTTGGCCTCGGGCAAGACGATGGCGATGCATTCAAAACAGCCACAAGCTGTCATCGGGTCTACCATGATCGAATACATCGAGACACGCTCGATGTTCTGGTGCGAGTTCTGGTAGACAAAGCTGTTGCAGCCTTGATAGACGCCATAGCGCGTATCAATGCAGATGCCCTTACGAATCGGCTGGTTCGGGCCAGTAGGGTTGATCTGGTTGGACGCTTTGCAGTCGAGCCAGTTGTAGGCGCCGCACAAACCCAACCGTTCGGGAGAAACCACGCACACGTGATTAGGCGCAAAGCTCTGGCACAACGTGCAACTATAGAATTCCTCCACCGATTCATCCACCATATCGGCCAGGCGGATATTGCGCGCCTGGTAAGCGTCGCGCGCCCTGGCCAGCCACTGCTCGAATTGCGTCGGCTCGGTATAGAGCGTCACCTGCACTTTGTCCACGATCGTGCCGAAATCGGCGTGGAACCGGGCGTAGAGAATATCGCCGATGTGGCGCAGCGTCAAACCCTTCTCACAGGCCGCCTTGCTGATACGAATCCAGGTGATATCGCGCTGGCCGATGTGCTGCACGCCCGAAGCGCCGTTGACGAAATAGTGAATTTGGCGCTCGAGCACCGGCTCGAAATCCTCCTGCATTTTGCGGCCGGCCACCTCGACCACAATGCCCAGGTTCATGGCGCCGCCCATTGGCGCATCCTCGAAGGAGGGGCCGACGATAGTGACTTTGCCGTCCTCCACAGCGTCGAAATCGGCCATACGCAAGTACTCGAACGCGCGCGCGTCGCGCCCGCCGAACTCGATGCGCATATCGGCGCGGCGCACCCGCTCGCCCTCAAAGGCGCTGCCATAGGGCACGGGGATGGGCACTTCGGTGATCTTGACTTTGACGCCGCGCACCTCGATGGCGCGCTGCACAAAACGCCTGGCCCGCTCGGCGTCCGATTCGCCTTCGATGTCGTCCCACGGCATACTGATGACGTGCTCATACTGGGTAATGCCGGTGGGCAGGATTTGGGGGATAACCGTATCGGCGATAGTCGGAAAGCCGTAATTAATGGCCCCCGCCGCCGCAGCATATTTCAAGTCATCCACCTCGCCCAAGGCCAACACAAAGGCGAACACGCGATACTTGTTATAGAGCAACATATCGCGCGGGTGCCCGCCCGACATGCCGCCAAAAGTCAACGCCGAGCGCGTAGCAAAACCCAGGGCATAGATCGCCGAGATCGTGTCGGTCCCAAAGGGGACGATGTAGGTATCGTACCCCATCTCGACGCCCTCTTCTTGAAGCTGGTGGATAATACTACGCCCATTGACGTTGCCCGACAGGAACACCAAGATATTGCGTTTTTGCAGTTCGCGCACGATGGACACGGCGGCTTGGTTGCTGCGCGCTGCGCCCACGATGGCCGCAAAGCCGGGCATACGCCCGTCCACCAGTTGGATGCCCCAAGCGCGAAGCTGAATATCGTCAATAGGGCCATTGGCGTGGCCGCCGCCCTCGCCGCCGTTGCCATCAGGGCTAGTAAAGCTAGTGCCAGTGAGCTGCAAGCCGGGGATCGGCTCGGGCTGAAGCTTGCGCGCAAAGCGGATCGCCTCGATAGACTCCATCGCCAACAACGTGGCGGTACCGCAATCCAGCGTCTCGCCGAGGTAGGGCAACCATACGGTGTTCTCGGGCGTCGGGTGCAACAGCTTGCGCGCATGGGCGATGACGGCGTCCAGATCGGACAGCTTTTTCACCTCCATGCCGGTAAAGCCCAGGATCACGGGCAAATAATAGGCGGTATTGGTGAATGCTACGGGCGTCTCTGGCCCCAGGTCGCGGATC
>CAZYPJ010000194.1:0-7755 GCA_964649365.1 uncultured Anaerolineales bacterium | reverse complement strand
GCCCCATCGCCTTCGACGCCTCCAGGAAGGGAACCGTATTGACCGGCCCGTCGGCGGTATCAAATGACAGAAAGTTCAGGCTGAACGCCTGATAATCGCCGGATTCCAGCATGCGGCGCACGCCTAAGCCAACGCGCGTCGAACGCCGATACACTTCCTCCGGCGCTTCGACCGCATACCTTTCCCGATCCGCCGCCATCTCCGTGTAACGATACCCTTTGGCCGCCTGGCCGGCGCGAGCGTAATGGTGGGCCAGATCATACACCAGCGGATCGCTGGGGCCTGTGCAACGCTCTTCTAGGATGTCGCCGATGGCCAGGTGTACCTCGCGTCGCAAGGGCAACGGCATCCGGTCGTAGAGCACTTGGCGAATCTTGGCATGGGCAAAGTGATAGCCGCCCTCATCGGAGCGCAATAGGCCGTGCCGTTGCTCCAGCGCGCCCAGGCGCTTGGTGGTCATCAGTCGCGGCGCGCCCAACAGGCTGGCCAGCACGCCCACATCCAGCGTTCCACCCAATACCGAGGCCCAATCCAACAGCTCGCGGTCGGCTTCGGGCGCGCGCTCGATGCGCCGCATGAGCACATCCGCCACCGTAGAGGGGATTTCGATCTCGCCGGCGTCGGGGGCCAGCGTCCAACCCTCGTCGCCTTCGCGCACCAAGCCCTGATCGCGCCAGAGGTGCAGCGTCTCGATCAAGTAGAAAGGGTTGCCCTCCGAATCGCGGTGCAGCCGATCCACGAACTCGGGTTCCAGGTCGGCGCGGCCCAGGGCGTGCTCTAGCATAGCAGTCAGGTCGGCGCGCTCCAGCGGCTCCAGCGCCACCTCGTCATAGAGGCGCTCGCGGCTCATACGGCGCAGCGTCTCGGCCAGAGGGTGCGTCTCGCCGTCCTCGCCCGATAGGATATCTTCGCGCCGATAGGTCCCCAGCAGCAATACCCGCGCGCCGCGCACGGCGCGCGCAAGATAGTGCAGCAATTGCAGCGTGGTGGGGCTGGCCCATTGCAGATCGTCGAACAAGATCGTCAGCGCCCGCTCGCGGGCGGCTAATTGCACGAACTGGCTCACGCGCTCGAACACCTGCGCCTGGGCGTCCTGTGGCGAGAGGTTGCTCAGCCAGCCGCGTTCAGCTTGGGCGCGCGGCCCATCGAGGTGCAGCAACAGGCGCAGATCTTGCAACGCCGCCTCGATCTCGGCGGCCAACGCATCGTCCTCGGCTGCCGCCGAAAGGCGCTGCGCGTCGTAGGCGCGGATGATCTCGACCAGCGGGGCGTAGGGGTTGGGGGCGTCGCTATAGAGGCAAGAACCGGTCAGCGCCAGGGCGTTGCGTTGGCGCGCGGCGCGCATCACTTCGGCGGCCAGGCGCGTCTTGCCCAAGCCCGCCTCGCCGGCGATCATCACCACGCAGCCCAGCCCCGAAATCGCTTTATCGAGCGCGGCGTGGAGCGCGGCCAGCTCTTTTTCGCGCCCCACAAAGGGGATCAGATCCTCTTGGCCTGAGCCAACCAACGATTCCTCGGCCAATGTCTCGCCGCGCAGCGCCGACTCATCGGCCTGGAGCACGTTTTCCAGCGCCGTCGCTAGTTCGGCGGCGGAGCCATAGCGCCGGTCGGGGTCCTTGTGCAGCAGTCGCTCGACTATGGCTTCTAATCTGGGCGGGATAGCAGGATCGATCTGACGCAGCTTGGGAGGCTGTTCGTTCAGGTGCTTGTAGATGATGCTGACCGCCGATGGGCCGGTAAACGGCGGCTGGCCGGTGAGCATCTCGTAGAGCACCGCGCCCAGAGCGTAGAGGTCGCTGCGCCCATCCACATGGCGACCCGTAGCCTGCTCGGGCGAAAGGTAGAGCACCGTGCCCATCACGGTGCCGGTGCGCGTCATGGTCGAGGCGTCGGAAAGGTGCGCCAGGCCGAAATCGGAGAGCTTGGCCTGGCCCTGGGAATCGAACAGGATGTTGCCGGGCTTCACGTCGCGGTGGATGATCTGGCGCTCGTGGGCGCAGCCCAGCGCCCCCGCCACCTGGAGCGCGATGCGCGTCGCTTCGGCCCAGGGGAGCTTGCCCTGTTGCAAGCGATCTCGCAGGCTGCCGCCCGCCACCAACTCCATGACGAGGTAACGCTGCCCGCGCTCCTCGCCCATGTGATAGACCTTGACGATATGGGGGTGGTCGAGCTGCGCCAGCGCGCGGCCCTCGCGCACAAAGCGCAGCACCATCTCGGGTTCGGCGCGCTCGGAAAGCACCTTGACGGCCACCTCGCGCCCCTGGCGCAAATCCAGCGCGCGATAGACCTCGGCGGCCCCGCCGATGCCCAGCAGTTCGATGATCTCCAAGTTAGCGAACGTCTGCCCCAACATCGGGTTGTCTAGCCCACCAACTCAAAGGGGAGTTTGACGGTAAAGGCCGTGCCCTGGCCGACGGTGGAGCGCACCGTGATCTCGCCGCGGTGGCCCTCGACGATGCCCTTGACCACCGATAGCCCCAAGCCAATGCCCTTTTCTTTCGTCGTAAAGAACGGCTCGAACAGGCGCGCCAAGCTCGCTTCGGCGATGCCCACGCCCGTATCGGCCACCTCGACCAGAGCATAGTCGCCCTCAGCCCATGAGCGCACCTTGAGCGCGCCCCCTTCGGGCATGGCCGGCACTGCGTGCGAGATCAGGTTGATGCGCATCAGCGCCTCATCCAGGCTGGCGTTGAGGTCCACCACGCTCAACTGGCGTGGGCGGTTGCGCGAAAAGAATAGCAGGTCGTTGATGATCTTGTTCTGTCGTTCGATCTCGCCGTCGAGCTTGCCCAGGTAGCGCCGGAACACGTCGGGCGAATCGAGCTTGCCTGCGCCCATCAGCCGCTCCATGTAATAGATGGCGTTGCGCATCACCATCAGCGGGTTGCGCAGCTCGTGGGCCACGTTGGCGGCCAACCGCCCCACAGCGGCCAGGCGCTCGGCCTGCACCAATTGCCCCTGCGTCTGGCGCAACTCGTCCAGCGCAGCGCGCAATTGGGCGTTGCTCTCGCGCACATCCTCGTACAGCCGCGCGCCGCGAATGGCCATCGCCGCTTGGCTGGCCATCGCCTGCAGTAAGCGCAGCTCGGCCTCGCCAAAGGGGCGCGCGCTCAGGCGCGTATCTACATAGATAGCGCCCTGCAACTCGGCGCGGGCGATGAGCGGCGCCGCCAACACCGAGCGAATATTCTGCATGATAATACTCTGCGATAGCTCGTAGCGGCTATCGTCCTGCACATTGGTCGTTAGGATTGGCTCGCGGCTGTGCAACACGCGATTGATAAGGCTGGAACTGAACGCCTCGTCGGTGGCCTCTACCTCACCGGCGGCAAAGCGCCGCGCGGCAGCGATGTACTGTTCGCCCGAGGGACGCACCAACACCACAAAGCCGCGCTCGGCCCCCACCAGCACCAGGGCCTTGTCGATGATGGATTGCAGCAGGTCGGGCAATTCGGTGGCGGCGGCCAAATCGCCCGCCACGGCGTAGAGCGAGGCCAACTCCTGGCGCTGATGCACCAGGTTATCGAATTCGCGCTGTAGATCGAGCACCATGCGGCGCATTTCGGGCGCTGAGCGCACACCCCGTTCCGCCAGGCGCTCGAACTCAGCGGCTAACATCTGCCATTGGGCGCTGTAATCGGTCACGGTTCCCCTCGCAAACTAGAGGCTCGCGTCAGGGCAGAGTCGCTCTGCCCGCTAATCAATGTTCACCCCGAATAACCGAAAAAGGGCACCCTTCCCTGCCAAGAGGGGCCTCTCATCAGGCCATCGAAGATAGCAGCGGCAGGAACATGGCCACATCCAGCGGCTTGCGGAAAAGCGCCTCGGCGCCCTCTTCCATGGCCTGCTTGGCCAGAGGGCCGACGTCGGCGCCGGTGATGATGATGACTTTGGTGTCGGGAGAAAGGCGTTTGATTTCGCGCAATGTTTCCAGGCCGTTCAAGCCCGGCATACGAAAATCTACCAGGGCAAAATCGTAGCGTTCCCGCCCACAGCTCTCGATGGCCTTTTCGCCGCTTTCGACAGCCGTCACATCGTAACCTTCCAGGGTGAGAATGTCGCCCATCGTCTCACGGATGCCCGCTTCATCATCTACCACCAAGATGCGGGGGGTTGAAGCCATGTCGCGCTCCTTTCGCTTATCACACAAATACCACTCTGGTCTATTTTAGCATGTTTCAAGCGATCCATCGTAAATGTAGTGTAAAAGATTCAGGTTCGCAAATGGACGATGACGATGAAAAGAACAAGATCATCCGTCCAGCGCCCGCTCAATCCCCCAGATGGATGATGGCGCGCTGGGCAGAATCGGTTAAGCTACACCTACGCCGATACATCAGCGAAGAGCGTAGCGGCAACAATGGACTGTTTGAGGGCATGGGGGCCGGTCAGCGCACGCGCGTTGGGCGGCTGTTTTATTTTCTGGATGAGGTGGAGCATGGCTCTTTCTCTGGTGCAACCCAAGTTCATCGTCGAGCGCGACGAGACTCGCTGCATCGCCTGCCAGGTATGCTTGCGGCAGTGCGCCAACGATGTGCATTATTACGACGAGACCGACGCCCGCGTGCTCAGCGATCCGACCCGCTGCGTGGGGTGTCACCGTTGCGTGACGGTGTGCCCCACCGATGCGCTCAACATCCGCCAGAACCCACTCGAGTTCCGCCCCCACGCCAACTGGACCGGCTCGATGCTCACCAACATCTACAAGCAAGCCGAAACCGGCGGCATGTTGCTCACCGGCATGGGCTGCGACCAGCCTTTCCGCATCTATTGGGATCACATGGTACTCAACGCCTCGCAGGTGACCAATCCTTCGATTGACCCATTGCGCGAGCCGATGGAGTTGAAAACCTACTTGGGGGCCAAACCCGAACGGCTCACTTTTTCTAAGAACGGCAACGGCGACCAGGTATCGCTCAAGACCGAGTTGGCCCCGCAGCTCGAGCTGGAAATCCCGATCATGTTCTCGGCCATGAGCTACGGCTCGATCAGCTTTAACGCCTGCCAATCGCTGGCGCGCGCGGCCAGGGCTTCGGGCACCTATTACAACACCGGCGAGGGCGGCCTGCACCCCGATCTGTACCAGTACGGCGCCAACACCATCGCCCAGGTGGCCTCGGGGCGCTTTGGCGTCCATCTGGATTACTTGAACGCGGCGGCGGCGCTGGAGATCAAGATCGGCCAGGGGGCCAAGCCCGGCATCGGCGGCCACCTGCCCGGCGAAAAGGTGACGCTCGACATCTCGCGCACGCGCATGATCCCCGAAGGCGCCGACGCCATCTCGCCTGCGCCGCACCACGATATCTATTCCATCGAAGACTTGCGCCAGCTTATCTATGCGCTCAAAGAGGCGACGCATTACGAAAAGCCCGTCTCGGTCAAGGTGGCGGCGGTGCACAACATCGCGCCCATCGCCAGCGGCATCGTGCGCGCTGGGGCCGATATCGTGGCCATTGATGGCCTGCGCGGCGGCACGGGCGCGGCGCCGACCATGATCCGCAACAATGTGGGCATTCCCATCGAGCTGGCTTTGGCGGCGGTGGATCAGCGCCTGCGCGAAGAGGGCATCCGCCATCGCGCCTCGCTGGTGGTGGGCGGCAGCGTGCGCAACAGCGCTGACATCGTCAAAGCCATCGCCCTGGGGGCCGATGCCGTCTATGTGGCCACTTCCGCATTAGTGGCGATGGGCTGCCACCTGTGCCAGAACTGCTATTCGGGCAAGTGCAACTGGGGCATCGCCACCCAAGATCCTTACCTGACCAAGCGCCTGAACCCCAACATTGGTGAGCGTCGTTTGATTAACCTACTGCGCGCCTGGTCGCTCGAAATCAAAGAGATGATGGGCGGCATGGGCATCAACTCGGTCGAGAGCCTGCGCGGCAACCGCGACCATCTGCGCGGCGTGGGGCTGAACCAGGTCGAGTTGGATGCGTTGGGCATCAAGCTGGCGGGGAGCTAAGGAGAGCAAGATGAAGCGAATCGTCATTCACGAAGAACACTGCATCGGCTGCCGCCTGTGCGAAGTGCACTGCTTGGTGCAACATTCCACCTCGCGCGACATCATCAAAGCCTTTCGCGGCGAACGCGACAAGGTGATGGCGCGCGTGATGGTGGAGGAAAGCGGCCCGATCTCGTTTGCGCTGCAATGCCGCCAGTGTCTAGAGCCAAGCTGCATCGAAGCCTGCATCTCGGGCGCCATGCACCGCGATGAGAAAACCGGCGCGGTGGTGTGCGATGAGAGCCGCTGCGTGGGCTGTTGGATGTGCATCATGGTCTGCCCGGCGGGGAGCATTCAACAGAACTTGGCGGGCACGCGCATCGCCAGCAAGTGCGACCTGTGCTACGGGGCCGATATGCCCGCTTGTGTGGCCCACTGCCCCAACGAAGCCTTGACCTACGAAGACGTGGAATAGGAGGAGCTAGACGTGAGAATCGTTATCATCGGCAACTCTGCCGCCGCCGTCGGCGTGGTCGAGACAATCCGTCATCACGATCAGTTCAGCGAAATCTTGGTCATCTCGGAAGAGCCGCACCTGATCTATTCGCGCCCCATGCTCTCGCACTTTTTGGCGGGCGAGATTGACAAGACGCGCCTGCTCTATCGCGGCCCCGATTTCTACACCAAGCACTCGGTGCAGCCCGTGCTCAACGACCGCGTCGTCGCCATCGAGACCGGCGCTCACCGCGTACACACACAATCGGGGCGTTCGTTCTCTTACGACAAGCTGGTCATCTCGACGGGCGGGACGCCCATCGTGCCGCCCTTGCAGGATCGGGACACGACAGGCGTCTTTACCTTTACCCGCTACGCCGCCGCCCTCGGCATCCTGAACCATCTCGCCACGCGCACCGTGCGCCATGCGGTGGTGGTGGGCGGCGGCATGATCGGCCTGAAAGCCGCCGACGCGCTGATGAAGCGCGGCGTGAAAATCTCGATTGTCGAGCTGGCCCCGCGCATCCTCAGCGCCGCGCTCGACGAGACCGGCTCGCGCCTGATGACTAATATCTTGCAGGATGAGGGCGCCGCCGTGCTCACCGGCGATACCATCACCCGCATCGTCAAGGAAAACGATGAACTGGTAGGCGTGGAACTCAAAGAGGGCCGCCCGCTGGCGTGCGATATGCTGGTGTTCGGCATCGGCGTGCGCCCCAACGCGGGGCTGGCCCAAGAGGCGGGCATCCAGGTGAACCGGGGCGTGGTGGTGGATCACTATATGTGCACCTCGGCCCCCGATGTCTATGCCGCCGGCGACGTGGCCGAAGCCTACGACCTGGTGGTGGATATGAACCGCACCGTGGCCATCTGGCCCAACGCCTACCGTCAAGGGGCCATCGCCGGGGCGCACATTGTGGGCGCGCCCCGAGCCGACGAGGGCGGCATCGCCATGAACACGGTAGAGGCCGGCGGCGTGCCTGCCATCTCCATCGGCAACGGCAACGTGACCGACGACGGCCACGAGTTTCTGGTAGATCTGGATGAGCGCAAACGGCAATACCGCCGCCTGGTATTGAAGAATGGCCGCTTGGTGGGCGCGATCCTGGTCAAAAACATCCGTCGCGCGGGCATCTATACCGGGCTGATCCGCAACAAGATTGACGTCAGCCATTGCCGCGAACAACTGATGAACGACCAGATTAGCCTGCTCTCGCTGCCCGAGCACTATCGCAAGCATGTCGTCACGGGGCAGGGGATCGAAGTATAGCAAAAAAACGCCGCCTTCCCCGGAGCGCCGCCTTCCAGGCGGCAGGTGGAGC
>CAZYPJ010000193.1:0-7785 GCA_964649365.1 uncultured Anaerolineales bacterium | reverse complement strand
CAGGTAGAGCGCCATCTTCCAGATGGCGAGTGAGCCGCCTGGAAGGCGGCGCTCCAAAGAGTGACCGAAAGGATCAATCCATGAGCTGGATGCAACTCGAAAACCGCTATAACCAGGATAAGGTCTATGACGCCTGCGGCCTGTTCGGTTATATAGATACCACGGGCCGCCGTTACGGCGGCGACCGCATCATCACCGCCATTAATAGCATGAAAGAGCGCGGCAACGGCCTGGGGTCGGGCTTTGCGGCTTACGGCCTGTACCCCGAGTTCGCCGAGCATTACGCCTTCCACGTCATGTGCCGCGACGACGACGCTCGCAAGACGCTCGACGACTATCTGCGCCGCCATTTCGCCGTGGTGCACGACGAGCCAATCCCCACGCGCAATGTGCTGGGCATCCTCGACCCGCCCATCGTATGGCGCTATTTCCTGCTGCCGCTCAGCGCCAAGATGGTGGGCCGCTCCGAGGCCGATTACATCGTCCATCAGGTAATGACCATCAACACCCAGTTGGAGGGCACGTTCGTCGTCTCTAGCGGCAAGAATATGGGCATCTTCAAAGGGGTTGGCCACCCCGACCAGATCGCCGAGTTCTACCGCGTCGAGGATTACCAGGCTTACCTATGGACGGCGCACAACCGCTTTCCCACCAACACCCCCGGCTGGTGGGGCGGCGCGCACCCCTTTGGGCTGCTCGATTGGTCGGTAGTGCACAACGGCGAGATCTCGTCCTACGGCATCAACCGCCGCTTCCTAGAGATGCACGGCTATATCTGCACCATGCACACCGATACCGAGGTCATTGCCTATGCCGCCGATCTGGTGATGCGCCGCCACGAGCTGCCGCCCGAGATGGCCGCCGCCGTCTTTGCCAGCCCTTTGTGGAACGAGATCCAACATATGCCCGCCGAGCAAGCGCGCCTGTACCGCGCGGTGCGCCAGACCTACAGCCAATTGCTGCTCAACGGCCCGTTCACCGTCATCATCGCCCGCAACGGCGAGATGATCGGCCTGGGCGACCGCGTGCGCTTGCGCCCGCTGGTGGCCGGGATCAAGGATGATATCGTGTACGTCTCATCCGAACTGTCGTCCATCCACTTGATTGAACCCAATATCCAATACACTTGGATTCCCCAGGGCGGCGAGCCGATCATCGGTCGCCTGGGCGAAAAGCCCCAATTGCCCGAATTGTTCATGCGCTCGCTGGCGCAAAAGGAGCTAACCTATGCTTAGCCAGGCCATCCTCGACGCAGCCCCGGCGCCAGCCGCCGAGGCAACATCCGTAACGCTCGACGCGACCGGCGTCTATTACCGCGACTTGAACGCCCAGCTTCTCGAATTGGCGCAGAGTGGGGTCAAAGAGATCACCCTGAAGGGCATCTTTGGGCAACGCTACATCGGCACGAATCTGCAAAAACAAGTGCGCATCATTATTGACGGCGTGCCCGGCAACGACTTGGGCGCGTTCATGGATGGCCCGCGCATTGATGTGCTCTCTAACGCCCAAGATGGCTGCGGCAACACCATGAACAACGGGACCATCATCATTCGCGGCTCGGCGGGCGACATCCTGGGCCATTCGATGCGCGGCGGCAAGATTTTCGTGCGCGGCAATGTGGGCTATCGCGTGGGCATCCACATGAAGGAATATGGCTCGGTGCGCCCGGTGATCGTCATCGGCGGCGCGGCGCAACACTTTTTGGGCGAATACATGGCCGGCGGCGTGCTGATCGTGTTGGGGATGCAGCTCGCCCCGGGCGAGAGCCACCCCTCGCACTATGTAGGGACAGGGATGCACGGCGGCGTCATCTATATGCGCGGCCAGGTGGACCAGGCGTTCCTGGGCAAAGAGGTGGGTCAGGCTCCGCTCGGCCCCGAGGACGAGTGGCTGCTGCAACGCCACGTGGGCGAGTTCGCCGCCCATTTCGATCTGGACGCCAAGCGCTTACTCGAGACGCCGTTCGTCAAGCTGATCCCGCTGACCAAGCGGCCCTACGGGCGGCTGTACGCCTACTGACCTGGCGCGGCGTGTAACCGTTCAGATTCGCGATCACGACCACAACTGATACGGGCGCGATATATCGCGCCCCTACGATACCCCGACTGCAAATCTGCCTAGTTATCGCGACGTTCGCATTTGGGGAAAACGGTGTTTTACAGTATCCTATGGTCAGGCTGTGCGTGTAGAAACCTTCGGCCCGTATTCAGTGCGTAACGAATCGGCGTTTTTTGCGTCCATCCGTGCCCACATCCAGGAGACCACCATGCTCGACGGCTTACAATTGGACGCTGCGCGCGAGTGCAACCGCATCATCGCTTTTATCCGCGACTACCTGGCCGGGGCCGGTTGCTCGCGGGTGGTGTTGGGGCTATCCGGCGGGGTGGATTCGGCGCTGGTCGCGGCGCTCTGCGCCCAGGCCGTCGGCGCCGCTAACGTCAAAGCGCTGATTCTGCCCTACCGCACCAGCAACCCCGAAAGCGAGGCCCACGCCCGGCTGGTCATCGAGCAACTGGGTCTGCCCTGGGAGAAATTCGAGATCACCGACGTGGTGGCGCCCTTCTTGGCGCGCTACCCCGATATGGACGAGCGCCGCAAGGGCAACCTCATGGCGCGAGGGCGTATGATGGCATTGTTCGACCAATCCGCCGCCTTTGGCGGGTTGGTGGCCGGCACCAGCAACCGCACCGAGACCTTGTTGGGTTATTTCACCCTGCACGGCGACGGCGCGGCGGCCTTCAAGCCCATCGCGCACCTATACAAATGCCAAGTGCGCCAGTTGTCGCGCCACATGGGCGTGCCCGAGCCGATCATCGCCAAAGCTCCCAGCGCCGACCTGTGGGCCGGGCAGACCGACGAGGGCGAGCTGGGGTTCACCTACGATGAGGCCGACCAAGTGCTGTATCTGCACACTGAACGCAATCTGAGCGAGGCGGAAATCGCGGCGCAGGGGCTTGCCCCCGCCGTGGTCAGGGCGATCGTGCGCAGGATGCAAGCAACGGCCTTCAAGCGCCAACCCACGCCTATGCTGGGAGCACGTCCATAAGCCTCAGTCGCGAGGCGCAGGTTTCGATGATGAGACCAGGTTTCTTGAGGAGACCTGGTTTTTCTTATAGAATAGTTATCAGTGGTCAGTTGTCAGTGGTCAGTCGAAGGGCGCAGCGCGCCAAGAACAATGGCTGTGAACTGAAAACTGATAACTATCCACCGATAACTCCTCAAGGGAGTGCGCAATGCCAGAGACAATGAACGCAATGCTCGTGTTGGAAGACGGCAGCGCCTTTGCCGGGCGCTCGTTCGGCGCCAGCGGCGAATGGATAGGCGAGGTGGTGTTCAACACCGGCATGACCGGCTATCAAGAGGTCATCACCGACCCATCCTATTGGGGGCAGATGGTCTGCTTTACCTGCCCGCACATCGGCAACGTGGGGATCAACCGCGAAGACGCCGAATCCAAGCAACCTTATGTGCGCGCTGTGCTGGCCAGGCAGATTTGCGAGCAGCCGTCCAATTGGCGCGCGCAGCAACCGCTGCCCGAATATCTGCGCGCCCACGGCATCCCGGCGCTGTCGGGGCTGGATACGCGCCGCCTCACGCTCACGTTGCGGCAGAAAGGCGTCATGCGCGCCGCGCTCTCGACGGTGAACCTCGACGCCGAGCGCCTGCGCCAGATGGCGCAGAACGCGCCCGATATGAGCGACCTCGTGCCTGTGGATGAGGTGACGCTGCCCCGCCCCGCCCCCTGGGGCGACGCGGTAGTGCGCCGCTGGCGGCCCGAGCTGGGCGAGCGGTGGGAGCGGCCTAAGCACGCGCCCCATATCGTGGCGGTGGATTGCGGCATCAAGATGAACCAGTTGCGGTTGCTGGTAGATTTCGGCGCCCGCGTGACGGTGGCGCCCGCCAACGCCCCCAGCGAGTTGATCCTGGCGATGAAGCCCGACGGCGTGTTCATCTCGAACGGCCCCGGCGACCCCGTCCAGGCCCCCGAGACGGCCCATACCGTGCGCGAACTCTTGGGCAAGGTGCCCATTTATGGCATCTGCCTGGGGCACCAGATCATCGCGCTGGCCAGCGGGGCGCGCACCTACAAGCTGCCCTTTGGCCACCACGGCGTCAACCATCCGGTGCAAGATTTGACCACCGGCCGCATCGAGATCACCTCGCAGAACCACAACTTTGCGGTGGATAAGGACTCGCTGGCCGGCTTGCCGCTAGAAATCACGCACATTAACTTGTACGACAACACCATCGAGGGGCTGCGCCGCACCGATCTGCCCGTGGCCTGCGTTCAATACCATCCCGAAGCGTCGCCCGGCCCGCACGATAGCTTGGAGTTCTTGCGGCGCTTTGTCCAATCGCTATAGAAAGCAGCATCATGCCCAAACGAACCGATCTGCACAAAATACTGATTATCGGCTCTGGCCCCATCGTCATCGGCCAGGCCTGCGAATTCGACTATTCGGGCACCCAGGCCTGCAAGGCGCTGCGCGAAGAGGGCTATCAGACGTTGCTGGTCAACTCGAACCCGGCGACGATCATGCCCGACCCCGAGATCGCCGACATCATCTATATCGAGCCGCTGACCGTGCCGGTGTTGGAGCGCATCATCGCCAAAGAGCGGCCAGACGCGCTCCTTTCCACGATGGGCGGCCAGACCGGCCTCAACCTTTCAATGGAATTGGCCGAGCAAGGCGTGTTGGCGCGCTATGGCGTGGAGCTGATCGGCGCGCGCGCCGAGGCCATCAAGGTGGCCGAGGATCGCGACCTGTTCAAGCGCGCCATGCTCGAAATCGGCCTAGAGACGCCCAAGAGCCACGCCGTCACCTCGCTAGAGGAGGCCCGCCGCGCGCTAGAGGATGTGGGCCTACCTGCCATCCTACGTCCGTCGTTCACGTTGGGCGGCACGGGCAGCGGCATCGCCTACAACATCGAGGATTACGAGGATATGGTGCTGCGCGGCCTAGGCGCCAGCCCCGTACACCAGGTGTTGATCGAAGAATCGGTCATCGGCTGGAAGGAGTTCGAGCTAGAGGTGATGCGCGACGCCGACGACGGCTATGTGGTCATCTGCTCCATCGAAAACCTCGACCCGATGGGCATCCACACCGGCGATTCCATCACCGTCGCCCCGGCGCAGACTCTCACCGACAAAGAATACCAAGTGCTGCGCGACCAAGCCCGCCTGGTGATGAAGCGCGTCGGCGTCGAGACGGGCGGTTCGAATGTGCAGTTCGCCGTGCACCCGCAGACGGGGCGCACGCTGGTGATTGAGATGAACCCGCGTGTCTCGCGCTCGTCGGCGCTGGCCAGCAAGGCCACCGGCTTTCCCATCGCCAAGATCGCAGCCAAGTTGGCGGTGGGCTACCGCCTGCACGAGCTGCCTAACGACATCACCCGCGAAACCCCCGCCTCGTTCGAGCCGATGCTCGATTATGTGGTGGTCAAGATCCCGCGTTGGAACATGGAAAAGTTCCCCCAGGCCGACCCCACCCTGGGCACGCAAATGAAGTCGGTGGGCGAGGTGATGGCCATCGGGCGCACCTTCCTAGAGGCGCTGCAAAAGGGCCTGGCCGCCCGTGAGGATGGGCGCGACAGTTTGTTCGACCCCAAGCTCGCGGGGTTGGCCGCCAGCGAGATCATGCCCAAGCTGATCCAGCCCAACCCCGACCGGGCGTTCTACCTTGTCCCCGCGCTCGACGCGGGCATGACGATCCAAGAGATCGCCGATCTCACCTATATAGACCCCTGGTTCTTGCGCGAGATTGACCACGCTCGCGCCCTGCGCGACGCGATCCGTGGCAAACCGCTCGAAACGCTCGACGCGGAGACTTGGCGCGAGTGCAAACGCGCCGGCATGGCCGATACGCTCATCGCGCGGTTGGTCTCGCCCCAAGTGGACGAACTCACGGCCCGCGCGCGACGCCAGGCGCTGGGCGTGAACGCCGTCTATTCGCGGGTGGATACCTGCGCCGCCGAGTTCCCGGCCTATACACCCTACCTCTATTCCAACTATGAATCGGTGTGCGAGGCCGACCCCACCGACAAGAAAAAGATCATCGTCTTGGGCAGCGGCCCCAACCGCATCGGCCAGGGCATCGAGTTCGATTACTGCTGCACCCACGCTACCTTTGCGTTCCAAGCTTTGGGCTACGAGACCATCATGGTCAACTGCAACCCCGAGACGGTCTCGACCGATTACGACGTGAGCGACCGGCTCTACTTTGAGCCGATCACGCTGGAGCACGTGCTCAATATCGTCGAAAAGGAAAAACCGGTCGGCGTCATCGTCCAATTCGGCGGGCAGACGCCGCTCAAGCTGGTGAACAAGCTCGCCGCCGCCGGCGTGCCCATCCTGGGCACCGGGCCAGACGCCATTGACCTAGCCGAGGATCGCGAACGGTTCGGCGATTTCATGGACGCGCTGGGCATCCCCATGCCCGAACACGGCATCGCCCGCTCCGAAGAGGAAGCGTTCCGGGTGGCCGAACAGATCGGCTACCCGGTGATCGTGCGACCCAGCTATGTGCTGGGCGGCCGGGCCATGGCCATCGTCTATAACGCGCAGCAGCTCGAGCGTTACATCCGCTCCGCCGTGCAAGTGGCCGAGGATACCCCCATCCTCATTGACCGCTTCCTGGAAGACGCTTTCGAGATGGACGTAGATTGCGTCAGCGACGGCGAGGACGTGCGCATCGCCGCCATCATGGAACAGATCGAGCTGACGGGCGTGCATTCGGGCGATAGCGCCTGCGTCATCCCCACCGTAATGGTGGATGACCAATCCCTGGCCACGCTGCGCGATTACACCCGCCGCCTGGCCAAAGCGCTGCACACCATCGGTTGTCTGAACATCCAATATGCCATGAAAGACGGCGTGGTGTATGTCATCGAAGCCAACCCGCGCGCCTCGCGCACGGTGCCCTATGTGAGCAAATCCACCGGCGTGCCCTGGGCGCGGGTAGCGTGCCAGATCATCGCGGGCAGCAAACTGTCCGAGCTGGGCATTCCTGACGAGCCGCGCCTGAAGGGGCATTATGTCAAAGAAGTGGTGCTGCCGTTCATCAAATTCCCCGGCGAACCGGCCATCCTCGGCCCCGAGATGCGCTCCACCGGCGAGGTGATGGGCATGGACGAGAGCTTTGGCATGGCCTTTGCCAAGGCGCAACTGGCCGCCGGCAACGCCCTCCCCACCAAGGGCACGGTGTTCCTCAGCGTGAACGACCGCGACAAGGGCAACCTGCTGCCCATCGCGCGCGACTTGAAGGCGCTGGGCTTTTCGTTGATCGCCACGCGCGGCACGGCGGCGGCCTTGCGCCAGGCTGGGCTAGATGTGGCCACCGTGCTCAAAGTGAGCGAAGGCCGCCCCAACGGGGTGGATCACATCATCAACGGCCAGATCGACCTGGTGATCAACACCCCCCTGGGCGGGCGCTCGTTCAGCGATGAGCATGTGCTGCGCCAGGCGGCCATCGCATCTTTGAGGTTTGTCTCGATGTCTCCGGGGATGCTGTAGAACTGGTGGCCGACCGCGCCTTTGTAGCCGAGGCGCTTGAGCTCGGCCAGCAGTGAGGCCGTGTCGAAGGAGCCCTGCCCGAGCGGCAGGATGTAGCGCTTCTTGTCGGCGGGGTCCACGCCGTTAATGGATACCAGGCCCACGTCTGCCGCTACGGCGCGGAGCGTGTCCATCGCCTTTGCTCCGTTGCCGGTGAGAAACTCGTGGCAAAGGTTGTAGGAGGGTCTGACGGCGGGGTGCGAGGCCTTCATGGCGATGCGCTGCGCGTCCAA
>CAZYPJ010000192.1:0-7838 GCA_964649365.1 uncultured Anaerolineales bacterium | reverse complement strand
GAGCTGTGTTTTTATCGCGTGACTCAGGAAGCACTGGAAAATATCGCCCGCCATCTGGATGGAGCCAGGGGAGACGTTCACGCTGGCCGACATCGCCGGGCCGGGCGCGATCCAGAGCATGTGGATCACCGGCAACCTGATCCGCTCGGGCAACCGCGACGGCATCCTACGCATCTGGTGGGACGATCAGCCGCAGCCATCAATCGAAGCGCCGGTGGTGGACTTTTTCGCGTCGGGCTGGGGGCCGTATGCTCAGGTTAGCTCGCTCGCCGTGACGGTGAACCCCGCTAAGGGCTGCAATTGTTTTTGGGAGATGCCTTTCCGCAAACGTTGCCGCATGACGCTGGAGAATCGCGGCGTGGAGCGCGCCGCTGTCTATTATCAAGTGAATTACACCCTCACCGAAGTACCCGATGATGCGGCCTATTTTCATGCCCAGTTCCGCCGCGTCAATCCGCTGCCCTACAAGGATGTCTATACCATCCTAGATGGCGTCGTGGGGCGCGGGCACTATGTGGGCACGTACCTCGCCTGGGGCGTCAACAACAATAACTGGTGGGGCGAGGGGGAGATCAAGTTCTATATGGATGGCGACGGCGAGTTCCCCACCATCTGCGGCACCGGCACCGAGGACTATTTCGGCGGGGCGTATAACTGGGATGTGAACGGCGAGTATGTCCCCTACACTAATCCCTACCAGGGTATGTTCCAAGTCGTTCGTCCCGATGGGCTGTATAAATCGCAGCAACGTTTCAGCATGTACCGTTGGCATATCATGGATCCGATCCGTTTCGAGCGCGATCTACGGGTGACGATCCAGGCGTTGGGTTGGCGCAAGGATCACCGTTATCTGCCTTTACAGGATGATATCGCTTCGGTGGCCTACTGGTATCAGACGCTGCCCACCGCGCCCTTCCCTCAGCTTCCCGACCGCGACTATCTTGAAATCATCTAGCTTGCATTTGCGGGGCGAGTGTTCTATGCTTGAGGCGTTGGCCGAGGACGGCCAGCAATCACAGATTCGAGGAGCGACATGAAGATTACCGACATCAAGACCTACCCCACCTGGGTGGGCCACCGCAACCAGTGCGTCGTCAAAGTCGAGACTGACGAAGGCATCTATGGTCTGGGCGAGGGCGGCCTTTCGGGGCGCGAGCTGGCCGTCAAGGGCGCGGTGGATCATTACCGCGAATGGCTCATCGGGCGCGACCCGATGCGCATCGGCGCACTGTGGCAAGAGATGTATCGCAGCCAGTATTTCGAGGGCGGGCGCGTGTTGCAGGCGGCCATCTCGGCCATTGATATCGCCCTGTACGACATTGCGGGCAAAGCGTTGGGCGTGCCCGTCTATCAACTACTAGGCGGCAAGCACCGCGACGTGGTGCCCTGCTTTGCTACCGTCAATGCGCGCTCCTATGAGCAACTGCTGGAAGGCGCGCAACTGTTGATCTCGAAGGGCTGGAATGTGATCCGCACCGGCATCGCTGACGCCGCGCGCCAGGATCCCAGCGAGTTCGAGCCGCGCGAATCCATCGCCATTAGCGCGGGCTATCTCACCAAGCTGCGCGAGGCCGTTGGTCTGGGGCCGGTGCTGGGCATTGACTATCACCACCGCCTGAGCGTGGCCGAGGCGGCCTCGTTCTGCCAGCGGATGCCCAAGGGTACGCTCGATTTTATCGAAGAGCCGATCCGTGACGAAGCCCCCGAAGCCTACGAAGAGCTGCGCAAGCTGACTGACGTGCCCTTTGCCATCGGCGAAGAGTTCGCCAGCAAATGGCAGTTCCTGCCCTATATCGAGCGCGGCATCACCAATTTCTGCCGCGTGGATATCTGCAACGTGGGCGGCTTTACCGAATCCATGAAGGTGGCCGGCTGGTGTGAGGCGCACTATATTGACCTCATGCCGCACAACCCGCTGGGGCCGATCTGCACGGCAGCGACGATTCACCTTGCTGCGGCCGTGCCCAACTTTGCTTGGATGGAGGTGCGCGTCTCGCCCACTGAGAATCGCAAGCTGGATTGGGACCTGTTCCCCGTGCAGCCCGACCTGGTGGGGACGGGCTTCCCCGTGCTCGATAAGCCGGGCCTGGGCGTCGAGTTCAACGAGGAATTGGCCAAGACGCAAGCGTTCAAGTTCTGGGAAGCGCCGCACCTGCACCGCAAAGACGGCTCGCACACCAACTGGTAAAAGATAAGGACACGGATGAACGCGGAATGACGCGGATATGGGGATATGAAATCCGCACGATCCGTGTTCATCCGCGTCCCAAAAAGGGAGATCTCTTGGCAAAACTGACGTTGTTGGCCGCGTTCGCGCACCCCGATGACGAGGCGTTCGGGTCAGGGGGGACGCTTTCGCGTTATGCCGCCGAGGGTTGCGATGTGTATCTCGTCACCGCTACGCGGGGTGAGGCGGGCGAGATCGCGCCGGGGGTGAACGCCATCAAAGCTAACCTGCCCGCTGTGCGCGAGCGCGAGTTGCGCACGGCCTGCGAGGCCTATGGCATCCATCCGCCGCGCCTGCTCGATTATGTAGATGGACAGATGGCCATCGTACACCAGGGCCAGGCGGTGGGCAAGCTGGTGCGCATCTTGCGCGAATTGCGCCCGCAGGTGGTCATCACTTTTGGCCCCGATGGCATCTATGGTCACTATGACCATATCGCCATCCATCGCTGGACGACCATTGCCGTGGAACTGGCCGCCCAGCCCGATTGTTTTCCCGAACAACTCGGGGCCGATTGCTGCCCGCACCGGGTGGACAAGCTTTACTATCGCGCGCTATCTCAAGAGCAGTTGGCCGAGCGCGCCGCCCAAGGCCGCGCGGCGGTGATGATGGATGGCGTCCCTTTTGCCTTTGTCGGCTACGGGCCGGAATACATCACTACCCATATCGATGTGAGCGCCTACGCTGAGCGCAAGCTGCGCGGCATCCAGTGTCATCTGACACAGATCGGCCTGGACAGCCCCTATCTGCGCGACGCGGCGCAGGTGATGCGCCAGCCATCTTTCACCGTCGAGACCTTTCACCTGGCGCGCTCGACGGTTGATTTGGTTGCAGGGAGCGAATCCGACTTGTTTGCTGGGTTGCGATAGTGGTATGTCAGGAGGTTCCATGCCCAAGATCGAGCAGGTCGTCAAACGCACCGGCGCCGTTGTGCCGTTCAACAAAGAACGTATCACCAACGCCATCTATCGCGCGGCGGTGGCGGTGGGCGGGCGCAATCGCGCCATCGCGGAGAGTCTGGCCGACATGGTGGTGGCCTTGCTCGAAGAAAAGACGCCGCCCGGCCATATTCCTACAGTGGAAGAGATTCAGGATGTGGTCGAAAAGGTGCTGATCGAAAATGGCTATGCGCGCACCGCCAAAGCCTACATCCTCTACCGCGACGAACGCGCCAGGCGCCGCCACGATACGGCGCTGCGCCTGGCGCGCACCGATGATTATATGCCCTGGCGCAAGATGTGGGAAGTGCTCACTTGGGCGGTGGATCACGACTTGCATACAGTTTGGCGGCTCAATGAGCGTATCGCGCGCGGCGAATTCGCCGAGATCGTGCGCGAGAGCGACCACGCCTACAATGAAGACATCAGTTGCGCCGCCGAGATGATCCGCGCGCGCGGAACCGTGCGCGTGGTGGTCATCGCAGGGCCGTCGTCCTCGGCCAAGACGACCACCACCATCAAGCTCAAGCACTTGCTTACTCGTATGGGGCTACAACTCGTGCCTCTCACCGTGGATCACTATTTCTACGATCTGGCGCTGCACCCCAAAGATGAATTCGGCGACTATGACTATGAAACGCCGCAAGCGCTCGACTTGGAGCTTATCAACAAACACCTGGCAGGGCTGATCGCCGGCGAACAGGTGATGATCCCATACTATGATTTCAAGACTGGCCGCCAGCATCGCGATCATACCCCCATGCAGCTTGGTCCCAACGATGTCATTCTGATTGACAGTTTGCACGGCTTGTACCCCGAAATGACCGGCGGCGTCGAGGATGAGCGTAAATTCAAGCTCTATATCGAGCCGTTGCTGCAAATGCAAGGCCCTGGCGGCGAGTATATCAAGTTCACCGATCTGCGCCTGATGCGGCGCATGGTGCGCGATTCGCTTTTTCGCGCCTACAGCCCGCAAAAGACGCTAGAACATTGGCACTATGTGCGGTCGAGCGAAATGCGCAATATCTTGCCCTACATTCGCACTACCGATTATATCGTGAACAGCGGCTTGCCCTATGAACTGCCGGTGATGCGCGCCAAGCTCTATGGCTCGTTCGCTCAATGGGCCGAGCAGTATCGGAATGACCCACTGCGGCAAGATGCGTTCGAGCGCGCCGAGCGCGTCTATCGGATGCTGGAAGCCGTCACCCCCATTGAGGATGTATCAGCCATCCCACCCGATTCACTGTTGCGCGAGTTCATCGGCGGAAGCTGCTACGAATACTAACTGAAAACCGATAACTGACCACCAGTATATCATCAATCATCAAGAGGAGGATCACCCATGTTGGTCATGAAAGCGCCCGGCGACGTGCGCGTGATGATGGTCTCATTTCGCCTCGGCGATTACATCATCGAGGAACTGCGCGAGCTGTTCAAGAAAGAGGGCATTGACGCGGCCCTAATTACTTCGGGCATCGGCTCGATGGATATCTGCAAGCTGCACACGATCACTGGAACGACGTTGCCGCCCGGCGAGCGTTATTTCACGTTGGAGGGGCCGATTGAGGTGGGATCGTTGCTTGGCTCAGTGGCCGGCGGCGAGCCGCACATTCACGTGGTCGTGGATGACGTCAAGAACGGTAAGCAGTACGTCGGCCATTTGGAGCCGGGGTCGCGCTGCCTATTCCGCCTGGAGTTGGGGCTGATCGTGCTCGACGGCGTCAAGACCAAACGCGTCACCGACCCGCAGACCGGCCTCACCGACATCGTTCCGGCGGAGGGCTGACATGGCGGAGCTGGACAAGTTGCTGGCGCTGGCCCCCTCGACGTTGGATCGTTTTCGGCTGGATGGCAAAGCGGCGCTGGTGGTGGGCGGCACCAAGGGCCTGGGGCAGGCCATGGCGCTGGCGTTGGCCGCCGCTGGGGCCGATGTGTGCATCGCCGGCCGCGGGCCAGAAGGGCTGCAAGATGGGGCCGAGGCTATCAATAAGCTCGGCCGTCAGGGTACGTTCTATGCGGCGGATGTGACCGACGAGGCTCAGGTCGAGGCGCTAGTGGCCTTTGTGGCCAAGACGTATGGGCATATTGATATCCTGGTCAACAGCCAGGGCATTGTGCACCTGCAGCCGTCGGATCAATTCGATACGACTACCTGGCAGCGGGTGATGGACGTCAACATCAAGTCGGTGTTTCTTTGCTGCAAGCACGTGGGCCGCGTAATGCTCAAACAGGGCAAGGGCAAGATCATCAACATCTCGTCGGTGCGAGGTTTTCAGGGGCGCATCGGCGATATGGCTTATGCTCCCAGCAAAGGCGCGGTGAACCAGATCACCCATTCGCTGGCCATTGAGTGGGGACCAAAGGGCATCAACGTCAACGGCATCGCGCCGGCGTTTACGCGCACAGCCATGTCGGCCCCGTCGCTCGATGACCCCACCACGCGCAACTGGGTGCTCAGCCGCATTCCGATGAAGCGCACTGGCGAGCTGGAGGATTTCTTTGGCCCGGTGGTCTTTTTGGCCTCGGACGCCTCCAATTTCGTCAACGGCCACATCTTGATGGTGGACGGGGGATGGTTGGCAGCCTAGCGGCAGGATCGCGCCCAGCTTCGCGGGCGTCGTGGAGCTGGGCTGGGCGTTACGTTTTGCCTGCGGCCAGCGATTTGAAGCACTCCTGGTTGAGCAAGGCGCGCACCTTGGCGACCAGATCCGAAGGGCTGAAAGGCTTGGCGATGGTGGGCAGGCCCCGCTTTTCCACCATCTGGTACCACACATCTTGCTCGGCATAGCCGCTGGCGAATAGGAACAACGCTTCGGGGTGGATTTCGACAAGCTTGAGATAGGCCTCGTAACCGCTGAGTCCCGGCATGTTGACGTCGAGGATGACCAAGTCAAACCCCGCGCCGTGGACGGGCCAGGCGGCCACGGCTTCGTTGCCATTGGCGGCGGCGACGACTTCCCATCCTTGCCGACTGAGGACACGGACGATCAGGTTGCGGACTTGAGGCTCATCATCGGCCAGCAGAATGCGCACCTGGCTTTTGGGGTTGCACGAGGCGGCCGCACGGGCGCGCTCACTTCCGATGGGACACATCTCGCCTCCTCGATCGTGAATGATGCGAGCCGACAAGATCGTTTGTTGTTGCAAGGCGTACACGACAGGTACACAAAGGACGCCTTCAGGGGAAGAGGCGAGCCATTATGTTTAACGTAATTATAGCGTAAACTCTTGACAAAGGCAAGTCTCTTTTATTATAATTTTCTTATTCTCCTTTGACATCGCCAAATCTTGCCCGTTCTTGCGAATTATGCTGTTTTATGTGATTCTGAATGTTTTATGACTTGGCTCAAACCGCACGTTGTCAGAATTCGAAGGAGCAACCACGCCAACGCGCCAATTCTGACACAATAGGCCAACGACTGGACAGTAATCGAATATCACGGCACGTTGGTCTGTACGAGGGAGGTGACATATGGGTCTGCTCGATGCTTTGCGCCGTTTGTTTATGAGCCAGCCAGCCAGTCCCGCCGCTAGCGGCGACCCCAATGGGCTGTGGTTTTATTTCCGTTGCAACAAATGCGGCGATGTGGTGCGCGTCCGCGCCCATCGCTATAACGACCTCAATCGCGAAGAGGGCGGCCCTGCGCCGTTGGTGCTTCGCAAAGACGTGATGGATACCAAGTGCTTTCAGTTAATGCGGGCCGAGATCTGGCTCGATAACAACTATGGCGTGGTTTCGTCCGAGGTGAGCGGCGGCAAGCTGATCTCGGAGGAAGAGTACGAACAGGCCAAAGCGCCCAAGGAGACCTGGTAGCAAGCTCTGGCGTGGGTTGTTAGCCCACGCCAGAATATCGCAGCCCGACTAGATGCTCATTGGAAGAGGCGGGGTGCGGTAGAGCATCTGCCCCTTGGCGCGGATTTCCACATCCACCAGGTAGCGCGCCATCGTTTCGACGTTGGGCGTCAGCCCCAAGCCGGGCGCATCCGGCGCGCGTATCTGGCCCTCGGCGGTGGGGAGCAGGTGGTCGGAGGTCAGCGCATAGGCTAGGGCGCTGGGTTCCACCGGATACTCGCAGATCACATCGCGCTCCAGGCCGGCGAAAGGTTGCAGCGAGGCGCTCAACGCTAGGTGTGTGGTAAAGGTATGGTTGACATAAGTGACGCCTCTGGCATGAGCGTAGTCGGCTACACGCTTGGCGACGGTCAACCCCCCGATGCGCCCGGCGTCTATCTGTACATAGCCCAAACCGGCGTAATCTATCATGTGGCGCGCCATATAGTAAGTATGGCAGCCCTCGCCGCCGGCCAGTTTGACGGGCGCGGCTTGCGCCGCCAAACGGCTATACTCCTCCAGCGCCCCTGAGACGAACGGCTCTTCCAGCCAAGTTGCGCGGCATTCGCGCAGCGCGCGCACGCGCTTGCTGGCCTCGGGCAGGTTCTCGCCCCACACCGTGCCCGCATCCACCAACAAAATGCCTTCCGGCCCCAGCCCCTCGCGCGCCGCGTGGATCTGGTCCTCATCCTGTTGTAATGTCCCCCTGCCCAGCGGTCCCCAGCCGATTTTGGCGGCGCGCGACCCCTGCGCGCGGCTGCCGCGCGCATGCGGATCGCCGGGCGCGATGGCAAGGCGTACGAGGCCCAGGCTGAACGGCTGCGGGCGGCCTTCTGCC
>CAZYPJ010000191.1:0-7881 GCA_964649365.1 uncultured Anaerolineales bacterium | reverse complement strand
TCTCCGAACGCCATTTCACACCAAGCGTTTCAGCGGCTGGCGCTCTGGCTACTACGAGCGCCGAATTCCCCCTCTCGATCCTGCACCCCTACGATTCGGCTTTCTTGGCGTCATCCGTGGGTTTCAGCTCGCAGCGGCAGTCGAACAGCGGGCGCAGCGAGTCATAGCATTGCGCCAACCCCTCGACGATGACGCGCGTATCCGAAAGCACCGGCATGAAATTGGTGTCGCCCGTCCAACGGGGCACGATGTGCATGTGGACGTGATCTTTGATGCCTGCGCCCGCCGAGGCGCCCAGGTTCATGCCCACATTGAACCCATCGGGGCGCATGGCCTCCTTGAGCACTTCCAAGCACATGTTCACCTGCACCATCATCTCGTACATCGTTTGAGGATCGAGCGCGGTGGGAGTGTCGGCGTGCTGATAGGGCACTACCATCAGGTGGCCGTTGGTGTAGGGGTAGCGGTTCATCATTACGTAGCAGGTCTTGCCCCGAAAGAGGATCAAGTTCTCGGGGTCGTCGTCTTGTTTGACCAGATCGCAGAAAATGCACCCGTCGGGCTTTTCCGAGCGGATGTATTCCATGCGCCAGGGAGACCACATTTGCTTCATGATTGTTGCTCCTCGACCGCGCCCCAGATGAGGCCGGTGCGCAAAACATGGAACGCGCGGATGGGCAGCTCCAACGCGGCGACCACTTCTTCCGGGCGCCCCGCGCCTTGCGAGCCGCAACGCAAGAGCAAGCGCAGGTGCTGCTGCCCATCGCGCTCATCCAATAGCTCAATTTCGTAAACCAAAGGCCGCAGATCATACTCGGCCAACTCGCCCTTTTTCATGCGCCGCCGGATGAGGCTCGGCTGCGTCAAGATGCGCTCTACAGCGGCGGCCAGGTCGTCGCGGCTGCTAGGCGTATCCAGCGAGACGCGATATTCGGCCTGCCGCATGGTGGATTGCGGCGAGACGGCGTTCAGCGTCACTTCCTCGCCGGCGAGGATATCCAGGCCGGCGGGGGCTTGTTCTCGCGCCGTGTGCGCAAACTCGGCAAAGTCCTGCCGCTCGGATAGCCACATATCCACCAGCTCGCAAACGCTATCATACCCCACCGGCAGCGCGTCGGCGAATTGCAGGCGCGGGTGGGGGTTGAACCCTTGTGTGTAGGCCAGGGGAACGCGGGCGCGGCGCAGCAGCCGCTCCCACAGGCGGCCCATATCGAGCACCGAGGCGTAGCAGAGGGGGCTGCGGACGCCAAAAGTTAGGCGCAAGCGTTGCACAGTTTCGCTCCGCATGATTATGGGCACCCCCAGGCTTTATCGGGCAATCCTTTGCGCGTTGCGCCCCAGGCCGTCAGCACGCCGCAATGGTAGCAATCGGCGCGGCAATCGGGCGAAAGGTCGCCGCTCAAAGCGCGCTCGTATTCGCGCCAGAGAAAAGCGCGCGTCACGCCGCAATCAATCGGCTCCCACGGCAGCACCTCGTCGCGCTGGCGCTGACGATGGGTGTAGAAATCGGGGTCTAGCCGCTCGTCGCTGAACGCCTGCCGCCAGGCGTCGGGGCGGAAACACTCGCTCCAGGCGTCGAAACGCGCCCCGGTCCGCCAGGCGCGATAAATCACCGCCCCCAGGCGGCGGTCGCCCCGCGCCATGATGGCCTCCAGCCAGGTCTCGTCCCACCCCGACCAACTAAGGTGTACCCCGCGCGCCCGCGCGATCTGGTCGCGCAGCAAGCGTTGGCGGCGCTCTACGTCCTCGCGCTGCGCCAGCCCTACCCACTGGAAGGGTGTATGTGGCTTTGGTACAAAGGTCGAGAGGCTGACGCCGATCTCGATGCTGCGCCCGCGCGTGCGTTTGCCCCGCGCATAGATCTCGCGGATCAAGCGGCCAATCTCCAGAATATCCTCATCGGTTTCGGTGGGCAGGCCCACCATGAAATAGAGCTTGATGCGATTCCAGCCGCTCTCGAAGGCAGCCTCGGCGGTGCGCAGCAGATCGTCTTCGGTGACGCCTTTGTTGATCACATCGCGCAGGCGCTGGCTGCCCGCCTCGGGCGCAAAGGTGAACCCGGTCTTGCGCGTGCTCTGGATCATCTTGGCCAGTTGCACTGAGAACGAATCAATGCGTAACGAGGGAAGCGACACCGATAGCCCCTCCTCGGCGTGGCGCGCCATGGTCTGCTGCACGATCTCGGCGATGCCGCTGTGATCGCTGCTGGAAAGCGAGACCAGCGAGACCTCGCTGTGGCCGGTGGAAGCGATGATGGCATCAATGGTATCCAGCGTCTCGGCCACGGGCCGCTCGCGGATGGGGCGATAGATCATCCCCGCCTGGCAAAAGCGGCAACCCCGGCTGCACCCGCGCTGGATTTCGACCATGGCGCGGTCGTGCACCGTCTGCATTAGCGGGACGATGGGCTTGGTGGGCGCCGGGCCGAGCTGCGGCATGATGCGCTTGAGCACGCGCTCGGGCGCGCCGTCGCGCGCTGGGCGGATGGCGGCGATGACGCCGTTCTCGGCATACTCGACCACGTAGAGCGCCGGAACATAAATGCCCGGAATACGCGCCAGGGCCAGCAGCAATCGCTCACGATCTGAGTGGTCTGGCGCAGGGTGCGCCGCTTTCCACGCGCCCACCGTTTCGAGCAGCTCGATCAACACCTCTTCGCCCTCGCCGATCACAAAACAATCGACAAAGTCGGCCAACGGCTCGGGATTGTACGTGCAGCTCCCCCCGGCGATTACCAGCGGCGCTCGGGCGTCACGCTCGGCGGCCCGCACGGGCAGGCCCGCCAGGTCGAGCATGTTGAGCACGTTGGTGAAATTCAACTCGTGCTGCAAGCTGAACCCGATGATGTCGAACTCGTCCAACGTGCGGCGCGTTTCGAGCGAAAACAGCGGCGTTCCCGCCTGGCGCATGGCGGCTTCCATGTCGGTCCACGGCGCATAGACGCGCTCGGCCACAAACTCGGGCCGGCGGTTGACCAGGTCGTAGAGCAGCGCCAGCCCCAGGTTCGACATGCCGATTTCGTAGGTATCGGGGTAAGCCAGCGCCAGGCGCACGCGGGTCGCGGCCCAATCCTTGACGACGCTGTTCCATTCCTGGCCGATATAGCGGGCGGGCTTTTGCACTTGGGCGAGCAGGGCCTCAAGTGCTTCTTGAGCGATGCGCACAGTTACTCCTATGGTCTTCGATAAACTCTGTTAGAGCGCTATCATCCTGATGGCGATAGCTCAGCGGTTTGCTTACGCTCCATGTATACAGGCCGGTCACCCGCCATCAAGATGATGGCGCTCCGATGGGCGACTCTCTAATCCGCTACGCGGAACGTGACCCAGGTGGTGGCCCCCGGCTCCACCGTCACCGTCTCGGTGTACAGGCGTTGGTGATAGACCAGCTTGACGATCCACTGCCCGGCGGGCAGGTCGCCGGCGGCCCAGTTTTCGCGCCAGGCCGGGTCGGGGTTCACCTCTTTGCGCGGATAGGTGACGGCAGTGCGAGCGGGTTTGTCGGGCGCTTCGGGCCGATAGAGCACGATCCGCGCTTCGGACACGTACTCGCCGGCGGGGTTGAGCGCCGCCCCGGCGATGGTTCCATAGCCTTCCAGCGGGCGAATCCACAGGTCGGGGTTCACCGTAGCGCTGTATTCGTTCTGCTCATAGCGCACTTCGAGGTGCAGATGCGGCCCCTCGGCCACGCCCGTCATGCCTACCAGCCCCACTATATCGCCTGCGTTGATCTTTTGGCCGACTTCGGCTTTGACTTCAGACATATGGCCATAGAGCACATAGATCGGCTTGCCGTTCAGGGTTTGGTCGAGCTGTTCGATCACCAACAGGCCATAAAAGTTGTTGCGCGCGCCATAGACCTGGCGTTGGTCGTCGCCCGCTACGACGATGGTTCCCGGCGCGACGGCCAGGATTTCGGTGCCTTGCGGGTTCACAAACTCGACGCCGTGATGGATCGGATAGGTGCCGTCGCCGCGCGAGGCGTAAGAATAGAACTGCGCGATGCGATCTACGCCGTTAGGCGAGATGGGGCGCTCCAACCAATAATGGTCATCGGGAAGGACGATGGTGGGCGCGGCGGTGGCCGTCATTGTCACTGTATCGGTCGCGGCGAGCGTGGCCGTGGGAATGGTCGCCGTCGCGCTAGGCGCCGCCGTCGCCGTGGCCGAGGCGGTGGCGGTGGGTTCCGGCGTGAACGTGGCGGTCGCCGTCGGCGTCAAGGTCATCGTCCGGCGCGGCGTGGGCGTGACGAGCGACGTAATGCCTTTGGTGGGGGTGACGCTGGGGACGTGGGTCGCCGTCGCCGCGAGCGTAACGCTGGGCCGCGCCGTCGGCGAGGCCGTCCGCGCCTGGGCCGCTGAAGCCGAATCGTCGGCGTCGCGCCTTTGGGGGGCTTTGCCTCCGGGCGCGTACCCGAGAGCGATGGAAATGATCAAAGCTACCAAAACCAGCGCCATCAGCGCCACAAACCAGATCTGGCGCGGCAGGCCATTGCGTTCCTTCTTGAACACCGCACACCCTCTGAAATAGAGTATTCTGCGATTATAACATGCCAGGTATGTAACTCCAATTTGCCGCCAGCGCAAGGGCAAGGTAGAATCTGTCCAGGCTTGAAGGAGAGACGGCCATGCAGTTCGACATCCTGACCCTGTTCCCCGGCCTGTTCGCCAGCGTTTTTGCCGAAAGCATCGTCAAGCGAGCGCTGGAGGCGGGGTTCGTTACCATCAGCGTCCACAACATCCGCGATTATACCGCCGACAAGCACCACATCACCGACGATATCCCCTACGGCGGGGGCGGCGGCATGGTGATGAAGGTAGAGCCAATCGTGGCTTGCGTCGAGCATATCCTCGGCGCCGATCTGGTTGCCCGGCAAAAAGGCGGCGGCGCGATCAGCGCGCCCGTGGTGCTGCTGACCCCGGCGGGCCGGCCATTCACCCAAACCATCGCCCGCGAATACGAGCGCTGCGGCCGCGTGGTGCTGATCTGCGGGCGCTACGAAGGGGTGGACGAGCGCGTCAGCCAGCTCGTCGTCACCGATGAAATCTCGATGGGCGATTACGTCCTCTCGGGCGGCGAAATCCCAGCGATGGCCATCGTCGAGGCCGTCACGCGCTTGGTGCCCGGCGTGCTGGGCGATATGCGCGCCGTCATCGAAGATTCGCACGCCTCCACGTTACTAGAGTATCCTCATTATACTCGCCCGGCAGAGTACCGGGGCTTGAGCGTTCCCGATGTGCTGCTCTCGGGCCACCACGCCCAGGTAGCGCGTTGGCGGCGCGAACAGGCGCTGCGCCGCACGTTGGAACGCCGCCCCGATCTGCTGCCCTCGGCGGATCTCAGCGATGCAGATCGCCGTTTCTTGGCCACACTACACCCCCCAGATCCACCGATGGAGGACTAGATGGAGTATTACGAGCGCATCGGCAACCTACACATGCACACCTACCAATCCGATGGCGCCGGCGATTTCGATGACCTGGCGGCCGCCGCCCAGCGGGCGGGCCTAGATTTCATCATCGTCACCGACCATAACGTCTATTCGAGCGAGTTCGAGGGCTGGTATGGCCGCACCCTGTTGCTGGAAGGACAAGAAGTGCACGCGCCCGCCAACCCCAACGTCAACCACTGCCTGGTGTTCGGCGCCAACGAGGATATGGCCCCCTGCGGCGACGATCCCCAGCGCCTGCTCGACGCCGTGAACGCGCGCGGCGGGCGCGGCTTTATCGCACACCCCTACGAGCATTCGGGCGCCTTTACCTCGGAACCCGAGATCAATTGGACGGCTTGGAGCGCGTCGGGCTATGCGGGCGTGGAACTGTGGAATTACATGTCCGAGTTCAAGTCGTACCTCGCCAACCCGCTCGCGGCGCTGCTCTATGCCTTCTGGCCGCGTTTGGCCATTCGCGGCCCTTACCGTGAGACGCTGGCCAAGTGGGACGAATTGCTCGCTGCCAAGCGGGTGGCCGCCATCGGCGGCTCGGACGCGCACGGCCAGGCGTATCGCCTCGGCCCGATCAAGCGCCGCGTGTTCAGCTATGAGCACCTCTTTCGGGCGGTGAATACCCACATCCTGGCTCCGGCGGATTGGAGCCGCGATGTGCGCGTGGATGGGCGCATGATCTATGACGCGCTGGCCGAGGGGCGGGCGTTCATCGGTTATGATGGCCTGGCGCCGACGCGCGGCTTTGCCTTTTTCGCCGAGTGCGACGGGCAAATCTATACCCTCGGCGACGAGTTCGCGGCGACCAAGACAGCCCAGTTCCACGTGCGCGCGCCCGCCGTCGCGCGGATCAAATTGTTGCTCAATGGCTTTTACGTGGCCGAAGCGCGGGGCGACCGCTTGAGTTACAGCAGCCGCGCGCCAGGCGTCTATCGCGTCGAGGTGTATCGCTCTTATATGGGCAGACCGCGCTGTTGGATTCTGAGCAACCCGATCATCATGAAACCCAAAACAGATACGCAAGGAGGCGGCGAATGAGCACTATCCATCGTGTCGAGCCGGGCACTGGGGGCTTTGTGGGCGACCCCAAAATCGAGCGCGAGTGGACCTTTATGGTCTATATGGCGGGCGATAACAACCTGGAGGATTTCGGTCGGGCCGACCTGTCCGAGATGAAAGAGGCTGGTTCCACCTCGCAGGTGGCCATCGTCGCCCAACTCGACCGGATGCAGCAGGGCGCCACACGTCGCTATTATTTGCGCAAAGGAACCAATATCGAGAACGACCTGGCCGAGGAACTGAGCGAGACCAATACCGGCGACCCGCGCGAGTTGGTCTATTTTCTGGCCTGGGCGATGGAAAAATACCCCGCCAAACGCTACGCCCTGGTGCTTTGGAACCATGGCATGGGCTGGAAAGAGGACGATGTCTATCGCCTGGCCGAGCGCACGCGCAGCCACGGCGCGACCCCCCAGCGCAGTCTGGCCTCGCTGGTGCGCAGCCTGGTGTCGCGCATTAGGCGCCCGCCGCTATTCGCCTCGACCATCAACACCGTTCTGGCGCGGGGCATCGCCTACGACGACACCGCCAAAGATTTCCTCGACAACGCCGAGATGAAACGCGCCCTCTCGTGCTCGCTGCTGGTCTCGGGCGTCGAGCGGCTGACGCTGCTGGGTTTTGACGCCTGCCTGATGAACATGATCGAGGTGGCCTACCAGGTCAAAGATATGGCCGAGTATGTCGTCGGCTCGCAAGAGACCGAGCCAGGCGGCGGCTGGCCCTATGGCGCGGTGTTGACCGCGCTGACGGCAAAGCCTGAAATGACCGGCCAGGAATTGGCGAGCATGATCGTGGACAAGTACATGGCATCCTACGGCGCCGAGGATCAGATCACGCAATCGGCGTTCGACTTGTCTCACATCGGCGACGTGGTGGCGCCCCTCAACGCGCTGTGCGAGTACGCCCTGGCGCACCAAGAAGAGTGCGAGCTGACCCTGGGGCGGGCCAGCCGCAAGGCGCAACGTTACACCGACGCCGATTACAAAGACCTGTATGACTTTTGCCGCCTGATCTATGAGAACAGCACGGCGCTCGAGTTCAAACAAAAAGCGCAGGCGGTGATGGACGCCATCGCGCCGGTCGGGGTCAATCGGTTCGTCTGCGCCGAGGCGCACCGCAGCCTGCGGCTGGATCGTTCGCGCGGCGTCTCGATCTATTTCCCCGAGCACGCCATCTCGCCTTTTTACCAAAAGCTCGATTTCGCCAGCGACACGCTGTGGGACGAATTGATCCACCGCCTGTGCGGGGCGTGACCAAGGAGCAAAGATACGGGGTTTCGCACATAGCGTGGTACGACCAAAACGCCAGCCGCTGAAACGGGCAGGCTACTATTACAAAGCCGCCCTCCGGCGGCTGGGATCGTTTAGAATAAAACGATAA
>CAZYPJ010000190.1:0-7921 GCA_964649365.1 uncultured Anaerolineales bacterium | reverse complement strand
CAGCGATCAGCGGTCAGCGCGCACATATCGCGCTGACCGCGGATCTTTTGACCCTTGCCCTTAGCGTGGCGTATAATCGGGCTGTTGCCCGCTTGCGCTCATTACAAGGAGTAACGCGATGCCCAATTGGCCTGTGGCCCCCGATTTCGCGCTCACCGATACGCAGGGGCGCGTCGTCCACCTGGCCGATTATCGAGGACACAAGCGCGTGATCTTGGTGTTCACGCGCGGCTTTGTTTGACCCTATTGCCGCGCGCACCTGGCGCAGTTGCGTCAGGATTACGCCGAGTTCGTCCGCCGCGACGCCGAAATCCTGGTCATCGGCCCCGAAGGCCCCAAGGCGTTCATCCGCTTCTGGCAGGAGAACGCTATGCCATTTGTCGGCCTGGCCGACCCCAAGCATACCGTGGCGGATCTCTATCATCAACAGGTCAAGTTGCTCAAATTGGGGCGTATGCCCGCCTTGCTGGTGGTGGACAAAGCGGGCCGCATCCGCTACGAACATTACGGCCACGACATGGCCGACATCCCGCCCAACGCCGACATCCTGGCGCTGCTAGATCGTTTGGATCAGAAAGATGATATTGGGCAAGATTTACAAGACTAACAGGATTTGGATACGACAGACCGAATAATCCTGTGAATCTTGTTAATCGTGTCAAAACCTCCGTGTCTCCGTGGTGAAACGAAGGAGCTGTGTGCCCATTTACGGTCGCGAGGGCGAACCCATTGAGGGCGTGTACGCCATCCAGCGCGTCACGTTCCACAACGAAGAGACCGGCTATGCCGTGGTAACGTTGATCAAGGCCGACCAGGCCGCCGGGCCGGGCATCCCTGCCGTAGGGCTGTTCGGCGACCCTGGCGCTGGCGCGTGTTATCGCATCGCGGGGACATGGCGGCGCGATCCCAAATATGGGATGCAAGTAAAGGTCTCTTCCGCCGAGCCGGAAGCGCCGCGCTCCGTCGCCGCCATCGAACGTTATCTCTCGGGGTCGGCTATCAAGGGGCTAGGGCCGCACTATGCTCGCGCCCTGGTCAAGTATTTCGGCGCCGAAACTTACGCTGAGCTACAGGCCGGCGGTCCGCACTTGCAGGATGTGCCCGGCATCGGCCCTGTGCGCGCCGGGCTGATTCGCGAGGGCTGGGCCGAGCACCAGGGCGTCCACGATTTGATGATTAACCTGCAAGGCGCGGCTGGCCTCACGCCCCGCCAGGCGCAGGCCATCTACCGCCAATATGGCCGCGAGGCCTGGCTGGTCATCCAGCGCGACCCCTTCCGCCTGGCCGAGGACGTGCGCGGCTTTGGCTTCAAGACGTGCGACCGCATCGCCGCCAAGCTGGGCCTGGCCCATGACGCTCCTGAGCGCATACAGGCGGGGATCGTCCACCTACTGCGCGAAGCGCTGGATGAGGGGCACCTGTGGTGCGCCCCCGCCGACCTGGCCGAAGCGGGCCGCGAGTTGCTCGACGTTCCCGCCGAGGCCGTCTCGGCCCAGATTGCGCCGTTGATTCAGCAGGAACGCATCGTCCGCGAAATCCTTCCCGCAGCAAAGATCGGCGGCAAAAGCGATCGCTGGGGCGCTTGGTCAGAGTCGCCAGCCGCTGAAGCGGGCAGGCTACGGCTGCCAAGCCGACCTTCGTCGGCTGGAGATATACAGAACGATACGTCTTTAGCCCGCGAAGGCGGGCTTTGTAACCATAGCCTGCCCGCTTCGGCGGCTGGCATGAAGAGTGGTGGTGATGCGGATATCGTCGCGCTCTACCTGCCCGACGTGGCCCGCGCCGAGCGTCGCATCGCCGAGCGGCTGGAGGCGCTGCTGCGCTACCCCACGCGGGGCGCGCCGCGCCTGCCGCTTGCCCAGGCCGAACAACTCGTGGCCCGCGTGGGCAGCGGCGCACTCACCGACGAACAGCGCAGCGCGGCGCTCCGCGTGCTCACTGGCGCGCGGCTCACCATCCTTACCGGCGGCCCCGGCACTGGCAAGACTACCACTATGCGCTCGCTGTTGGCCGGGCTGGAGGCGCTGCACGTATCCTACGCCCTGTGCGCCACCACGGGTCGCGCCGCCAAGCAATTGGCTGCCTCCACCGGGCGGCCCGCTGCCACCGTCCATCGCCATCTGGGCCTGGGGATCGAACAGCGCGAGCACGAGCCGGTGCGCGAGACGGTGCTCATTATTGATGAATCCTCCATGCTCGACCTGTGGCTGTTCGACCAAATCCTCGCCCGGCTGGCGGCGGAAACGCGCCTGGTGCTGGTGGGCGACGTAGATCAACTCCCCTCGGTGGGGCCGGGAGCCATCTTGCAGGATCTGATCGCGCTGGGAGAGGGTAGGGGTGAGGGTAAGCCTGGCTTGAAGGTCACGCGGCTGACGCGCATTTTCCGCCAAGAGGCGGGCGAGCGCAGCATGATCGTGGTGAACTGTCACCGCGTGCGTCAAGGACAGCGCCCCGAGGCCGCTGCGCCGCAAGGGTCGGATTATTACGAGATGATCCGCGAGACGCCCCAAGAAGCGCGCGAGCTGGCCGTCAGCCTGGCGGCCACGCGCTTGCCCCGATACCTCAATGTGCCCCCCACTGAGGTGCAGGTGTTGGCCCCTATGCACAGCGGCGAGGCTGGCATCCGTGCGCTGAACCAGGCGCTGCAAGCGGCGCTCAACCCGCCCGCGCCCGGCAAGGTCGAGATCGCCTGGCGCGAGCACGGCGAGGAGCAGGGTCTAATGCTGCGCGAAGGCGACAAGGTGCGCCAGACGCGCAACGATTACAAAAAGCAAGTGTTCAACGGCGATCTGGGGATTGTGACGCGCATCCTGCCGGAAGAGCAGGCGCTGAGCGTGCAATACGATGATCGCCTAGTGGGTTATACCTTTGATGAACTGGACGCGCTGACCCACTCCTGGGCCATGACTGTCCACGCCGCGCAAGGGTCGCAATGGCCGGCGGTGGTCATCATCATGTTGAAGAACCACTATGTCATGTTGGAGCGCAACATCCTCTACACCGCCCTCTCGCGGGCGCAACGCCTGGCCGTGCTAATCACGCAAGAACAGGCTGTACGCCTGGCCGTGGCCCAGGCCCGCTCCACTCAGCGCCGCACCGGCCTGGTCGCGCGCATGGAAAAGGGTATGGGGTATGGGGTATAGGGCCTGCACAAGATGCACCATGACATAATGCCCTATACCCTAAACCCAATACCCTAGACTCTATCCCTTGATGCCGCTCATCACGATGCCCTTGACGAAATACTGCTGCGCCATAAAGAACAGCGCTAGGCAGGGGCTGGCCGTGATGATCGAGGCGGCCATCAGCACCGCCTCGCGGGGCTGGTCGCCCGTAAAAGCAGCGGCGTTGAAATAGCGCAGGCCGATGGCCACCGTGAACTTGGACGGGTCGTTGAGAAAGATCAACGGCTCCATAAAAGCGTTCCAGTTGTTGAGGAACGAAAAGATCATCACCGTAGCGACCGCTGGTCTGCTGAGCGGCATAATCAGGCTCCAAAAGATGCGGAACGATCCGGAGCCGTCAATGCGCGCCGCCTCGTCGAAATCGCGCGGGATCGTCAGGAAGAACTGACGCAAGAGAAAGATAAAGAACGCGCCCCCGAAATAGTGCGGCACAATCAATGACGTGAGCTTGTTGATCCACCCCAGGTAACGGAACAGAATGAACGTGGGCACGATGGTCACTTGCCAGGGGATCATCATCGTCGCCAGCACCACAAAAAAGAGCGCGTCGCGCCCAGGAAAGCGAAAGCGCGTGAACCCAAACGCCACCACCGATGATGAGAACACCTGTCCCACCAGCGAGAGAGCGGTGACGATGATCGTGTTCAGGATAAAGCGGCCAAAAGGCGCCAGTTGGAACACCAACACATAGTTACGGAACTGCGGCACAGCCGGGAACCATATCGGCGGAAAGGTATAGATCTCGGCTTGAGATTTGAGCGAGCTGGCCGCTGTCCAAAAGAAGGGCAAACCAAAGGCGAGCGCCCCGATGGTAGCCACGCCATAGAGCAACACCTGCGCCCAGATTTTGCGCATCTTGCCTTGAGGAACGTATTGCAAGTCTTTTCTGAGGGCGGTAGATGCGCTCATGATTGAGCCTCCGTGAATTCGTAATAGACCCACTTGTTCGAGAGTTTGATCTGCACAATCGAGAGCGCGATGATGATGACAAACAAAATCCACGCCAGCGCGCAGGCATAGCCCATCTGAAAGTAGCTAAAGGCGTTATAGTACAGGTGCAGCATATAGAACCAAGTGGCATAGTTCGGGCCGCCATCGGTGGCCACATAGGCGATGGTGAACACGCCGAAACTGCCGATGACCGCCAGAATCGAGTTGAAGAAAAGGGTGGGCGAAATGAGTGGCAGCGTAATGTGCCAGAACTTGTTCGTCGCGCTGGCTCCGTCTATATCCGAGGCTTCATACAACTCGGTGGGCACGCCCTGCAAGCCTGCGAGGAAAATGATCATGCGCCCGCCGCCGATGGATGACCACAGTGAGATCAAAATGATCGAGGGGATAGCCCAGACGGTGCTCGTGAGCCACCCCGGACCTTTGACGCCTACGTGGCGCAGCATATCGTTGACCAGGCCTACCTGGGGATGCAGCAGCCAGCCCCACAGGATGGCTGTCGCCACTGCCGGCGTTAGTGAAGGGAGATAATAGATGGCGCGATAGATCGCACGCCCGCGCACCACTTTGTCCAAGATTACCGCCAAGATCAGCGAGCCGCTGACGCCCAGCAGTACGTTGAACAGCGTGTAATACGCTGTGCGCCACAACGAAGGCCAAAAGAGCGTATCGGCGGTGAGCGCCTCTTTGTAGTTGGCCAGCCCTAGCCACTGGGGGATGTCGCCGATTTTGTATTTGGTAAAGCTCAGATAGAGCGAGGCGATGATCGGCCCGGCGGTAAAGACAAGCAAGCCCACCAACCAGGGGCTGATCCACAAGTATCCTTCCAGCGCCTCGGCTCGCGCGCGCTTGGAGCGCATGACAGTCTTTAAGCTCATAGGATGCTCCTCATCAGGGGGCGGAGTACGGGGCCTGGCGTCTAGGAAATGGGTGCAGAGCTTGCCCTAGCGAAGGGCAACTCTGCACCCAAACCCTAAACCCTATACCCCAGACCCTATACTCTACTAGGGCTTGGGCTTGTCCATGATCGCTTGGATTTGAGCGTTGATCGAGCCGATAAAGTCCTTGGTCGGCTTTTCCTGGCCTGCCCACAACGGCTGCGTGAGCTGGACGAACGCCTTTTCGCATTCATCCTGGCGCCAGTTGGCTACGATGATGCTATCCTGCGCCTTCAGCATGATGTCGCGGAAGACGGGCCGCACTGGGTCGGTCAGCAACACTTCGCTGTTATAGCAATCGGGCCGACCGCCGATGGTGCCGCCAATGACGCCCAACAGGATACCCGAATCCTTGTTGGTCAGGTACTTGACCCACTCGAATGCCTCGGTGGGGTTCTTGGTGGCCGCCGTCACGGCGTAGCAGTCTACCTCAAAATCCGAGCCGCCCACGCCGCCCGGGCCGATGGGGTTGTTGACCGCCATCCACTTGAATTTGTCGCCGATGGTGTTGCGCAACACCACTACCGACGTGCCGCCTTGATACATGCCCAGGTTGCCCGAAGCCCACATCGAGTTCGCGTCGCCGATGATCTGCTCCGGCGTCGGGGCAACCTTGTAGGTTTGGAAGAAATCGTACAACCGGGTCATGGCCGCCATGCCCTGGTCTGAGGTGAGCTGAATCTTGGCTCCATCGGCGCTGAGGAGTTCTCCTCCGAACGAGCGGATCGTGGTCAGAATGCCTTTCCATGAGGCGCTAGGCAGATAACCGAACACGGGGCGATTCCCAGCGATGGCCTGCACTGCTTTGGCAATCGTCACTTGGTCGTCGTGCGTCCAATCGGCCTTGGGCGGCTCTACTCCAGCCTCTTTGAGCAAGGCTTCGTTGTAATAGACAATCGCCAGGCCCGGGTGCGATTTGAAGGGCAGGCCAGTCAGCTTGCCTTCGATGGTGAGCGCCTTGATACAGCCGTCATAATACTGCTTCAGGTCGAACTTGTCGGCGGCTACCAGCTCGTCAATAGGTCGGACGACCTTTTGGCTGTAGAAAAAGTGAATGATCGCCTGGCCGATAGCGCCCCAGATGGCGTCGCCGATGGTGCCGCCCGCTTGCATCGTCGAAATCTTGGCAATGTACTCGGCGCCGGGAAAGTTCTCTAACGTGACTTTGATTTTGGGTTTGTCTTCCATGAACTTGGGCATCTGCTTGGCGTACAACTTGTTCTCTTGCTCGCCGATGCGGGCATGGAAGCGCAGTTCGACTTGCTTGACGGGCGCTGGCGTGGCCGTCACCACGGCTTGCTTCTCAACGACTTTGGTGACCTCTTTTTCCTTCTCGACGACTTTGGTCACCTCCTTCTCGACGATCTTTTCCTTCTCGACCTCGACTGTCTGGATAATCACTTGTGGTTTGCAGGCTGCCAGGACGGCGCCTGCGGTCGCCCCTGTGACAGCAAGGAGCGATTTCTTGAGAAACTCTCGACGCGATGTGTTACGAGCCATTGTTTCTTCTCCTTTGCGTGGAAACCGAACCGCCCGATATGTGATACATCGAGGCTGCCCAATCCAGGCTGGAATGAGCGCCTCGCTATACCCCCACACGCTTGCTGCCCTACAAAGGTAATAGGGCGATGTAGCCAGCGCGCCCCCCACAGCCGTGCATTTGTGATAGACTGCGCGTGCAGAGTGTTGTCAAGCGTCTGCAAGGCAGGGTAAACGCATACCAGCTTGGCATTCGCTGGCGACGAACAGCCGTTCGCGCGCGACTTGATCGAGCGCAAGATGAACGAACTGTCATCTTGTCGCATTCATTATTCATCTACCGTTCATCATCTCCCCTTATAATCGCTATAAATCGCCTATTTATGTATTCCCTTTCATAACGATCAAAGGCGACAGGGGCGAGATGAGCGTGGACGATAGATCGCATGGCGATAACGAAGCAGCTCCTCAGAAGCCCCGCCATGGGGAAGACCCATCTGCGCCCACGCCATCGAATGAGTTGGGAGGCCGCTCCCTTGGGTCTGGCGACAAGCGCCTGGCCGCGCAAGGCTTTGAGCTGGAACTCGCGGCCAATGCTGACGAGGATGAGAAAGAGCCGGACGTGAAAAAGTCGCGTCCCAAAGGGTATCCCATCTGGGCCGGCATAGCGCTGGCCTTTTGGGCTTGTACGCTGATAAGCTGCGCGCAGGCTGAACCGACGCCCACCGAGGCCAGCGGTTCTAGCGCCTTGCTGCAGGCCGCCATGACGCGCACCTCGCCTTCCGCCGCCGCCCCAAGCTCTGAGGCTGCGACCGAGGCGCCCGCTTTGGGCGCGGTGGGCGAGCCCGTCGGGCGCGTGCAGTTCCCCTCGTTGGGCATTGACGCGCCTATTGTCGAGGTGAGCTGGCATTTGGCCCAAGTGGAGGGACAAACCCTGGCCGAATGGGATACAGTCCAGAATGCGGCGGGCCATCATCGCGGTACGGCAGGGTTGGATGGCGTGGGCAATTGCGTCTTAGCGGGTCACAGCAACCCCGAAGGGGGTGTGTTTCAAGGCTTGTGGGAGTTACAGACTGGCGACGCCGTAGTATTGACCGATAATGATGGGCGGCAATATCGGTATCTGGTGTCCGAAGTGCACAAGCTGCAAGAAACGGGCGCCGATTTGGCCCAGCGCCGCGCTAACGCGGCCTGGATGGCCCCCACCGCCGATACGAGGCTGACGCTCGTAACGTGCTGGCCAGAATCGGCCTACACACACCGCGTCATTGTGGTCGCTCGACCGGGATAGGGTCGAGATAGGGGCGCAAGATGATTGCGCGTACGCGCCACCCAAAATTGACGAATGTTTTTCCGAAGCGGGCCAAC
>CAZYPJ010000189.1:0-7931 GCA_964649365.1 uncultured Anaerolineales bacterium | reverse complement strand
TCATTGCCCCCGATACGCAACGTAGGCAGGCGCTGGATTACCAGGTTGGTCGCGACGGCACCATTGTCTTTGAGCGGGGCGACAAGCGCGAGAGCACCTTTGGCGTCCAGGAGCAAGACTTGACGAGCGCGCTGCTCAAAGTGACCACCGATAGCGTGCGGGGCGTCTATTTTCTCACCGGCCACAAAGAACGCGACCCCGAATCGAGCGATGTCGCCGGTTACTCGTCTATGAAGCAGGTGTTGGAGAGCGAGAACTATAAGGTGGCCAAGTACAACATCGCCGTCACCGATACCATCCCTGCCGATATGGCGGTGTTGGTGGCCGCCTCGCCCCAGACGACGCTTTCGGCGGATGAAACGGCGTTCCTCGCCAACTATGTGAACCAGGGCGGCAGCTTGTTGCTGCTCGCCGAGCCAGGCCAGGCCGATCCTTTCGGCGGCTTGCTGGCTACTTATGGCCTAGCGTTGGGTGACGATGTCATTATTGATCCGACCAAGTCATTCTTTGGCGATATCTCGGCCCCATTGGTGGATAGTTACGAGTTCCACCAGATCACTAAAGATCTGAACGGCATGAGCGCCGTTTTTCCGGCGGCGCGCTCGGTAACGATTGTGGACGCCCCGCCTGCCGATTGGACGGTGCAATATCTGGCGCGGACCAGCGCCAACGCCTGGGCCGAGACGGGCTATCGCGAAAAGCAAGTCAAAGCGGATGATAACGAAAAGCGCGGCCCCTTGGGCCTGGCCGCCGTGGCCGAGCCGAGCGCCGAGGGTACGGGCAAGGGACGCGTCGTGCTGATTGGCGACGCTCACTTTGTGGAAAACGACATCGTCCAAAAGATTCAGGGCACCGCCAATGTGGACCTATTCATGAATGCCATCGGTTGGCTGGCCGAGGAAGAATCGTTGATCTCGATCCGCCCGGTCGAGCCAGAACAGCGCCAGATCGTGTTGACGCCGCCGCAAGCGCGCGCCGTGATCTTTTCCAACATCCTCTTTGTGCCGTTGGCGGTGCTGATTGTGGGCGGCATCGTATGGTGGAGGCGACGCTAGGATGAAGTTCCGCAACACGCTGATCCTTGTGGCTATCGCGATCCTTCTGGGGGGGTATGTCCTGTTCGTGGAACGTAAAACAGCGCCCCAAGACGAACAGGACGCGACCATCCCCACGCCGTTGGCGGCGGCGCTGACCTTTAGCTCTAGCGATGCGCGCAGCGTCGTCATCGCTAGGGCCAGCCAGGGGCAGCGCACCGAGCTAACCTACGGAGACGACGGTTTGTGGCGGCTCATCGCGCCGGTGCAGGATGAGGCCGACCAGGAGCAGGTGATCCGCTTTGTCGAGTCGCTATCTCAATTGCGGCCCAGCCGCGCTCTCACCGAAACTACCGGCCAGCCCGCCGATTACGATCTCGACCCGCCCGATATCCAGGTGGATGTGACCATGCAAGATGGCGCTGTCCATACGTTGCGCCTAGGGGCGATGAATCCATCGCAGTCGGGCTACTATGGCCAGGTGGCGAGCGATGCGACGATCTATCTCATGCCCTTTTCTGTGGGGGCCGACGCGGAGCGGATGCTGAACACGCCGCCCATCAAACCGACGCCCACGCCCGAGGCGCAGGCGACGCAGCCGCCGTTGATCCCGCCGCCGCCCACAGCGCAACCATAGAATTGGGAGCGCCGCCTTCCAGGCGGCCTACGCCAGCAGGATGCTGACGCTCACGGCAAAAGGAGAGAAACATGGCTCGGAATGCGCTCGCCATCGAGACGCTCAGCAAAGATTCCTTTGCGCCGTTTGGCGCAGTCGTGGATTGGACGGACGATCTGGAGGCCGCTGGCGCGGGCTTTCACGTGCTGGTGCGCTCTGAAGCGCCCACTGGCTGGCGGTTGGCGGTGCTGAAGGTGACGGCGCGCCAAGCGCAGGGTATGGCCAACCACCCGGACACAATGGAGCTGTTTGCGCCGATGAACGGTCGCGCTGTGTTGCTAGTGGCCAAGTCGGGACCGTTCGCTGAGGAAGGTATTCACGCTTTTCTGCTCGATCGCCCTGCGATGGTGGCCCCGGGTGTGTGGCACGCGACGGTGGCCCTCTCCGATGCGGCCACCGTGCTCATCGCCGAGAACCTGGATGTGACCAGCGAGTCTGCCTCGCTGAGCCAGCCCATAGGGGCGGCGCTGGCATAGACGCTGCTCCTCTTGTCGCAAACGAAGGGTCTGGGTTCAACCTGAACCCAGACCCTTATTCTTGTGCGCGGTCCGGCTCAGCCGATCTTGAGCCGATCCGTCTCGTGCTTTTTGATATAATCCCAATCCAGTTCGGCGCCTAATCCTGGCCCTTCGGGGGCATAGACGCAGCCGTTCTTATCAATGGCGTCGTAGCCATCGGCATAGTTGGTGTATATCTTGGTGAACGTGCCTTCGTTCATCGGGTTGACCAGACCCATCTCATAATAGTTCGTGTTGCGGATCGAGGTCATGCAGTGGCGCTGAGCGGGGCCGGGGCCATGCATCTCGATATCTATTCCCAGACCCTCGGCGGCGTGCGCTAGCTTCATCACGCCGGTGATGCCGTCATAGCCCACATCGCCGCGCAGAAAATCGGTCGCCCCGGCGATCGCGAAATCCACGTGCGGCTCGAGCGTGCGCACGTGCTCCGTCTGCAAGAGCGGCGTTTTGATGAGTTCGCGTAGCTTGCGATGGCCGAACTGCGAGATGCCGCCATCCTTGTAGGCGTCTTCCAGCCAGAAAAACTTTTCCTCGTCGCAAGCCCAACCCACTTTGAGCGCGTCGCCAAAGGTGTTCAGCTCGCAGGCGGGGTCAATCAGCAAATCCATCTTGCCGCCCACGCGCTTGCCCACGGCGTGGATGTTGGCGATCTCCAGATTGACCATCGAGTTGCCCCAACCGTGAATCTTGAAGGCGGGGTAGCCCCGTTCCAGGCACTTTTCGGCGTAATCGGCGTAGGCTTCAGGAGTGCTCAGGCCGCCGTTGAGGTCGCCGTGGGTGGTGGAAGCGTAGCACTTGAGCGGTTTGATGTGTCCGCCCAGCAGTTCCCAGATGGGCGCGTTATAGTACTTGCCGGCCACATCCCAGAGCAAGATATCAATCTGGGCCATGCCCATGCGCGCCGCTTGACGTAGGGCGCGCTTCAGATCGTCATAGATGCGCTCGCGCTCCAAAGCGTTCTTGCCGATTAGGTACTCGGCATAGCGGCGTTGGCGCGCCAGGTCGGCGGCGCCCAGCATCTCTCCGGTGATGCCGACGCTGGTATGCATCAGCGTCACTACGTTCTTGCGCGGATAAACGCTGCCGGGCACATAGACCATGTTGAACCCATTGTAGTCAGTGCCCATATCGCGCATGGGTTCCTCGTCGAACTCGATGATCTCAAAGCCAGTGATGATCGGTTTCTCTGCCACGGTGCCTCCTTTGCCATTGTGTACACTATGCTTGACATCTCATCCTGGTATTATCATCGTTAGCGAGTGTCCGTGCAAGCGTTATGGCCGCACCATCGTCCCATCTGCGCGGCGCTCCTCCGCCGCATAGCGTCGCCGCGCCACTAGTTCACCCTTGAGCAGCTTGGCGGCCTTGTCCTCATCAATATCCAGCCCCAGGCCGGGCCGGTCGTTGGGGTAGAGATAACCCCCTTCGAGCACGGCGTGGCCGGGAAAGATGTCCAACTCCTCGGCGCGAAAATGATTCTCTTCCTGGATGCCAAAGTTCCACAGCGTCAGGTCGAGGTGCATAGCGGCGGCTTGGTTCACCGGGTCGTTATCGCCGCCCTCCTGGAAGGCGGTATGGACGCCATACCATTCGGCCAGCGCCGCGATTTTTTTGCACGGGCTGATGCCCCCCGCTTTCGAGACGCGCACGCGGATGAAATCAATCAGCCGCTCGCTGATGAGCGGCACCCACTCGTGGGGGTTGGTGAACAACTCGCCCATCGCCTGCGGCGTGGTGCACTGCTGGCGGATCAACCGATACCACTGGATCTGCTCGGGCGAGAGGTTATCTTCTAGGAAGTACAGGCGATACGGTTCCAGCAGCTTGGCCAGGGTCACAGCGTTGTGAGGCTTCAGATGCTCGTGCACGTCGTGGGTGAACTTGGGGCCGAACCCGAGTTTGTCGCGCAGGTACGCGAACATCTTGGGCACGTTTTCCAAGTAAGCCTCGTCGTCAAAGGCGCTCTCTTGGGGCCAAGCGTTCTTGGGCGCGCCGGCCTTGTCCATCGGCAAGAATCCGCCGCCGCCATACGGGCCAAGCTGGCAGCGAATATGGGTGTAGCCTTCGGCCATGTAGCGGCGTACATCGTCTTCCAACTCTTGCAGGCTATTGCCGCCGGCGTGGGCGTAACAGGGGACGGCGGGCCTGCACGGGCCGCCGAGCAGTTGATACACCGGAAGACCCGCCTCTTTGCCTTTGATATCCCACAGGGCCATATCAATGCCGCCCAGCGCTGTGGCTAGGATCGAGCCGTTGCGCCAATAGTGGCTAGTATAGAGCATCTGCCAGATGTCTTCGATGTGGCTGGCTTCCCGCCCGATCAGGCGCGGGCCGATGACTTGCTCGATGGCGGTGATGACCGTCTCGGCGTGGTAATAGTCGCTGGCCGATCCAACGCCGTATAGGCCGGGTTGGTCGGTGAGCACCTTGACGATGACCCAGGTGCCATCGGCGCGAGTGCGGATGCAACGAACAGCGGTGATCTTGGGCATGAGTTGTTTGCTCCTTTGAGATTTGCAGCGCGCCCCCCGTATATCACGAAATGGATCGGAACGCAAGGGCGTTGGTACATCGGCAGCGTACCTCAGCCGATACTGAGGTGTTTGCACCCGGATAAATCAAGGGGTAGAATGATGGCGTATTCCCAGGCAATATGGCGGTACTCGTAAGAGAGGATGTCGTGATGCCGAGACTAGTTGCGCCCGTCAACTTGCCAAGAGACTCGCAATGGGCGACCCTTTTTGGCGCGAGATCATGGGCAAAGACCGAAGGCTCTATGCTCGATCGGACAATTGAGTGGGGAAACCAAGATGTCCCCCCTCGATTGCATCTCTGAGGGATCTGATCGCCAGCTTGATCGCTATGCAGTCAGATATCGCTCTGGTGAATCCGCCGATAAGGATGAAGCTTGCCTGGTTGTGCAGACGGCAAGCCGAGTACGCAAGGTAATGCTGGAAATACTGAGAATGCAGGGTTTGTAATGGGGTGCAAATATGCCCATTTCTCTCGACGATCTCCACCGTTTCATCGTCGAAGCCAAAGAGGCCACCTATTCGGCGGCTAAGGCCAGCCAGATACCGCCGACCCAGGCCGACGCCCCACCCCTTTCCTACTCACGCGAGCCGTGGGGCTATGTGGATCGCTTCGTGGGTGGGCAGGATTTCGTGGGCCAAGCGGTGGTGTCGTTTCAGGGCAAGCCGGTGTGGGCCATGAACTATCATGGGTTCGTGCTCGCTCCGCAAGAAGACCCGCACAAGCTGGCCGAGGTGCTCAAGGCGTCGCTCAAGCGCGTCTATCACGAAGAGCGCTTCTTGGGTGACGCGCTGCTGACGCGGGGGCGCTATATCTACCAAGATACCAACGAGGGCGATGTGCGGCGCTTTCAGGGTGAAGAGCGCATTTACGCCAACGGCGAACTGGTGTACAAGCTCTGGTATCATGGCGGCTTGATCGGCTGACGCCGACGATGCGGGGCGCGCTACCTGATATCTCATATTCTGCTCTGGCGAAAGACACGGCGCATGGTCTGGCAATACAACCCCTATGTATGGCTACCCACTGCGGCGGCGACCCTTTCGGCCGCGTTGGCGGCGGGCGCTTGGCGGCGGCGCAAGGTGCACGGCGCGCCGCTGTTCATCGCCTCGATGTTGGTATCGGTCGTCTGGTCGCTCACCTATGCCCTGCAACTGGCCAGCGCCGATCTGCCGAGCGCGTTCTTATGGCTGCGTACCCAGATGGTCGGGCCATTTGCGCTGCCCCTCTTTTGGCTGGCGCTGATCTTGCAATATACTGGGCACAAAGAATGGCTGACGCCTATTCGTTTGGGAGCGCTCGCCGCCATCCCGGTGATAAGCGCCTTGTTGCTCTATACCGAAAAACTTCCTGGGTTGATGGCGCTGGACGCCTATATGGAGACAACTGGCCCGTTTGCCGTGATCCATGTGACGCCCGGCCCCGCTTTCTACGTCCATATTGGTTATACCTATCTTTTAATGTTTGCCTCGTTCATCCTGCTGGCATCCAAAACGAGCAACTTGCCGCCCGCCTATCGGCGACAGCCCTTGGCCATGCTCGTAGGGTTGCTCTGCCTCATCGTGTGGAATGGCCTCTATATGGCGGGCCTGTTCCCGCACCTGCCCGTCAACCCTACGACCTTGGTCTCGGCGATGGCGCATATGCTCTTCGCGTGGGGGATCTTTCGCTACCGTTTGCTCGACATTATGCCCGTCGCGCGCGTGCGCGTGATCGAGGCGATGCCCGAGGGTCTGATCGTGCTCGATGCGCAGCGCAATGTGGTTGACGTCAACCCGGCGGCGCAACGCATATTCGCCATTTCGGGCGTGCGGGCTATCGGCCAATCGGGCGATGAGGTGTTTCGCGCCTGGCCCGACTTGGTCCGGCTATGGGCGACCGACGTCGGCGGCCAGGCCGATCTTGCCCTGGGCGCGGCGGGCGCTCGGCGGCTTTACGAAGCGCGCGTCTCTCCCTTGACCGGCAGCTCCAAGCAGGCGCTGGGCACATTGGTTACGCTGCGCGACATCACGGCTCGCGCTGAAGCGGAGCGCGAGCGCGAACGGCTGATCCAAGAGTTGCAAACGGCCCTCGCCGAGGTCAAGACGCTCAGCGGCCTGTTGCGCATTTGTGCGTGGTGCGGCAAGATTCGCGACGACAAGGGCGAATGGGTGCCCCTCGACCTTTACGTGGCGCAACAGACCGACGCCGAGTTCACGCACGGCATCTGCCCCGAATGCCGCGCCCGCTACGAGCACGATTTGGCCCAATATGAGCGCGAACCGCAATGAGGCAACAACGGGCCTCGTTGCGCTCATTCCTGATGATCTGGTCTGGCCAATTCGTATCTCTGATCGGGTCGGGGCTGACTACTTTTGCGCTCGGCGTATGGCTGTTCCAGCGTACTGGCTCGGTGACGCAATTCGCGCTGAACGGCGCTCTGGGCGCACTGCCGCTGATCGTGCTCGCGCCGCTGGCTGGCGCTGTGGCCGACCGGTATGACCGGCGTTGGGTGATGCTTCTCGCCGATAGCGGCTCGGCGCTGGTGACGTTGGCTTTGGCCTGCTTGCTGCGGGCCGGGCGGCTCGCTGTAGGCCATGTCTATCTGGCCACTGTACTGCTGACGGTGTGCGACTGCTTTCACAGCCCCGCCTATAGCGCTGCGATCCCACGGCTCGTGCCCGCGCACCAATTGGGCCGAGCCAATGGCCTTATCAGCTTGGGACGCTCGACGACCTCGATTGTGGCCCCTGCCATCGCCGGTGTGCTGGTGATGACCATTGATTTGTGGGGCATTCTGGTTATTGATCTGGCCACTTTTCTGGCGGCGGCGATCACGCTTGCAGCCGTGCGCATCCCTCGTCTGGCGGTCAATTCCGCCAGTCACGATGGGCGCTGCCCCTTTTGGCGCCAAGCCTGGGATGGCTGGGCCTACCAAGCCGCACGGCCGGGCCTGTTCGTGCTGTTGCTCTTTTTCACAGCGCTCAATCTCACCGAAGGCATGACCGACATCCTGCGCGTGCCGCTGATCCTGTCGTTTGCGACGCCCGCCGCACTCGGGAACATCATGGCGCTGGCAGGAATTGGGGCAGTGGCAGGCAGCGTCATCATGACGACCTGGGGCGGACCTCAGCGGCGTATCTTGGGCGTGCTGGGGTTTGTGTTGCTCGCGGGAATATCGTTAGTAACAGC
>CAZYPJ010000188.1:0-7937 GCA_964649365.1 uncultured Anaerolineales bacterium | reverse complement strand
TGTTAAATATGTTTTTTCACTTTGAATTCTAGCCGACGAAGGTCGGCTTTGTACACGCGCCTGCGGCGCGCCGTAGCCTGCCCGCTTCAGCGGCTGGCGCTCTGGGCGTGCCGTAGTATTTTGCGAAACGCCTCGCCCCTCCGAACATCATTTCATGCCAAGCGTTAAGGTAGCCTAGCGCCTTGCGCGCGCCGCGCGGCGTCTAGCATCTTGTGTTCGGGTCGAGTTACCCCTTGATCGCGCCGGCCATGATGCCCGAGATGAGCTGCTTCTGGAAGGCAAAGAACACGATCAATAACGGCAGCGTGGCCAGCGTGCTGCCCGCAAACATCAGCGAATAGCGCGGCGCGATGACGGTAGTCCCCTTGAAATTAGCCAGCGCCAGCGGCGCGGTGATCTTGGTCGGGTCGGTGAGCAAGAGCAGCGGCCCCAGGAACATGTTCGAGGCGTTCACAAAGGTCAGGATGCCCAGCACCGCCATGCCCGGCGTGATGACCGGGATCACCACACGGATAAAGGCCCCGAACACTGTAGCGCCGTCAATGATGGCTGCCTCCAGCATTTCGTCGGGCACTGAGGTCGAGATATACTGGCGCATCCAAAAGATACCGAACGCCGAGGCCCAGGCCGGAATCCAAAACGGCCAATACGTATCCTGCCATTTGAGCACTTTGGTCATCAGCAGATACCAGGGGATGATGGTGCTCTGGCTGGGCAACATCATGGTGGCCAACATGGCGAAAAAGAGCTTGTCGCGCCCCGGAAAGCGCCGCTTGGCAAAGGCATAGCCCGCCAGCGCCGAAAAGAACAGCGTCCCTAGCGTCTGCACGGCGGCCAGGTAAAAGGTGTTGACCAGCGGCCGGCCATAGCCCATCTCGGTGAGGAGCTGGACGTACGACTTGGCGTCAAAGCCGTTCTTGGGCCATAGGTTGGGCTTGCTGCTGAACAGGTCGCTATCTTGCATGAACGAGCCGACGAACATATCGTAGAACGGGAACAGAAAAATCACGGCAAAGATCACCAACAAGACATAGGTGAAAAAGCGCCCGATAATGCGCGGCGCGATGAGGCCCCATTGGCGCTTTTTGGCGGCGGAAAGTGTGGTCATCTTGGCCTCCTTATCCTATCCAACGCCGTTGCAGGCGGATCTGGATCAGCGATATGCCGATGACCAGAAAGCCGATCAAAAAGCCAAAGGCCGAGGCGTCGCCATAACGTTGTTGCGAGATGCCGATGGTGTACAGACGCAACATCAGCGTCTCGGTGGTGCCGCGCGGCCCGCCCCGCGTGAGCATGTAGGGCTGGTTGAACATGTTGAGCAGGCCGATGGTGGCCATGATCGTCAGGAAGAAAATGATAGGCTTGAGCAGCGGCAGCGTCACGCGCCAAAAGACGTGCCACTCGTTGGCCCCGTCAATGCGCGCCGCCTCATAGATCTCCGGCTCGATGCTCTGCAAGCCTCCCAGGAACAACAGGATGTTGTAGCCGATGCCACCCCAGTGGGTGAGCAAGATTACCACCGTCTTGGCGGCCCAAGGCGAGCGGCGCAGCCAGTTTATCGGGTCGAGGCCCAGCGCGATCAACCCCTGGTTGATCCACCCCATTTTGTCGTCGAACAGCTGCGTGAACACGATGGCGACGATGACGGTGTTGGTGACGTAAGGCAAAAAGTAGATGGTGCGGAACACCCCGCGCCCGGCCAAATCCTTGTTGTTGAGGATGACGGCGAACACGATGGCGATAAAGATGCCGGTGGGCAACAGGATGTAGGCGAATTCGAGCGTGTTGGTGAGCGATTGAATGATATACGGGTCTTTGAGGATGACCCGATAGTTCTCCAGGCCGACGTACTCCATGGGGCCGAAACCGCGCCACTTGCTAAAGCTCAGTTGCAGCGCCCAGAAGAGCGGGTAAAGCGAAAATACGGCAAATGAAATAAAAAAAGGGGATATAAAGAGATAGTCCATCCAGTGTTCGGCGACCTGTTTCCACAGGGGTTTGGGTCGCCGCACCAAAGCTATGCGTTGGGCAATCGCTTCGCTCATCGGCTCCTCCGCTGGTGGTCATCGCTCGGTCACAAGAACGCTTACCCAGGTCGGGCGATGATGTCATCGCCCGACCTGGAAACAGCGCTCGTTACATCTTGCACATCGTCCGTTCGAAATCGGGCGTGGCCAGCTCGACGATCCGCTTCATGCCCTCTTCGACGGAATAGGTGCCATCCATGATGGGCGGCATTTCCTTCTGCACAATGTCGCTCACCGCGCCCCAGCCCGCCGGGCGATAGAACTCGGTGGAGAGTTCTTTTTCCTGCTTGGCCCAGAACTCGTTGAACATCCACTCGCCAAAGATCGGGGACTTTAGTTTCAAGAACAACGGCGAGGCCAGGTACGGGCGATACCCTGGGATGATGCCCCAGCTTCCGGCCAACGCTGCGCCCTCGATGGTGCCGAAAGCGTACTTCATATAGGCGATGGCGTTGTCGCGGTTCTTGGCGCACTTGGGGCAGACGATCTGCGCGCCGCCCCAGACGCCGGAGCGATACTTGATCCCCTGGCCGCCTGGGAAGGGCGCCAAGCGCCACTGGCCGATGCCAGCGGCGGCGTTCTGGATTTGCGCCTCCCAGAACCCCTTGGCCCACGCGGCGGCAAAGTCGCCGATGAGCGTGCCCTCTTGCAGCGCGGCCCAATAGGGGGCGCTCCACCAACCCACGTCCATGCCGCCGCCCGAATCCCATAGCTTCTTGACGATGGTCATCGCTTGGATGCCCTTTTCGTCGCCGGCGGTGATTTTTTGGCCATCTTGCGAGACGGCGGTGCCGCCCAGTTGATGCAGCGTGAACATGAACAGCGCGCCCCAGCCATCCGCCGGGAAGCAGAAGGTGTACTTGCCCTTCTTGGCGAGGTCGGCGGACATGGTGACAAAGTCGTCGTAGGTCATTTTATCCCAATCCACGTCCTTGTAGCCAGCCTCTTCGAACTTGTCGGGGCGATAGTAGTAGGCGCTGACGCTGATGTCGCCGGGCCAGCCGATATTCTTGCCGGTCTTGGCGATAAAGGTCTCGTTCAGCTTGAGCGGGTGGAATTGATCCTTGTATTGGGCGATCTCATCGGTCAGGTCGGTCAGCAGGTCGTTGCAGCCCCAATCCTGCGCCTCGGTGGCCTCGGCCCAGTACATATCGGGGCAGCCATCGCCGGCGGCCATGGCGGCGCGGATCTTTTCGCCGCGGTCGGCGGGGTGCGGCGAGACCCACTTGATCTCGGGGTTGCGCTCGACAAAGCCGGTGGCGGCCAGGTCGAGCGGGTGCTGGTCGTGGCCCCAGAAAATCAGCTCGCCCGACACTTTAGCGGGAGCCTTTTCGACCTCGACCTTTTGCTCCACCACGCGGGTGACTTCTTTTTCGACCTCGACAGCTTCTTTGACGACGACGGTCTCTTTGACGACCTTTTCAACCTCGACCTGTTTTTCGACGACGACGGTCTCTTTGATGATCTTGGGGGCGCAGGCGCTTACGGCGGTGACGGCAGCCCCGGCGGCAAAGGTACGCAGGAAAATACGGCGCGTCAGTCTCTTCTCCATACTGGGTTTTCCTCCTGATGTGCGAGTCAAGAACGTCACATAACGGCCCTGTCATGCGCATTCCGAAAGCACGTGAGCGATAAGCATCCCCCCTTTCCGATTGCATCTATCCGCAGCGCGGGTCGGCGAAAGCGCCTTCCTGCGCTTGTGATCATCGTTCTGAGGATACCGATTCGTTCGACGCCAGGAGCAGCGTCCCTCGGGGCCGGGGCGCGACGACGCATGGCCCGTTGGGAGTTAAGGGTGGTTGACCGACGCGATCAGCGATGCTATACTCGGCTCGATCCGAATACGACACGCCAACCGTACCTTTATTATACCCCCATTGAGGCCAGGGGGCCGCCATCGTTTGGCCAACGTTTCGCCATTCGCTCGATGGGGGGCGCGCGTCCCGTAGGTCGTAGGGCGCGATGAAGTTTAAGAAAATAGCGCGGTACGCCCAGGGCGCGCCGCGCCATTCATCGAATCTCGATTATCGCGCCCCTACGACTCGGGCCATGATTTTCAAGAGGATAGGCAAATTGGGGTAACGAAAGAGTTTCTCCGCCAGGTGCGCGATGCGCTGTTACATCTCTACGATACGGCCTACCTGCAAGAGCACCCGCTAGGGGCGGCGCTGGCGCCTGCCGCGCTGACGCCCGCCGGCGTGAACAGCGCTCAGGCGCTGCGCCGCGCGCTGATCGAGGCCATCGAGCGCCTGCGGCCCGCCAGCCCCTTGCCTTACAGCGCCAAGGAATGGCGCCCCTATCGCATCCTTTTTGACCGCTATGTGCAGCAGACCTGCCTGCTCGATGTTCAGCGCGAGTTGGCCATCAGCGACCGGCAATATCAGCGCGAGCACTCGCGGGCGCTCTACGCCCTGGCCTGCCTCTTGTGGGAGGCCGCCCCGCAGCAATCTCAACCAGTCGCCGGGCCGGGCGAGGATGCGCCCGAGATATCCGCCGACATCAGCCGTTTTGTGGCAGGCGCCCAACGCGAGGCGCTCGATGGCGAGCAGTTGGTGCTGGGCGCGCTGCGCGCCGTCGAAAAGCTCGCCGCCAGCCGCGAGATCGCCATCGAAGTGACGTGCGCGCCCAATCTCCCCCCTATCTATGGCGACCGCGGGCTGCTTCGGCAGATCGTGCTGAACCTGTTGAGCTATTTGCTGGGCGCGCGCGAGCGCGCGACGTTGCGTATTGCGGTGGAACAAGAGGGCGACGATGTGCACCTGGCGTTCGCCGCGAGCGGCCAGGGGGCCGGCGACGACTGCGGGCGGATCGAGATGAGCCGCAGCTTGGCCGAGGCGGTGGGCGGCGAGCTAGAGATCGAGGGCGGGGCGATCCACCTGCGGCTGCCGTTGCAGCGCCAGGTGTTGCTGGTGGTGGACGACAACGAGGATGTGATCGAGCTGTTCTCGCGCTACCTGGCGGGGGGCGCGTTCAAGGTGGTGGGGGCGCGCACCGCCGAGCAGGCGCTGGCGTTGGCGCGCGAGACGCGACCCTTTCTCATCACGCTCGACGTGATGATGCCCACCCACGACGGCTGGGAGGCGCTGCAAAACTTGAAGCACACCCCGGCCACCGCCGACATCCCCGTGGCGGTGTGCTCGATCCTCAACGAGCCGGAGCTGGCCTATTCGCTGGGCGCCGACGACTATATCAAAAAGCCCGTCACGCAAAAGGAATTGCTGGCGCTGCTGGCCCGCTGGCGCAAGGGCGAGGGGGCTGGCGCATAGCCAGCGGCCCTGCGAGGCGGCTGCCCCCGCTTGTTCGCACACTGCGTTTTGCTTTTTCCGGCGATTGTGCTATGATTCGAGCGTAATCCCTGCGGTGTGCGTGATGTTCTCTTTACGTTTGAGCCAACACATTGATCTAGGGGGCCGGCATCCAGGTGTGGTTCAAAGCCTCTAGGGGTTGCGGGCCATCGGAAGGTCCCCACCTGCGCGAGCAGGTTCAAGCGACAAGACACACGGCACAGCGGGGATTACACGTTCCCCGCAAAGAAATAGAGACCGCCCGAGCGAACGAGGCTCGGGCGGTTTTTTGTGTTTGGTTTTCCCCTATACCAACACCTTCCCCGGGTTCAAGATCCCCAGCGGGTCGAACGTCTGCTTGATGCCGCGCATGAGCTCTACCGCCGCCTCGCCTTTGGCCTCGGCCAAGTATCCCTTGCGGGTGGCGCCCACGCCGTGCTCGCCGGTGATCGTCCCGCCCAGGCGCAGCGCCAGGTGGTACAGCTCGTCCTCAAAGGCGTGCAGTTTGTGCTCCCATTCGTCGTCGGGCATGTCGTATTTGAGCATGTTGACGTGCACGTTGCCATCGCCGGCGTGGCCGAACGAGAGCGCCGTCACGCCCAGGCGCGCGCTGATCTCGTGGACGCCCCGCAGCAGCGCGGGGATTTCGCTGCGCGGCACGGAAACGTCCTCGGTGCGGTTGGTGGGCGATTCGTGCTTCATCGCCTCGATAATGGCGCGACGCATCTCCCATAATCTGTCGCGGGTGGGCCGGTCGGCGGCCACCAGCACGTCGCGCGCGCCGTGATCCAGGCAGAGCTGCCCCACCACATCCAGCTCGGCCTCCAAATCCTCCTGGCGCTGGCCGGTGAGCTGGATCAGCAAATGCGCCTCGGCGTCGTGAAAGGGCGCTTCTTTATCCAGCAGGCGCTCGCAGGCCAGCAGCGTCTCGCGCTCCATGAACTCGAGCGTGGTGGGGATGATGTTCTGCGCGATGATGGCCGACACCGTGTCGGCGGCGCGCTGGAAATCGTCGAACGGGGCCAGCATGTCGAGCCGGGCCGGCGGCAGGGGCAACAAGCGTAGGATGATCTTGGTCACGATCCCCAGCGTCCCCTCCGAGCCGACCATGAGCTGGAGCAGGTTATAGCCGGCCACATCCTTGACCAGCTTGCCGCCCAACTCCAACACGCGGCCATCGGGCAAGACGACCTCCAGCCCGGCGACGTAATCTTTCGTCGTGCCATATTTCACCGCGCGCGGGCCGCCGGCGCCCTCGGCGATGTTGCCGCCGATAAAGCACGAGTCGAGGCTGGCGGGGTCGGGCGGGTAGAACAGCCCCTCGGCCTCCACAGCGCGGTGCAGCTCGCCGGTGATGACGCCCGGCTCGGTGGTGACCATCAAGTTACGGTGGTCAATTTCGAGGATGCGGTTCATGCGCGTGATAGAGCGCACAATGCCGCCGAACAGCGGCCCGGCCCCGCCCGAAAGCCCCTGCCCCGCGCCGCGCGGCGTGACGGCCACCGTGTTGGCCGAGGCCAGGTGCATGATGGCGACGATCTCGTCGCGGTTGGCGGGCTTGACGACCACCTCGGGCCAGCCCACGACGCCAGGCGTCTCGTCGTGGGAGTATTTTTCGATGGCGTCGCGGTCGGTGAGGACGTTTGCCGGGCCGACAATGGCCTCCAGCCGGGCCAGGAGTTCGCTATTGACGGGAGTGAACATGGCGGCAGACCTCCGGAAAGTAGTCAGTTTTCAGTCGTCAGTTTTCAGTGAAGGGGGTCGCTGAAAACTGAAAACTGACGACTGACCACTCGATCATACCGCAGGCGGGGGGCGGCGTCAATTTGACAATTCATCCTATCTGTGATACTATATGACCATATTCGTCATTCAGTCATACAGACAGAGAGGCCCACATGCCCAAAGCGTTTAGCGAACGCGAGAGAGAGTTGATCACCGCGCGGCTGCTGGAGGCGGGCCACAAGCTCTTTGCCGCCTATGGTCTCAAAAAGACCAACGTCGAAGAGATCGCCGCCGCCGCCGGCGTCTCCAAAGGGGCGTTCTACCTGTTCTACGATTCCAAAGAGGCGTTCTTTATGGATGTGGTCGAGCAGGTGGAGCGGCGCTACCGGCAAGAGATCCTGGCCGAGATCGCGCGGCCCGGCCCGTCGCCGCGCGCGCGGCTGCTGGCCGCCTTCAAACACGCCATGACGCAATGGAAGACGATCCCGATCCTGCAAGTGTTCAACAGCGGCGAATACGAGGCGCTGGCGCGGCGCATCCCCCCGGGTAAGCTCCAGGAGCACCTGGCCAGCGACCGCGCCTTTATCGAAGAGTTGGTCGCCCATTGCCGCGCCGAGGGCATCCCCATCCAGGCGCCGGCGGAAGAGATCGGCAAGCTAATGTACGCCCTGCTCTTTGCCAGCCTGCACGAGGAGGATTTCGGCTCCGGAGGCCTGGCGGGCGCGCTGGATGTGCTGCTGGAACTGGTCGCCGCCTACTGCCTGGGCGAAGTGACCATGCTGCAAAGCGTGGGCCTACCTCACCCCCCACCCCCCTCTCCCCGTAGCGCGCCAGCGGCGCGGCGGGGAGAGGGGCCGGGGGGGAGGTAGAGCCGCCCCGGGGTGACGCATAGAAGGAACAT
>CAZYPJ010000187.1:6133-7996 GCA_964649365.1 uncultured Anaerolineales bacterium | reverse complement strand
AACTCTGTAATGCCTGGTCTTTGCCCGATAATCCCCCATCGCAGCCGGATTGTTTTGTCATTCTTTCCTATGCGGTCAAAAACGCTTTCACGCCGACCCGGCCAACACGCGCTGAAATCGAATTGGCCTATGCGTGGTGGCAAAGATTTCCCCATGCGAAACTGATCATGTCCACCGGCGACAACCAGGGTCTGGGAACCACCAATGCCAGGGTGATGGCCAATTACGCGGTTTCCCTGGGCATTCCTCGAGAGTACATTATTGAAGAGGACCGCTCTAGGAATACCTACGAAAACCTGGTATTCACGGCCAAGATCGTCCAGGCCGAGTCGTTTGGGCAGCCGACTTTGGTGACCCTTGACTTGTACACCCGACGGGCAGTGGAGATTGCCAGGAAAGTTGGCTGGGTGGATTTCTACTGGCTCTCGGCCTTTGCCCAAGGCGAACCTGCCTATGGCTACAAGTGGTTACAGACCAGCTCGCGGACGACCATATTTTGTTACGAGGTGCTGGCCTCCATCTTTTGCAAATTGGCCAAGTGGGCCTAATCGCCATTAAAAAACGCTATTTCCACGCTTGAGCATAGAAATAGCGTCTGCACTACCTCGCCTGGGCCTAGAAAAACATCTTGGCCAATTTCAAGGCGCTTTGTTTCCAGGGCAGACGATGCGTCAAGCCATCGCCACGGGTCAGGCGCTCCTTGTTTTGCAGATACCAATGATAGTTACGGAGCAGCGCCTCCCGGTTGGAGTACTTGGGCCGGTAGCCCAAGATCTTTTGCGCCTTCTCGATGGAGACAAATGAATCGGTCGAGGCTGTCTCATAGATCCACGGATACAGCGGGGAAAGCTTGAGCTTTTCCAGGATCGAAAGCGCCAAGACAACCGGTTTGACCGGGAAAGAGATGATCCGTTTGCCAAAACCAGCTTCGTCCAGCACCGCCTGGTAATCCTGCCGTATGGTGGTAAATTCCGCCGCGGCGATGTTGAACGTATCATTGACCAGCGCCTGATCCAGCGTCATGCAGGCCAGAATTGCCTGGCACAAATCCTCCACATCCAGAAACTGGTAGCGATTGTTGCCCGAACCGATCATCGGGAAATTTTTCCCGTCGCTGGCCCACTCATAGAGAATCGCAAACGCTCCCAGGCGTTCCGGCCCGACGAAGGATTTGGGCCGCAGGATAGGCAGGCACAAGCCCTTTTGGCGATATTCTTCACAAACTGCCTCGGCCTGGATTTTGGCTTTGCCATACGGTCCTACCCCGCTGAATGAATCGTGCTCGTAAATGGGATGATGATCGGGCACGCCATAGACAGCGGTCGTGGAGATGTGGATGACGCGCTTGACCCCACACTCTAGGGCTTGCTGCAAGACCACGCGCGTTCCCTCTACCTCGGTCGAGTAGATGTCCTCAACGGGGTACAGCGGCAGCGCTGCGGCGGTGTGGATGACAACCTCAGCCCCGGCCATGCCGCGACGCACATCCTCCGGCTTGCGGATAGCCCCTTGCAAGAACGCAATCTTGTCTCGTTCCGGGCCGGAAAAAGCCACCAGATCGATCCCGGCTATTTCCGTATAGCCCTGCTCCAACAGGTAACGCACCAGATTGATGCCCAAGAAGCCGCTGATACCCGTGATGTAGATTTTCATGTTAGGCTCGACTTGTTCTCCAATGTAGGGTAGTAGGCTGAGGGTTGCATGAAGAGGCGGGAGCCAATGTCCTTGGCAGAGGATACTATCACTTGGCTGGCGGCCCAAATCTAGGGGTTTACTTCAACCGCGCCAGCACGCTGCCCGGGGGGCTGCTTTCGCGCCATAAAGCGCTACCTCCGTTCGACCAGGAATAGGTATTCGGTGACA
>CAZYPJ010000187.1:691-6123 GCA_964649365.1 uncultured Anaerolineales bacterium | reverse complement strand
CCGATTCCCAAGATTTCTGCTCCCCCGAAAAGTATTATAAGGCGCCTCGATAATCTCCACGGAGCCAAGCTCGTTGAGCATTGTCTGCATCTTGCCAGGTGGAATAAAGCCTTCGTTGTTGAAAGATATCAGAAGAAATGGCGCATCAATGGTATGCAAAAGCTCTTTCAACAGCGGGAAGGCTCTTTGTTTCACATTGTAACCCGAGCGCTTCCAATCGGCAGGTATACCAGAGACTTGGCTGATGTGATTGGGCCGTTGGTATTTGAGCAGCACATTCAACATAAAGTAGTTGGATCCATAGGGGTGTTGGTTATAGGGTGGATCGATGTAGGCGAGATCAAGATTCCTTATGTTGCGAGCCAATGTGTTTGCGTCTTCTTGGAACACCTCGTATTCACACTCGAATAGGCTCAGAATCGGCGCCTCAAGCGTGATCCGGCCCATAATTCGAGTGAGTGCATCAGACCCGCTGCCGCCAAATTGCCCAACCCCCGTATGGCGGTTCTTGTAGAAACCCTTGAAGACGCCGGCTGTATTAGCGTGGATGGACGCCTCGCTAAGCAAAGGACCTAGAAGCAGCTCTTTCATGTCGGGCGGCGCCCACTCAATCAATCGGCGATAGTTGTCAAGCCTCCTGGCATTCTCACGAGTGTAAAATACACGGTCACCTTTGGTGATGTTGGTATCATCTTGGGGCGCATACAGTTCCTCAATGATCCCCGGGGGTAAAGGCTCCGTGCAAACCCTTTCGTTTAACTGGGCAACGATTTCGGCCAGCGTCGCAAAATCGACAGTACTGCGGTTGCGCAAGTGGCACCGCGCAATCGTAGCAGCATAGTCTTCAATGTCATTACTAACGAGCAAAGATGCGTGCGCCTTCATATAACGAGATACGACGCCTGATCCGCTGAAAGCGTCAAAGAACTTGAGCCTCTGCTTGCCGAGTCGTTGCTTTACCCGCTCCACTGCAACACCAATATGCCCAAGAAGCGCACGCTTGTTTCCGATATAAGTTATTAGCTGTTTTGACAAGTAGGCAGGATCCTCAGTAGTAGGAGCATCCATCCACAGAAGCATCTGTCGGCTATCTTTGACTAGAACGCTACGATCTTCGGCCACTACATCCTCCATCGGCGTGCACTTGCATTATGTACAAGATATTCTTTCGCATTCTTATTAGGGTCTGCAATCGAGCCACACAATTTACGCTACCCGAAGGCTCGGCGCTTGTCAAACAATGGGCTTACCTTCCGCTCTCTGCGCACCTTCGTGACGCGCTCCCCCCGCTTTACAAAACCGGACAATTCGCGTATCTTTTCCCCCTAGGAGGCACTTCCGATGATGAAACCTTCGGTCCATTTGACGACGCGCATCCCGCTCTACCTGGCCATCGGCCTGCTGATTTTTCAAATCTTTTCGCCCGCGCCGGCGGTGATGTTCTGCCTGATCATCCTGCTGGGCGTGCTGGGCGCATCCTACCTCTGGGCGCGCAACATTGCCGGCGGCATCGCATTGCAACGCCAGCGCCGCTACGGCTGGGCGCAGGTGGGCGATGTGATCGAGGAGCGCTTTATCCTCCATAACGAGGGCTGGTTCCCGCTGTTGTGGGCCGAGGTGCGCGATCATTCCGACCTGCCCGGCTACAGCGCCAGCCGCGCCATCGGCCTGGGCGCCAAGAACACCACCCGCTGGACCACTGAGGGCGTCTGCGAGCGGCGCGGCATCTACACCCTGGGGCCGGTGGATATCCGCACCGGCGACCCCTTTGGCCTGTTCGAGGTGGTTGCTCGACATAACTATACCGAGAGCTTTGTGGTCTATCCGCCCATCGCCAGCTTGCCGCCGCTGCTAGAGCCGTGGGGCATGGCGCGCGGATCGGCCCGCACCAACGTGCGCAGCCTCGACACCACCACCAACGCCTCATCCACCCGCGAATATGTCCCCGGCGACGCCGTCAAGCGCATCCACTGGCCCTCGACGGCGCGCCGCTCGATGCCAGACCAGGAGCAGCTCATGGTCAAAGAGTTCGACCGCGAGCCGTCGGGCGACCTCTATCTGATCCTCGATTTGGATCGCGCCGCGCACACTGGGGAAGGGGTCGAATCTACCGAAGAGTACGCCGTGATCCTGGCGGCGTCGCTGGCCAACGAGATGCTGCGCAACAACCACGCTGTGGGGCTGATCGCTTACGGCCGCGAGCCGGTGGTGATCCGCCCGCAAAAGGGGATGCAGCAACTGTGGGAGTTGCTGCGCGTGTTGGCCGGCGTCCATGCGATTAGCGAGCATACGCTGGGCCAGGTGTTGGCCGTGGCCGAGCCGGTGGTGGGGCGCGGCATGAGCGTGGCGCTGCTGACGCCCTCCACCAAGCCGGAGTGGATCGAGGGGCTGGGGCAACTCTTGCGGCGCGGCATCCACGCCACGGCGTTGCTGCTCGACGCGGAGAGCTTTCAGGCGCCGGTCGCCGCCAGGGATGGCGGCGCTCCCGATGCTGGCGCTTTGCCCGGAGCGCCGCCATCCTTGGCGGCGGGTTCAGTGCGCGGGGTGATGGGCGCCCTGGCCGACCTGGGCGTGGCGTCGCACATCCTGGGCAAGGGGTTCCGCTTCCAACAATTGACGCAGAAACGCCAGCAGCGGCCCGAATATCGCACCCTGGGCACGGGCCGCGTGGTGGTGGTGAACGAGGGAGATCGCGAGGCCGCCGAGTGGGTGGACATCGGCCAGCCCCATCCGGGAGGTGAAGCATGAGCGCGACTACCGGCTACCCTCGCTATCCGCGCGCCGCGAGCTATCCCCGCGCCTACACGCCGCCGCGTCGCCGCGCCGATTGGTTCCTGATCGTGCTGCTGCTGGGGGCCTCGGCCTGCCTGCCGCTGGTGATCAACGCCACGCGCTGGGCGCCCGAGGCGCTACGCCTGCTCTACGTCGCCGCCTGGGGATCGCTGGTGGGCGTCATCCTGGCGCGCACCAAATTGCCCACCTGGTTGGCCTGGCTCACCGGGCTGGGGTTGGGGCTGGAGTACAGCATCCAATTCGCGGGCAAACTGCTGCCCCGCCTGGGCATGGTGTGGGGCGATGCGGGCCGCGCCATCGCCTGGGCCTGGGATCTGGTCGCCAACCGCATCATCGGCCGCGAGATCCCCTGTGCGCGCTCGGCGGTGGTCTTTTGGGCGCCATGCCGCGCCATGGTCACACATCTCACGGAGTGGGTCAAGGCGGTGCAGGCGGGCCAGCCCACCACCGATAACACCGCCCTGTGGCTGGGCGTGGCGTTTATCATCTGGCTACTGACATTCAACGCCGGGTTTGAGCTGTTCCGCCGCCGGCGCACCTTTGTGGCGTTGATGCCCTTGGGCGCGGGTGTGGTGGTGAATGTGGCCTTTACCGACGTCGGTATGAGCTATGTCCACGTCTATCTGGCCATCACGCTGCTGGCGTTGGTCTGGGCCAACGCCGAGCGGATGCGCGACGTGTGGGATCGCCTGGGCACGGACTTTTCATCGGAACTCAAGCGCGACGCCGTGGCTGCCGGCGCGATCATGGCCACGATCATTTTCGTCATCGCCATCCTCACGCCCTATATGACCTACAACCGCGCCGTGTTCTTTTTCTGGGACCTCATCAAGGGCACGGTGCAGCCGTTCTACGCCGATCTTGATAAGGCGTTCGCCGGGCGCAACCCCGTGCCCAAGCCCACGCCCGGCGCCAAGAGCTTGGGCATCCACAACATCGCCCAGGGCGAGCTGGGCAAGGACACGGTGATGCTGGTCAAGACCAGCGACCCCGCGCCCCCGCCCGAAGAGTACCTGGAGGTGATCGGCGGCGGCGCCAGCGCCGCCGACCTGGTGCCCAAACGCTACTGGCGCGAGCGCACCTACGATGTCTATACCGGCTCTGGTTGGGATTCATCGCTGCGCAACGAACTGTCGCGGGCGCAAGATCAGCCCTGGAAAGAGGTCATCGCGCCGCACACCGTGTTGACGCAGACCTATGCCGTGCTCGACAAGAACCAGCAATTGATCCACGCCGTCAACGAGCCGGTGGTAATCGTGGATCATCCTTATCGCGTCATCTATCGCGACGAGGGCGACTTGGCGGCGGTGGCCTTGCGCGCCGATGAGTACACCGTCGTCTCGCACGTCATCCAGACCACGGCGGCCAGCCTACGCCAGGCCGAAGGAGAGTATCCTGAGAATATTCAGAAACGTTATCTGCAATTGCCCGAAATCCCGCAGCGCGTGCGCGACTTGGCCGAGCAGATCGTGGCCGACGCCGGGGCGACGACGCGCTATGACAAGGCGCGGGCCATCGAGGCCTACATCCGCAGCCTGACTTACGACACCGAGTTGGAACCGCCGCCGCTGGACGCCGATTTCGTGGACTATTTCCTGTTCGAGGCCAAGCGCGGCTATTGCGACTATTCTGCCAGCGCCCTGGTGGTGATGTTGCGCTCGGTAGGGGTGGCGGCGCGCTACGCCTCGGGGTTCAACATGGGCGAATACGATTACAGCCTGTCGGCCTGGGTGGTGCGCTCCTCCAACGCCCACGCCTGGGCCGAGGTCTATTTCCCCAACTATGGCTGGATCGAGTTCGAGCCGACGCCCACGCAGCGCCTATTCGATTACGAAGATGCGACGGCGACGACGGGCTACACTCTGCCCGAAGCGCCCGTCGAGGAGCCGTTTCGGATGCCGATCTGGGGCTGGGGCGCGATGTTGGGGGCCGTGCTGCTGTTCGTGATCCTATGGCCGCCGCGCTGGTTCCAGCGCAAGCGCACCCCGCGCGAGCTGGTCTGGCGGACCTATTCCAGCTTGGCGGGGCGGGCGCGTTGGCTGGGTCTTGGCCCGGTGGATGGGCAGACGCCTTATGAATACGTGACGGCGCTGGCCTACACCCTGGAGCGGCGCTTCGGCGCCGACGGCCTGACGCGCGACATCAACTTGATCGGCCAGGCCTACCAGCGGGCGCGCTACAGCCCGCACGAGATCGCACTGGAGGAAGCCTATCGCGCCCAGAGCGCCTGGCGCCGCGTGGGGCCGAGGAGGTGGCAGGGGCTGGGGCGGAAGGGGGAGCGGGAGGGGTAAGAGGGTCTCACCACGGAGACACGGAGAGAGAATACGGAAGAACGGAACACACGGAAGGCACTTTCCGTGCGCACCGTTGGTTGCGACCCGATTATCTCTTGCGAGTTGAGCTTGTTTGTGGTATGATATGGCGTAGGAGGCGTTATCAACGCCTCGTGTAGTGATGATACTGGACTGATAGAGGCCTGATATGGCAACCAGCACTGAACAAGCCCCGCGCATCTATGTGAACGCATTGGGCGTCGCGTCCGGGCCTTACGATGATCTCTTTGTCGCGCAGGCCAAGCGCGCGCTCTATGCTGCCTGCCCGAAAATCACTCACATTGTGGATCGCCTGGAAGGCGACAT
>CAZYPJ010000187.1:0-681 GCA_964649365.1 uncultured Anaerolineales bacterium | reverse complement strand
CGCCGCGACTACGTGGCGTGGTTCCAGTTGGGTTGGCTCGCCTGGAAGGCGACATTCTGATTCTGACCGTTACGGGGAAGCAGTTGATGTTGGAGGATATCGAGCAAATCTCGGCGCGGCAGTGGGAGCTGATGGATCGTTTTGATCGCACCCTGCACGTCGAGATTCGCGACAGCGCCAATCTCTAGCCCTTTCTTGGGGAGGCTCGTCATTCATGTCGCGTGATCCGAATCGCGCGCAAGCCCATCGCAGCAAAGCCGAGCGGAACGAGCGCATCTGTCGCGAATTGGTGGATCGCTACCCCGATTGGAGCGCAACGGTTGCCTTCTATGCAGCGTTGCACCTGATCGGGCAATACTCCCGATCCATTGCCGACGAGGATATTGATCTGGTCAGTCACGCCCAGACGATTGACTGGATCAGGAAACGCAAAGAATTGCGCAGCATTGCTGAAGCCTACACGACGCTCATGCATTTCGCTCAACAGGCGCGCTACGAGTGCCTGCGCGAGAGCCATGATCTGCTCAACCCCGAGCGCGTGCGGGTCAAGGTTTTTCCGTTGGTGGGCCAGGTGAAACATTGCGTGGATGTGGCGCTCAAGCGCCTTGAGGCGCCGTCCGGCTGATACTTCATACAGACCATACAAAATAAGCGGTGATTTTGTACAGTGCATTGTACAAA
>CAZYPJ010000186.1:0-8006 GCA_964649365.1 uncultured Anaerolineales bacterium | reverse complement strand
AAGCGACCTTCATCGCTGCCGTGTGCTACCGTTTCTATTCGCCACTCCACGCCATCCCAGTGTGCGTATTTGAGATCCTCGTTATCGCTGTCATAGTAAGCGATGTGAGGATGCTGGTCATTGTCCAATGCGATGGATGTAAACAACCCGATGTTTCCACTGCTATCCACGACGCTAATATGCCAACCATCGTCATTTTTGTAGGCATACTTGAGATCCGTGTCGCCATAGTAACTGATGTGCGGGCGCCCATCCGCATCTACCGCAATATCGGTATAGTAGCCGGTCACTCCCTCGTCATCTACGGTCTCGAGGCTCCAAGCCCAGCCGTCATAATAGGCGTGTTTCAGATGATACCGGGCGCGATCCTGATAGCTGATGTGCGGCCTGGCCCATTGATCCTGAGCGATGGATGTGTACCACCCCACATCGCCCACCTCGCTGCGCTGTGCTATTGCCTCGTCGTGACAGGCACCATCGGTTGAGCCGGCAGTCTCTTGGTGGGCGTAGCGCAGTGCGTCGCCCCGCCCATAGAGCAAGTGCAAATAGCGGTTCCGCGCCATCACAAAGGCCGACGCCGGGTCAGGAGAATCAATGTGCGCCAGCGTCTCGATATGCCAGCTATAGTCCGTGGCTGTCTTGACCTTGGCAGCGTGTTTGACGGCGCCGTTCGTAGCGTCATAGTAAATGATGTGCGGGCAATAGTAGCTCTGGGTCGTGCCGGTGAGGGAGTACGTGGCCAGCGCCGTTTGCAAGATGCAGTGCTGCCCCACGTCGTCTGTAGCATCCACCGTCTGGGTGAACCAGCGCCCGCTGTCAAACCAGGCGTAACGCAAGTCGCCATTTGTGGCGTCATAGTAAATGAGGTGCAATTGCGCTTTGGGATCAATATCCAACGAAGTATATTGGCCTACATCGCCAGCGGTCTCTAGCGTCTTGGTGATCCAAGCAGCGCCGTCCCACCAGGCGCATCGCAAGTCGCCGGTATCGGCCACATAGTAGCTTAGATAGGGTTGCACCATGCTCTCATAGGTAGTCGAGAGCGCCACCGAAACGAATTGACCAGCATCGTCCTGATCGTCCACGATCTCGATGGTGGGGGCGGCGGCATTACTATCCAACAGAGCGTACTTGACGGCGCCGTTGGCAGCATCATAGTAGCCGATATGGACGTAATCGGTGTATACCGGCGTTGTTGAGATCGGGTATGTCACCGCGGTAAAGATGGTCTGGGCGCTGTAGCGCCCCCCATCACCCGCGTCATCCCACACGCGCGTCTGCCAACCGGAGCCATCCTCATAGGCGTATTTCAGGTCGCCTTGCGTGGCGTCATAGTACGTCACACGCGGATGCCCGTCTCCGCCCAGAACCAGGTCGCTGTTCTGGCCCACGTCGCCATTGGCATCGAGGGTCTTGAGGCTCCAGGCAATGTCGCCGCGCCGGGCGTAGCGCAGGTCGCCCGACGCCGGGTCGTAAAAGCTGACGTGAGCGTCGCCCCACACATCCACGGCCAGTGATGGCTGCTCCCCCTGAACCTCATCCTGGCCCACCAGTTCAACCTGCCAGCCCTCGGCGGTCAGGTGCGCGTATTGTTGCGCCATATGGGTCTCATCATAGTAACTGATATGGGGATTCCCCCCGCTGTCCACGGCAAGCGAGGTGTATTGGCCCACGTTGCCATCTTCGATCAAGCTTACGGTTGCCCAGCCCGTTGAGCTTTTGGCGGTGTATTTCAAGTCTGACCGATAAGCGTCGTAATAGGCGATATGTGGGTAATTGGCGGCATCCAGCGCGAGCGAGGCGTATTCGCCTACTACCAGCAAATCATCTACTACTTCGATATGCCAGCCATCGGCTTGGCGGTAGGCGTACTTGAGCCGTTCGTTCCACCAATCCTGATAAGCGATGTGGGGATAACCGTTGCTATCGAGCGCAATGGAGGTGTGTTTGCCTACGTATTGACTGGACGTGTCCACGCGCTCGATCTGCCAGCCCGATCCGGTTTGATGCGCGTACTTTAAATACTCGGCGGTTTCGTCGTAATAGCTGATGTGCGCGCGTCCGTCGGTGTCGAGCGCCAGGGAGGTGTACAGCCCTACGTTGCCCGGTTTGTCCACCGATTGCGTGTTGCGCCCGGAGGCGCTCCAAGAAGTGTATTTCAATTCTTCGTCGGTCGCGTCATAGTAGCTGATGTGAGCGTATCCGGAGGCATCCACCGCTATCGAGGTGTACAGCCCCATATCGTTATCGTCGTCCACCACTTCGATATGCCAACCGGCTTCATCCTGGCGAGCGTATCGCAGGTCGCCTTGAGCAGAGTCGTAGTAGCTGATATGCGCATGGCCGTCAGCGTCGAGGCCAATGGAAGCATACTGACCCACGCCCGGCGCATCATCTACGACCTCGATGCGCCATGAGGCGCCATCCTTCCAGGCATAGTAGAGACGGGCGGCGCCGTAGGCAATATGGGGGCGTCCCTCGGCATCGAGACATAAGCTGCGTTGGCCCATGTGGTGGAAGGATTGGGGTGCGTCCACCGTTTGCGTCACCCAGTCGGTATCGGCGCGAACCGGCGCAGCAATACTCGCCGAGATCAGCCCCAGAAGCAACGCCAGCCCCAGTCGGGCCGCTGCTCCGACGGCGCGACCGCCCTGTCGAGCGCGGACTCGCATCATGAACCACCTCCGCATTACATGAACGCCCTTGTGTCTCTCTTCATCATATCGTCAGCCCGCAGCTTCGTCAACGCCTACCCTCACGAAACGCTCACAAATCCCTGACATTCTTCCAACTGGCCTAGATGCCGTCGAGGGGAAAGATGGGGCGTGCGAGCCGATGGAACGCAAAGCGGCTCAGATCGGGCGAGGCATAGCCCGGCGTGTTGGCCTGAATGTAGCTATTGGCCGTCGGCGGCTGGTAGGCGGCGCGGAACGCCAGGCCGCCTTTGCAAATCGTCATACGATAGTCTTCGGGATAGACGCCCAGCGACTTGACGTGCAGGATATTGTTGGGGCTGGCGCTGATCGAGTTCAGCACAATGGTCAACCCGCCGGCATCTACTCGCGCGGTCAACCCCATGTCGGATTCGACCCCCGCCGAGTAGCCGCCCCAGGCGCGATTCAGGTACACGCCGTCGGTGAGGGCGCGCACGCGCCCGGTGATCTCGATGGGCGGGCCGTAGAGAGGATCCGATTTGCCGCCCACTGCCAATGTTACCGTGGAGCCAACGCCGGCCCGCGCTGCCGACTGAGCGGATTCGGGATCCCATAGCACTATCAAGGCGCTGTCCACGCCCTGGCGAATGATCTCGTGCAGCAGCGCCGTACCATCGCCGGGCGTGCCCGCGCCGATGTTATCGCCCGAGTCCGCGATGGCGACAGGGGGATTGGATGAGCGCATCGCCAGGCGGATCGCTTCGGCGGCGTCGGGCAACGCCACGAAATAATCGCGCCGATGCGCATAGAGCATGTCGGCCAATTCGTCGGCTAGGCGCTGGGCCAAATCGAGGTCGCCGTCGGTAGTGACGGCAGCGCCCACTCCTGCAAAGGGCACGTCTTGGTGCACAAAGCCGTGCGACGGGCAGGCGGCGATGACCCGGGCGTCGTCGCGCTCCATCGCACGGGCGCGCTCCATGATGGCGCGCATAGGCCAATCGGCGGGGAGCACGTTGTGGGGCGGGCCAATGAGCAATGGCCGTTTGGCCACTGCTACGACGGGCGCGATCTCGCCAGCGAGAATACGGGCCATGATCGTTGCCGCCTCGTTGCCTCGTTCGGCCATATCTAGGTGAGGATAGGTGCGATAGATCGTGATCGCTTGGGCCTGGGCAGCCATAGCGGAAGTGAGATTGGCGTGGATGTCGAGCGTGACCACGATGGGCAGTTCAGGGCCGACCAACTCGCGGATGCGCGCCAGCACATAGCCCTCGCCATCGTCGTGCTCTGCCGTGACCATCGCGCCGTGCAAGGCTAGCAAGACGCCGTCCACCGGCGTCTGCTTTAGCGTTTGCAGCAGGCCATTGAGGATCGCATCTACAGCCCCAGCCGTGACAACGCCTGCGGGCATCGCTGCGCCGAATATGGCGGGCGCAATCCCCAGGCCACGCTCCTCCAATCCGGCGATCATGCCGCCGATCTCGGTGTTCGTGCCGCGCCGTCGGGCGATCAGTTCGTCGCCCGAGTATAGCCCGCGCTGCTGGAAAGCAGCCAGGTCGGTCGGATGCGGATTGAACGTATTGGTCTCGTGCGAAATGCCCCCGATCAATACGCGCTTCATGGGCGCCTCCTGGACAGTTAGCGCCCGGCGGCGCGTTGGCTCTCTTCCTGGGCGATGCGCGTCCATTCGTCAAAGCGGGCAGGTTGCTGATTGCAGGTGTGCGTGTCTTTGAGCGACATGACCACGGCGCACCCGCGCGTGATTTCGAGCGTCTCGCGGATATAGCTTCGCACATAGTCGCCGTCGAACTGGACGCCTGCCAGATGCGCTGGATGGGGCTTCCAGGAATAGACGTAGCGGTCGCCCAATGCTTCGGCGGCGATGGCGCGGTCGCACCAGGGGCTAATAGACACGGCGTGCAGGTTGGGTAGGCGCTTGACGTAATCGAACTTTTTGTCCAACGGCTCGCAGCAACCATAGTAAGTGAGACCGAAGCGCTGGTGGATGGGCGCCTCGTATTGCATGGCGAACTCCCAGTGCATCTCGGGCGAGACGCCAGTGATCTCTTGCCCCTCGGTGAAGCCCCACATATCCTGGGTGCGCACGTGGCCAGGCTGATAATCCGGCGGCGGCAAAAGATCGGTCCAGCCCCAACTGCCCGAGCCGACATACTGGTTGCCATTATTGAGCGACAGCAATCCCTGCTGTTCGATGTTATCCACAAAGTGCAGACGCCCTGCCGCGAGGAACTGGCAGGCGCGATGCATCCATTCTGGCTCCAGGATCATGTCCATCATGATCTGTTGCAGGCCGCGCAATTGCGCCCACACCATCATCAACCCCAATGACCACCAGAAGCTAGTGCGCTGCTCGATGTGCAAGATATCGCCGAACAGATCTTGGGCCAATTCGAGCTGGCGACGGCTGGCCTCCCAATCCACAATGACCTCGGGATAGTGCAACTTGTCGAGGTCGCTCAACTCTTTGACTGGTGCATCCCATATGTATGAGCCGCGCTCCGTGTCGCTGTGGGTGCGGGTGGGTTCCAGGCCCCAGCCCGTATCCTGATAGACGTGCGGCACGGCCAGCGTGGCGTCAATCACCTGGTCGTCGCTGAAATGCTCCCAAGTGTAGATGCGTTGGAGTAGGTTGAGTTCCCAGCCGCGCAGGAGCGGATCGCGCAGGCGCAGGGTGGATTCGGGGATCAACTCCACCCAAGCCCCCTCGGGCGAGCAAAAGATCAGCGGCTTGATAGGCTTGAGGCCGTTGGTAGCGTACCATAGGCGGCGACGCTCCTCCTGGGTGGGCTGGGCGGCGATTTCGGCCACGCGGTGGGCTAGGTTACGCAAGTAGGCGCGCTCTTGGGGCTGGATCGTTTTCATCATGCGGCTCCCGGATGCAAGCTGAGGTTGATTGACGCTGCCAGGATGATACATCGCGTCGCGTCGGGGCGCAAGCGCGATATTCTCGGCGGTGGTTATTGCCTGAACGACATTTGGCATTCACGTTGACACCAACGCCCAAAGGCGCTATACTAGGGGCAGATGACAGGCAGCACTGTTCGACAGGAGCGGCTCTGTGGCGCAGATGCAGATGAAAGCGGGTTATCTTTTGCACCAGGGAATATAGCGCCCTGGTGCTTTTGTCTATATGAGGAGGGTACGGCATGGATTCGGGCATGATCTCGAAGATCCAAAAGGCAAAGCGTTACGCCGAAGAGCGCGACCGCATCGCTTTCCAAGAGTTCCAGGTCACGTTTCGCGGCGAGCATGCCACCTACCATGTAAGCTACAACAAAGGGCAGTGGTCGTGCCAGTGCTCGTTTTTCCAGCAACGCGGGGTGTGCAGCCATACGATGGCGATGGAGCGCATCCTGGAGCCAATGTTCGAGCATGTTCCTCAAGAGGCGACTGAAAAATAGGAGAGCATAGCATGGGGCGCCGTCCAATCCCCAACAGGCGAGGGCGGCGCCCTTTTTGCGCCTCTTTAGCGCACATGATGGTGAATGAGGAGGGCAGAGTGCTCAGCGTCGGTGTGGATATCATCGAGATCGCGCGTGTGGCCCAAGCAATAGAACGCTGGGGCCAACGCTTTTTAGACCACGTCTATACCCCTGCCGAGCAAGCGCGCTACCGTGGGCGACTGCCCGAACTGGCGGCGCGCTTTGCCGCCAAAGAGGCCATTTCCAAAGCCCTGGGCACGGGGCTGATGGGCATCAGTTGGGTTGAAATGGAAGTGCTGTCCGACGGGCGCGGCAAGCCGTTGGTGACGCTCTATGGCCGCGCCCTGGCTCGCGCCCAGGAACTCGGATTAGGAGAATGGGCGATCAGCCTTTCGCATAGCGATGGGAATGCTGTTGCTTTTGTCGTCGCTCGTGAGTCGCCGCTCATGTGAAGCGCGCCAAACGAGCTAGATTCCTCCCTTTGACATTGGCCCACTCGATAGACGACCAGTTGGTGAGCAGAGCGTCCACTGTCGCAGGCGATCCCGCGCTCCAGACTAGCCGCTCCGGCCCAAAGGCCACCGCCACACGGCGGACGAGATCGCGCACATCCTCGTGTGGCGCCGGTTGGCGCGAAAAGTGGTTCAGCCCTGACATCTTCATGATGATATTGGGGCAGCGCGCCAGATCGAGCACATCGTCATATTCCTCTTCTGTCCCCATCTGTGGCTCGCCCATATGATCCACCAGCACCGGGAAATCAGGATAGTCGCGGGCCAGGTCGGCCACCTGCCGGGCATAGTTCGGGCTGATGTGCAGCTCGATCACCAAACCCAACTCGCCCGCTCGTTGCCACAGGGCGCGCACGCGGGGTTCATGAAAACTGGCAAAGTAAAAGCCATCCTTTTCGCGGTAGGCGTGAAAGCGCTGCGCGATCAACGCCGGGTGCGCCGCCGTGAGGTCGGCCAGCTTGCGCGGCGCATCGGGGTCTTGGGGCAAGAACAGACACGTGCCCTTGAGCCGTTCCGGCTCGCGCGCCAACGAATCTAGCACCAGGCGGTGATCATCGCCATACGGCTCGGGCTGAACGATTACGGCGCGATCAATGCCTATGGCCTCCATTCGGGCCATATAAGTCGCTAACGGATCGGCATCGAGGTGCGCGGCGTCGGGCGTGTACGACGCCCCGGCCCAAAAGGGATAACGCTGCGTGTCGCTGGAAAAGAGATGGGTGTTCCATTCGACGATCATGCGGCCTCCTTGGCGCGCTTGCGCGCGAAATACTCTTCAGCTAACACCGACATCAGCACCGTATCATGGAACTCGCCACGTACAAAAGTGTCTTGGCGAAAACGCCCCTCGTCCACAAACCCCGCCGCTAGATAGCAGCGATGGCCGCGCTCGTTGAAATCCATGTGGCGCAAAAAGATGCGGTTCAGCCCCAGCCCCTCAAAGCCGATTTCGAGCAATAGACCGAGCGCCTCGCGGCCATAGCCCTGGCTCCAACTATCCTTCTCGCCGATGACGATGCCCACTTCGGCGGAACGATCTTTGGTGTTCATATGGATGAGAGAACAGTTGCCGATCAGACGACCATCCTCTTTCAGTGTGATGCAATAACGGTGCTTTTCGTCAATGCCGTTTTCGTAGAATCGTTGTTCTTGATCGAACGACATGCAAGGATGCGAGTTGCCCAGATAGATGGTAATCTCGGGGTCATTGAACCAGCGGGTGAACGCTTCGAGGTCGCTGCGCTCCCAGGCGCGCAAGATAATGCGGTTGCCAGTAATCATAAGGTCTTCCTCCTGATTGTTGGGCAGATTATACGCTCGTTTTGCGCCGGATGGAAACGTTTTGTGACATGCGCTGTTGTGCTATACTGGTCCCGTCTCCCATGCTACAAAAAACG
>CAZYPJ010000185.1:0-8050 GCA_964649365.1 uncultured Anaerolineales bacterium | reverse complement strand
CGAGCAGGTGGCAGCGTGGCGGCAGGGAATCGGGAACGATATACCAGTTGTAGAGATTTAGGCCAAGTCGGCCAAGACTATAAGAGACGAGGGAGGAATCGCAGCCCGATGCACGATGATACGCTGATCGCCTTTCTGATAGAGGCCAAGCTACAGACTTATGCAGCCGAGGGCGCGCAGACCCAAGTGGAACCGGCGCTGCCAGGCTCGCGCCAATTGGAGTATGTTCGGGGCGAGTGGTTGTATCGCGACATCTACTTTGGCAGCGCCCGATTTGCGGGGCAAGAGACGGTCTATTGCGAGTCCACGCCAGTCTGGGCCATGACGTACTTTGGCGGGGTGGACGAGTCGCTCGTCGAACAGGGCGAGATCGGGCGAGTGTACCGTTTTCTGCGCCAGGCGTTACGCCTGGTTCCCCATGATGCGCCCTATCGCGGGCCGCGCCGTTTTGAGGCTGACTGCATGGTGTACACCGCCGAGGTGCACGGCAATATCGAAGACTTCTGGGGCGTCGAGACCATCTCGGCTGACGAACGATGCGCCGCCCCCATCTATACCCTACGGTTCAGCGGCGGGCGCTTGCGCGTTTGATAGAGCCTGCTCTTGGTCGGCGCGCCGGGCATCGTGAAAGAGCGCGCTTTTTTGGCCCATCGCTTTGGCCAGGCCCGGCCCCATCGCCGCGCCGTCGCGATATTGGAACGGCCACATGCTGTCCAGGTGAAACAGCGCCACGCGGTCGCCAGGTTTCAAGGGGTGATCTAGATCGGGCTGCACGCCGGGCATGGCGGTGAGCAGTCCGTTGACAAAGGTGATGCCGCGCTCTTCAGATGGCAGGGCCAGTCGCACCAACAAGTCGCCGAGCGCGCTGCCCTCTCCGAGTTCCACGGTCAGGTTGGCATAACCGCCCCGATTCGCTTCGCCGCCGTAACGAGCCAGCGGGCCGTATAACCACACATCTACGGTGAACCCAGCCATCTATCCCCCTCCGATTGGCGGAAAAAGGCCCACCTCGTCGCCATCCTGAAGGGCATGGTCGAGGGGGCGCGCTCTGGCGTTGACAAAGGCGATCTTGATCTCTTCCGGCGGCAGATCGAGCTGAGCGACCAAGTCGGCGATCGTGTCGCCCTCAGCGAGCGCGACCTTGAAGGAAACGCCGGAACGGATCGGCCCCGGATTTTGTAGCGCGGGATTGTGCGCCACGCGCTGCGTGAGCGTGGCGTACACTCTGACGTGCACTTGCATCGCGCCCCTCGTATAGCGCGGCCCCTCGCCAGCGGCGGCGAGGGGCCGTTGCGCAGATTCTATCAGGCGTTGGCGGCGACTTCTTTGAGCTTGATCTCGCCAAATACCGCATCGAGCGTCTCGTTCGGAATATCGAACACCACGTTGTGCGGCGCCAGCTTCTCATAGCTCATGAATTCGGGCAAACGATCATGGGCGGCGGACAGGCCTGCCGCCTCGTTGAACGCCCGCTCGCGGCGCAAGATGTCGGCGCCCAGGTCGGCCACCTGCCCAGTGGTATAGTTCGTGCCCAGCATGGCGTTTACCTCTTCCACCATGCCCTCGAACCCGCTGGCGATGTCGAGGATGGCAAAGGCGATAAAGAGGCAATGGCCCGTCGAGTCAATAAACGCGGTGGTAGCCTGGAACCCTCGACTCAGATCGGCTTTGCCTTGCGGGCTGAGCGGGTCTTGCTTGCCGCTGACGCCCAGGATTTCGGGCGCGATGGTATAGCCCGCCGTATGGTCGGCGCCCATCGTGGTGGTGGCATAGGTGATGCCGATGCCCTTGACCGCGCGCGGGTCGTAGGCGGGCATACTCTGCCCTTTGACGGTGGGGTTGCGCACCACGCCAAAGGCTCGCGCGGTGAAATCGGTGCCGTTGCCCAGGATGCGCCCCAGCGGCGTGCCGCGCCCCATCTCGTGGATCATTTCGATGGCGCGCTGTCCGTCGCCAAACGAGAGCAATCCGGCGTCCATCGCCACCGCGAGCGTTGTGCCCGTCTCGATGGTGTCGAGGCCGTAGGCGTTGCAGAGTTGCACCATCTCGGCGATTTGGTCGAGGTTGTCAATGCCGCAGTTGGCGCCCAGCGCCCAATCCGACTCGTACTCGACGCACGAGGTGGCCTCGCTGCCGTCGGCCTTGAACCAGGTGTTCGAGCACTGGATGATGCAGCCCGGGCTGCAAGCGTGGTTATACACCTCTCGGCCTAGACGCTGTTTATTGCCCTCAAAGATGGCTTCCCCAGCGATCCGAGCCGCGCCCTCGAACCGCCCGGAGGTAAAGTTGCGCGTGGGCAGGCCGCCCGCCTCGTTCATGATGTTGATCAGCACCGCCGTGCCGTAAGCGTTCAGGCTGCCCTTGGGCTTGGTGACGGCGTGAGTGCGCAGGGCGTCGGCCAATTTGCGCTGCCCCTGGGCGAACAGCGCTTTGTCTTTCACTTCGACGCCGGGCGCGCCTTGGTCATCCACGATGATGAATTTCAGTCCTTTGCTGCCCATCACAGCGCCCAACCCGCCGCGCCCCGAATAGCGGCTGGGCCGGCCCTTGAGGTCATCGAACACCACGCCCGAGTTGGAGTAGCGATTCTCGCCCGCTACGCCGATGCCTGCGATATGTGCTTTTGCGCCGAAGCGCTTTTCGAGCTTCGGGAAGGTGTTGTACAGATTCTCTCCCACGAACTCGTCGGCAGGCAGAAACTGCACGGCGGGGCGTTTGGCGTCTCGATCCCAGGTGACGTGGGCCATCCAAAACTGGCTTTTGCTTTCGGGTTGACCCTCGACGATCAGAGCCTTGATCTGCATGTCGGCCAGGGCGGGCGCCCAGGCGGCGCCGGCGTTGGACTCTTTGATGCCGCCAGTGAGGGGCGATTTGCCGCCCACCGAAACGCGCGCCGAGCTGGGCGCGTCGGCGCCTGTGACGCTGCCCGGCGCAAAGCTGAGCTTGTTCGCCGGGCCGAGCGCGTGGCAAGTGGGCGGCACCTCATCGTGTACGATGGTCGAGGTTAACCCTCGGCCTCCTAGGTTGCGGTAGGCCTCGGGCGTCTCTTCGACCCGATAGCTGCGATCGGTCATGTTCATTCGCAGAATCCACATAGCTCGATACCTCCCCTTCTAGAACGACCATGTACCCCCAATAGATAGCAAAAAGAGGCTGCGCAACCCGAACGGCGTTACGATAGCCTCTTGTGCTTACCCTGTGCAACAAACATCGGTGCACCCCCGCGAAAATGCAGGCGAGTTGGTGGGTTGAGAGTGGGATGTATATTCTGCTCGTTGACGATCTGCAACCATTATACCATGCCGAGATGATGATAGCAAGGGGCATTGAGAAGCGAAAGCCAAAAGCCCGCGCTATCTTGACGCTCTCCGGTATCATTGTTATAGTGTAAATACAACGCATACCCGATGGGGTCAGTATGACGCAATCTGAATCTAGCGACCGTAAAGACAGCGCGGCGCTCGGCAGGCCGCAATCCCAACTCGGCGATCTGTTGGCCAATGAAACCGAACGTTTCGCTGAGGCGTGGCGCGCGCGTTGCGCTCATCATGCGAGCAACATTCGGTTTGATCGCCCGACGCGAACCTTGCCCGTGAGCCTGACCGGCCCGGCCTGCGCTTTGCGCTGCGCCCACTGCAACGGCTACTATCTGCGCCACATGCGCCCGATCTGGGATGTGCAGCCCAACGGGGCCTCTAGCTTGCTCATTTCGGGTGGTTGCGATCCGCAAGGCCGCGTGCCTGTGGGCGAGCACCTAGAGCGTGTGGCCGCGTTGCGCGTGGGGGGGCGACGGCTCAACTGGCATGTGGGGTTTATCGAGGAAGAGGAACTGCGCCGCATCGCGCCGCTGGTGGATATGATCTCGTTCGACGTGGTGGGCGACCGCGAGACAGCCCGCGAGGTCTATGGTCTGGATATGGGACTGGATGCCTATATGCGCACTTTTGATCTGTTGCGCCGCCATGCTCCGGTTGTGCCGCACCTCACCATCGGTCTGCGCGCCGGGCGGTTGAGCGGCGAGCGCCTGGCGCTGGCCGCGCTGCGCGAGCGGAACGTGGGGCATCTCGTTTTTCTGGCGCTGATCCCAACGGCGGGCACGGCCTACGCCGATTGCGCCCCGCCCGCTTTGCCGGAAGTGGCCGATCTGCTGCTGGATGCGCGGCTGATGCTGCCCGCCGCCAAGCTCTATCTGGGGTGTATGCGCCCCTATGGGGCGTATCGCGAGGCGCTCGACGAATTGGCTGTGCGCGCCGGACTGAACGTCATCGTCAATCCCACTCGCGCCGCTGAGCGCGCCGCCCGCGAGTTGGGGCTAGAGATCAACTGGGGAGACGAATGTTGCGCCCTGCCATAGAGCCTCAACACCCCGCAATCGAGACCGACGAGGAACGTTGGCGCGTGTCTCTGGGCAGCGCCGGCGTGTTGGCTCTGCGCGAGGTGCGCATGGACGCCCCGCCCACCACAGCCTATCTGATGCTGGGAGAACGGTGTAGCCGCAATTGCGCTTTTTGTACCCAGGCGCGCGAAAGCCAGGCGGACGCCGACGCCCTCTCGCGGGTGAGCTGGCCCGCCTTTCCCGCCGATGCCGTGGCCGAGGCGGCGGCGCGCGCCTATCGAGAGGGGCGCATCAGGCGCGTTTGTTTTCAGGTCACGGTCAGCCCGGGTTATTTCGAGCAGGCCAGGCAGGCAGTCGAGCAATTGTCAACCCGTTGCGCCGCGCCGATCTGCGTCTCTGTGTCGCCGCGCATGGTGGATGACGTGGCCGCGTTGCTCGACGCCGGGGCCGAGCGTGTGACCATCGCGCTCGACGCCGCCTGCGAGCAGGTCTATCGAGAGGCCAAAGGCGGCTCGTGGGCGCAGGTCGTCGCTCTGCTAGAAGCGAGCGCCCGGCGCTTTCCTGGGCGAATCGGCACGCATCTCATCGCTGGGTTGGGCGAGACGGAGCGCGATCTGATTGAGCGGATGCAATGGGCGCACGATCTCGGCGTCACCATCGGCCTGTTCGCTTTTACGCCGGCGGCGGGAGCAGCTTGGGCCGAACGCCAGCCGCCGCCGCTGAGTTCTTACCGGCGGGCGCAAGCAGCCCGCTGGCTGATCGTTCACGATTTGGCGCGCGCCGAGCATTGGCGCTATGATATGGGTGGCGTGTTGATCAGTTTTAGCGTCGCGGCGCAGCAATTGCGCGATTGGCTGGCGGGGGGCGCCGCCTTTCGCACAGCAGGCTGCGCTGCCTGCAATCGTCCCTATTACAACGAGCGCCCGGGCGGCGTGATGTACAACTATCCGCGCCCGCTCACGCCCGCCGAGGCTGAAGCCGAGGTCGCAGCGTTGATCTACTCGCTGGATCGAGTTCCGCCTGGCTGATGGTGATCGCGCCGGACCGACGATGGTCTGGCTTTGCCGATAGCGAGAGGGCTAGAGACCCTTCGCTTCGTCCATCAAAGGAGGATGGATTATGGCCAAAGCGACAAAGCTTTACGATCGACACGTGCAATTGGGCGCTCGGATCATTGATTTCGCCGGCTGGCTGTTGCCGGTGCAATACCCCACCGGCCCCAAAGCCGAACATCTGCGAGTGCGCCAGGCGGCGGGGTTGTTCGATATTGACCACATGGGGCAGGTGGTGGTGCGCGGCCCCGATGCGTTGCCGTTTCTCCAAAAAGTGATGACCGCCGATGTGAGCGCCATCCCACTGGGCCATGCGCAGTATTCGCTGATGTGCTATGAGGACGGCGGCATTGTGGACGATACTTTTATCTACCATCTGCCGGGCCGTTATTTCGTGGCCATCAACGCTTCGAACAACGTCAAAGACACGCGCTGGCTGAATTATCACCGCATCGGGTTCGACGTAACGGTCGAGAACATCTCCGAAGAGACTTACATGCTGGCCCTGCAAGGCCCCCAAGCGCCCGAGATTTTGGCGCCGCTCTGCGCGGGCGATGTGCGCAATTTGGCCTATCACACCGCGCTCGAAACTACTGTGGCTGGCGTCCCTGCTTTGGTGGGCCGCACCGGCTACACGGGCGAGGATGGCTACGAACTGTTTTTCCCCGCCGACCAGGCAGGCATGATCTGGGACAAACTCATGGAAAGCGGCGCGCCTTATGGGCTGCTGCCCATCGGCTTGGCCGCCCGCGACACCCTGCGTTCCGAGCCGTGTATGCCGCTCTATGGCCAAGAGATTTCGGCGTCGTTGGACCCCATCTCGGCCGGTTTCGGTTGGGCCGTGGCGTTCGACAAGGGTGATTTCATCGGGCGCGAAGCGCTGCTCAAGGTGCGTCTTGAGGGGCCAACGCGCAAGCTGGTGGGGTTCAAAATGACCGAGGGCGGCGTGCCGCGCCATGGCTATGAAGTGGTGGTGGATGGCGTCGCCTGTGGAGAGGTGACCACCGGCCTGTATTCGCCTACGCTCGACGCATTTGTGGGCATGGCCTACGCGCCCGCCGCCTATAGCGCGTTGGGCGCGACCATCGGCGTCCGCATCCGCGACAAGATCAAGCCGGCGGTGATCGTCAAAAGGCCGTTCTACACGCCAGCCTATCGGCGCTGAACGACGGTTCGCACTTGAAGCGCAGACGGAATTGATGCAACATTATCACAAACATCCGAAATGATTGGGGAGACTTCCGCTGAGATCAAGGGAGGAAAGGAACTATGCCGGTCAAGGTGCATCCAAAGTGCCGCTACACCAAGAGCCACGAGTGGGTAAGGGTCGAGGGCGACTATGGCTATGTGGGCATTACTGATTATGCCCAACAACAGTTGAGCGACATCGTCTATGTCGAAATGCCCGAGCTGGGCGATAGCTTTGCCAAGGGCGAAGTGTTCGGCACGGTCGAATCGGTCAAGGCGGCATCCGATTGCTTCTTGCCAGTGGCTGGCGAGATCGTCGAGATCAACGAGGAATTGGACGCCAGCCCCGACTTGGTGAACAAAGCGCCCTACGACGAAGGCTGGTTCGTCAAGATTCTCATCGAAGACCCCGACGAGGTCGAATCGCTGATGGACGCCGCGCAATACGAAAAATACGCCGAGCGCGCATTGCAGGAGGGAGGCCACTAGATGAGCTATGTTCCCCACACCGCCGCTGAACGACAAGCGATGCTGGCGCAAATTGGGGTAGCGAACATCGAAGACCTTTTCACCGTCGTGCCCGCCGCTTATCGCTTCCCCGAGATTGATCTGCCGCAGCCGGTCTCCGAGCTAGAGATCATGGCTGAGCTGCGCGAGATGTCAGAGGCGAACGAGGATGTGCAGCATTCCGCTTGCTTCTTGGGGGCCGGAGCCTACAACCACTTTGTACCCAGCGTGGTCAACCATGTGCTGAGTCGCTCCGAGTTCTATACCGCCTACACGCCCTATCAACCCGAAATGAGCCAGGGCACGCTCCAGGCCATGTTCGAGTATCAGACTATGATCTGCGAGCTGACCGGCATGGAGGTCTCGAACGCCTCGCACTATGACGGGGCGACGGCGCTGGCCGAGGCGGTCATCATGGCCATGAGCGTAGCCAGGGGCCGCCGCAAAAAGGTGGTCGTGGCGCCGACTGTGCACCCCGAATACCGCGAGGTGATGCGCACCTACACGCAGGGCATGGGCGTCACGATTCAGGGCGATGAGCGCCTATCGCAGGATCTCCAAACTCTGGTCGGCATGGTGGATGAAGAGACCGCCTGCCTGATTGTGCAGACCCCCGATTTCCTGGGGCGCATCCTCGACCTGCGCGGCGTGGCCGACGCCGTACACGCCCAAGGGGCGCTGCTGGTAGTGGTCTGCGACCCGATCTCGCTGGGGATGCTGACGCCGCCGGGGCAATACGGCGCCGATATCGCTTTGGGCGAGGGGCAAGCGCTGGGCAACGCGCTCAGTTTCGGAGGGCCATACCTCGGCTTTTTCACCTGCCGCCAAGATTACGTGCGCCGTATGGCCGGCCGCCTGGTGGGCGAGACGGTGGATACGCGCGGCCAGCGCGGTTATGTGCTCACGCTTTCTACCCGCGAGCAGCACATCCGCCGCGAAAAGGCCACCTCCAACATCTGCACCAACC
>CAZYPJ010000184.1:0-8078 GCA_964649365.1 uncultured Anaerolineales bacterium | reverse complement strand
ATGCGCCGTTGCGCATCGCCCTTTTTCGTTTCGAGTATATCAGGATGGGTCGAGCAGGTATTGCACCGCCAGGCGAATGGCGGCCTCTAGACTATCGCGGTGCGTGCGCTCGTAGGCGTGGCTGGCGTCCACGCCAGGCCCGATCAAGCCCACGCGCACATTACCCCCCGCCCGCAAAAAGGCGCTGCCATCCGACCCATAGTGCGGATAAGTATCCAGCTTGTACGGAATGCCGTGCTCTTCGCACAGCCGGACGAGCTTGCGGCGCACCCCCAGGTCATACGGCCCCGACGAATCCTTGACGCAGATGCCCACCGAATACTCGTCCGAGTTCTGATGCTCGCCGGTGGTGCTGGCGGCCATATCTACCACCAGCAGCTCGACCACATCGAGCGGGATGCCCGCGCTGGCGCCATGCCCCACCTCTTCATAGTTGCTGAAGTAAAAGGTCGTGCGCTGCGCCGGTATCTCGTCCTCCGCCTGAAGCGCCAACAGCGCGCCATAGAGCACAGCGACGCCGGCTTTGTCATCCAAGTGGCGGCTCTTGATATAGCCCGTGTCCGTCACCTCAACGCGCGGATCGAGAAACACAAAGTCGCCGACGTTCACGCCCAGCGCCAACGTGCCCTCTTTGTTGGCTGTACGCGCGTCGAGTCGCACTTCCATACGATCTTCCTCGCGCTTGCCGTCGCGCATTTCGTCGCTGGTATGCACACTGGGGTTCACCGTCTGGATCGTACCGCGATAGCGGCGACCATCGCGCACGCAATGCACCGTCACCCCCTCGCTCTCCACCGCCTGCCAAGCGTAGCCGCCGAGTTGCGTCAACAACAAGCGTCCGTTCGATTTGACCTCGCGCACCATCGCGCCTAGCGTATCCACGTGCGCCGAAAGCGCGCGCGGCGCCGAGTCGCTGCGCCCTGGCAGCGTGATCGCGAGCGCGCCCTTGTTCGTGGTCTGCATCGTCACACCTGGCAATCCCAATGCGCGCACCGCCTGGGCGACAAAAGCAATCGCCTCCTCGTAATAGCCCGTCGGGCTGGGCGTATTGAGCAGCTCGACCAGAAAGTCGAGTGCGCGCGGCAGATCAACCTTTGATGTCATGTTAGTATGTCTCCTCTTGCACCGTGTCATCGCCTGGGGGGCAAATTCATTGTAATAGCACAGATCAGCTAAAATAAAAACAATTATAAAGCACTGATAGATTTCAGTCAAACGAAACGATGGCAGTCAATGACTACATTATAACACTCGATTTGGCATTATGTCCAGGGCATCAGCGCGAACGGCATACCCCGTTGGACGCGCTAGGCGCTGTGTGCTATGATGCGCCCACTTCACCATATTGATGTAACGAATGGAGATTCGGATGGTTACATTTCGCTACGATCACACTCATTTGCTGGCCCAAGATGTAGAGGCTACTGCGCGCTGGTATTGCGATGCGCTCGGCGCCAAGCTCGCCGGGGAGGGACAATTCCAGGGCGCCAAAGTGTATTTTCTAGACCTGCCCGGCGTGCGCTTGATTGTCTATGGGCAATTGGATAACGAGTTACCTCTCCCTGCGGCCTTGCACCCCCGCTTTGGCCTCGATCATTTCGGCTTTGCAGTGGATGATATGGATGCCGCTGTGACGGAACTCAAGGGCAAAGGGGTGCGCTTTGTCCAAGAACCCTACAATTCGCGACCAGGGGTGCGCATCGCTTATATCGAAGGCCCCGACCGTGTGCGCATCGAGTTGGTCGAACGCAAATCCTGATACCCTTTTGGGAGGTGATTCCATGCGAGTTCTCTTTATCGGCGGCACGGGTAATATTAGCTCGGCCTGTGTGGAGCGGGCGTTGACCAAAGGCTACGACATCACGATCCTCAACCGGGGCAATCGGCCTATGGAGTTCAGCCAGCCGGTCAAGAGCATCGTGGGCGACCGCAGCGACACGGCCTTTATGCGTCAGGTGGCCGAGGAAGGGCGCTATGACGTGGTGGCCGAGTTCGTAGGGTTCAAGCCCGAACAGATCGAGCAAGACCTCGCCGCCTTTACCGGGCAGGTAGGCCAGTACATCTATATCAGCTCGGCCAGCGCCTATCAAAAGCCGCCCAACCATTACGTCATCACCGAATCTACGCCGCTCTACAATCCCTACTGGCAATACTCGCGCGACAAGATCGCCTGCGAGGATCGCCTGGTGCGCGCCTATCGCGAGACTGGCTTTCCCATCACCATCGTGCGCCCCAGTTATACCTACGGCCCGACCTGGATTCCCGTGGGCGTGGGCACGCACGGCTATACCATCGTGGGCCGCGTGCGCCGGGGGCAGCCCATCATCTCGCAGGGCGACGGCAGTTCGCTATGGGTAATGACTCATCACACCGATTTCGCGCTGGGCTTTGTGGGCTTGTTCGGCAACGCCCAGGCCATCGGCGAGGCGTTTCACATCACCAGCGACGAAGCGCTCACCTGGGATCAGATCTATCGCACCATCGCGCGGGCGGCTGGGCGCCCCGACGCCGAGATCATCCACATCTCCACCGACTTTATCGCCGGGGTTTATCCCGAATGGGGGCCTGGGCTGTATGGCGACAAGGCGTGCAGCGTGGTGTTCGATAACAGCAAGATCAAGCGCGTCGTCCCCGAGTTCCGCGCTACAGTGAGCTTTGCCGAAGGCGTGGCGCGTTCTATCGCCTGGCACGACGCCGACCCCGCCCGCCAGATCATTGACGAGCAGAACAGCGCCATGCAAGATCGTTTGATCGCGCTGTTCCGCCAGGCGCTGCGCGGGTAGCCGCGCAGCGGCGGCTTAAGGAGCGATATGGGCAAATTTCTGGGGATCTCGATTGCGGCCCCGTCGGTGCAATACGAGGGCCTGAACGCGGTGATGGATTTGGTCGCCTCGACGGGCGCCCAGGCTATCTCGCTCACGCCCAACCTGGCGTTGCCGGCGGAGCCGGAGCAGGGTGTGCGCGAGCCGCCGCTGGATATTGACGGCTACGAGCGGTTGCTGGATCGCCCACTGTGGGGCAAGCGCGAATTGTGGATGACAAGCTATCGCGCCGCGCCCTACGACGAGGCGCTCTTTGCCGATACGCCCTACCGGCCCCGCCAAGCCCTGGCTCCCGCCGACTTGGATCGCGACCTGCCTCACCAAGTATTGGCCGACGCTCATGCTCGCGGCATGAAAGTCTACTTGCAGATCGTGCCGCTGAGCATCGGTGGGTTGCGGAGCGAGGACCAAATTCAATATGTGGACGGCTCGCGCCCCGACCCGCTGCGCCGCGTGGCGATCCAGCCATGTCTCAACAGCCCTGCCGTGCGCGCCTATGCGCTGGCGACGGCGCGCGACGCCCTGCATCAGTTCCCCGAAGCCGACGGCATCTTTCTGGATTGGGTCGAGTACACCGTGTATGACCTCCGCGACCATTTCGCTTGCCTGTGCCCCCACTGCGCCCGGGCGGCGCAGACAGCCGGATACGACTGGGCGCGCATCGTCCGCGACGTGCGCGCCTTGTGGGATCGCCTACACCGCCTGACGGCTCGCGATTTGGAAACCATCCAATATCTGGCTCAGAATCCATGGGGGATGTTGGAGTTGCTGCAATCCTATCCGGGCTGGCTCGATTTTTTGCGCTTCAAGGCCGAGACCGTGGTAGGATTGTACGCGGTCTTCCGCCAGGCGATGGACGACGAGCGCGCCGCCTGTCTGGAATTGGGGGCCAACGGCTGGGCGCCGCCCTTCAATCGCTCATCGGGCATGGACTATCGCGCGCTCAGTGAGGTCGTCCAATCGCTTCGGCCCAAGCTCTATACTTTCCACTGGTCGGTGTTGCCGCGCTGGTACGGGCAGACGCTGCTCGACTGGAACCCCAGTTTGCCCGAAGGGCTGCTGCTCGATGCGCTGGTCGCCATCCTGGGGTTGCCCGATCACAACGCGCCGCGCAATTTCAGCCAGTACCACATCCCCGCGCCGCACGAGGATCACCCCGCCACGCCAGAGTGTTGGCGCGCCAAGCTGGATGAAGTGGTTGACCAGGCAGGCGGGCGGACGCCCGTCTATGCCTACGCCCATTCGTACCGCTCCGAGGCGCAATGGAAGCGCATGATCGCTGTGGTGCGCGATTCGCGCGTGGACGGCATGTGGGTCACGCGTTACGAATACCTAAGCAACAACAAATTCGCGGCCCTCAAAGCGATGTGGCGTGACTGCTAGATTGACAGTCACGATAGTAATGAGTAGAGGAGTAGATTATGTCTAATGAATCTGGCGTCCGCTACGAGCGATTGCGTCCGGCGCAGATCGTCGCCCGCCGCGAGGCTTGCCCGGTGGCGTGGTTGCCCATCGGCACCATCGAATGGCACGGCGAGCATAACCCTGTCGGGTTGGATACGCTCAAAATCCACGCCCTGTTGGAAAAATGCGCCCAGGAGATCGGCGGGCTGGTGTTTCCGCCGCTGTATTACGGCGAACACCGCGAACAGGCGCTGATGGAGGCCAACGCCGCCGCCCGCGCCCAGCTCGCCGCCAAGATGGGGCTGCCCGCCGCGAATTTCGCCCCCGGCTACATGGTCGAGCCGATCTCGGAGCAGAACACCGGCTATAACAGGCTCTTGCGCCACATCATGCACGAGGTCAAGAGCCTGGGGTTCAAGGTATTGGTCATCGGCGCGGGGCACTATCCACTGCTCGACCATGCCCGCGCCGCCGCCGCTATCTTTCAGCAGGAACAGGGTTGGCCCAAGATGGTTGTCTGGGCCATGTCGGGCTATGAACTGGTGCGCAGCCAATTCGAGCCGTGCGGCGACCACGCCGGTAAGTGGGAGACCTCGCTGTTGATGGCCCTCGATCCGGGGATGCAAGACCTGTCCACGCTGCCCGCCGACCGCAGCGTCGCGCCCATCGGCGCCAGCAACAACGGCGTCCAGGACGCCAACGCCGAGTTCGGGCGGCAGGCCGTAGCGGCCATCATCGCCGCCGCGCGCCAGCGCGTGACCGAGTTCCTGGAGCATCCGGAACGCTATCAGGGGCACGGCTCGCCGATGTGAGCACACCCCTATAACATTACTCTTTCGATGGAGCAACAAGCATGAACAAAGCGCGAATCGGAGTGATCGGCGTCGGTTGGTGGGGCACAGAGCATCATCTCGATCCCCTCTCTCGCGACCCCAAGACCGAGGTAGCGGCGATCTGGAGCCGCACCGAGGACAAAGCCCAGGGGCGCGCCCAAAAGTACGGCGTGCCGCGCTACTATACCGACTATCGGCGCATGATAGACGAGTGCGAGATGGACGGCGTCGTCATCGCCAGCACACCCAACATGCACTATGAGCAGGCGCGCTACGCCCTAGAGCACGGGCTGCACGTCTTGATGGAAAAGCCCTTTGTGCTCCAAGCCGCCCACGCCAATGAATTGGGACGCCTGGCGCGGGAAAGGGGTCGCATGTTGAGCGTGTGCCATCCGTGGTTGTTCTACCCCATGATGGCCGAGGCGCACAAGGCGATCCGCGAGGGCAAACTCGGCAAGGTGTTGGCGGCGGCGGGCATCTTTTCGCAGCGCGTGTACGAGCTGTTCCAGGGCAACGCCGCCGGCAGGCCCGGCGATTCCACGGATCGGCCCCGCCCCAACGTCGCGTCGTACTCGGACCCCGCCATCGTGGGCGGCGGCGAGGGGCACACCCAGGCGTCGCACATCCTGGGCATGTTGTTGTGGTTGACCCAAGAACAACCTGTGAGCGTGTTCGCCCGCATGAACAACGTGGGGCTGCATCTCGATGTGGTGGATGCGATGACAATCCGCTTTGCCAACGGCGCCCTGGCCGCCATCGCAGCCAATGGCCTGCTGCCCCCGCGCGCGTCCTCGATCCAGCTTCAGATCCAGGGCGACCAGGGCATCATGAACTTTGATACATGGAGCCTCAGCGTGCAACTTTTCCTAGCGGGCGACAAGGGGCCGCACAAGATCGAAGCCCCCGCACCCGAAGGGTATGACTGCAACGCCGCCGTGCCGCTCAACTTTGCGCGGGCCATCCTGGGCGAAGAGCCGCTGTACGTCAACATGGAAGTGGCGCTGAACGAGGCGCGCATCCTCGACGCCGCCTACCGCTCGGCGGCCAGCGGCAAAGAAGAAGAGATCATCCTCTAGGAAACAAGACCCTCACCCTGTATTCCTGGCCCGTTGATAGGATCAGCACCCTCTCCCTATGGGAGAGGGCGGGGTGAGGGTCTCTGCGTCGTTAATCCCCGAACGTGATCCCCTGCGCCAGCGGCAGCTCTTTCGACCAGTTGATGGTGCAGGTCTGCCGCCGCATGTAGGCTTTCCAGGCGTCCGAGCCGGATTCGCGCCCGCCGCCGGTGTCCTTTTCGCCGCCGAACGCGCCGCCGATCTCGGCCCCCGAGGTGCCGATGTTGGCGTTGGCGATGCCGCAATCGGAACCGGCGTGCGAGAGGAAACGCTCGGCGCTGAGCAGGTTGGTGGTAAAGATGGCGCTGGATAGCCCCTGATCCACGCCGTTGTGCAGCGCAATGGCCTCGTCCAGCGTTTCATACGCCAGCAGATAGAGGATCGGCGCAAAGGTCTCTTCGCGCACGATGGCCGTCTGCGCGGGCATGCGGATGATCGTCGGCTCGACGAACCGTTCGCCCAGCGCCGGCAGCGCATGGCCGCCGGTGAGCACCTGCCCGCCATCGGCCTGGGCCTGCGCCACGGCAGCCAACATCTCTGCCACCGCCTCGCGCGTGACCAGCGGCCCCATCAACACGCCCTTTTCGCGCGGATCGCCGATGCGCACCTGCTTGTAGGCCGCCGTCAGTCGCCGCGCCAGTTCATCCATGATGGAAGCGTGGGCGATGATGCGCCGCGTGCTGGTGCAGCGCTGCCCCGCCGTGCCCACCGCGCCGAACAGGATAGCGCGCACCGCCATGTTGAGATCGGCGTCTTCGGTGACGATGATGGCGTTGTTGCCGCCCAATTCCAGGATCGAGCGCCCCAGCCGCCGCGCCACAGCCTCCGAGACGCGCCGCCCAGCGCGAACCGAGCCGGTGAACGAGATCAGCGGCAGCCGGCGGTCGTTAATCATCCGCTCGCCCACCGTCGCGCCGCCGCCGATGACCAGGTTGAACACGCCGCTCAAACCGTGATCGGCGCTGACGCGGTTGGCGATGTGCTGCACGGCGATGGCCGTCAACGGCGTGCGCGAAGAGGGCTTCCAGATCATCGTATCGCCGCACACCGCCGCGATGGCCGCATTCCAGGCCCACACCGCCACTGGAAAGTTGAACGCGGTGATGATGCCAATGGGGCCGAGCGGGTGCCATTGTTCGTACATGCGGTGTCCGGGCCGCTCCGAGTGCATCGTCAGCCCATAGAGCTGGCGCGACAGGCCCACGGCGAAATCGCAGATGTCAACCATCTCTTGCACTTCGCCGACGCCCTCGACCAGGATTTTCCCCATCTCCAGTGTCACCAACTCGCCCAGCGGCTCTTGCAGCTCGCGCAGCGCCAGGCCCAGGTCGCGCACCACCTGGCCGCGCTTGGGCGCGGGCGTCATCCGCCACGATAGAAACGCCTGGCTGGCCTTTTCGGCCACCGCATCATAGTCGGCCACGCCGGCCTGCGCCACGCGGGCGATGACCTGGCCCGTCGCGGGGTTATCGGAGGCCAGCACCCCCGCGCCCTCCTCGGCGCTCCACGCGCCCGGCCCAGCGCAGGCCCCCTGGTTCAACGCCTGGATATTCAATTTTTCCAGCAATGCTTGCGTATCCATTCTACTCCTCTGATCTATATCTTGGCGCTGCATTGGGCCATCCCGGTCCCCGCCGCCCGAAACCCACGCGCCGCTCCCGGAACACAGGCGGGGCCGGGCGCAGGACGAGATAGGTGGGAATGATGGCCGTTTCTTCGCGAACTGAAAGCCTCACAAGGTCAATCGCTGTACAAGCTATTTTACCATGTGAGGCTCGCATCCGGCAAGCCAAATATGTAGAGGCGGTCGCTTGGGTACAAGCGACCGCCTCTACGCGCTACACGGCTGGTGTTTCAATGCCCTAACGGGCTCTAGAAGGATTTCTACGAAAAAGGAAAAGACC
>CAZYPJ010000183.1:2644-8164 GCA_964649365.1 uncultured Anaerolineales bacterium | reverse complement strand
TGCAGTTGCGCCGCTCGGGAACGCGCACAAGGCGCTAGGCGACTGTAGTTGCGCCGCTCGGGAACGCGCACAAGGCGCTAGGCGACTGCAGTTGCGCCGCTCGGGAACGCGCACAAGGCGCTAGGCGACTGTAGTTGCGCCCCTTGTGGGCGCCGGGGTGTTTAACAAATCATGCTCGGATCAGTAGTTTCAGAGGTCAATAGTCGTATAGGCGCGCTAGATATTTGGCTCTTATGCAAAACCCATATTCAAAATTGATGAGCGCCACGACAAAAGCCGTATCAACGAATATCTGCGTCAAGGCGTTTGGCTCCTGTCGCGTAAAGATCGTGGTTGACGGCCAGGTCTTCGGGGCCTTGAATTTTGATGCGACGCAACCGCGCCATCAGGCTGGGTGGTTCAGATTGGCGCTTGGAGCGCACAAACTCCTCGATGATGCGGTACAACTCGGCCAGATGCTCCTCGTCAAGGGCGTCTATTTCGGCTAAAATCGCTTCTTTGGTAGTCATAACAACCTCCACGAGACACGACCCCTCATCCCTTTCATTATACTGCAAATCCCGGCATGTTGTCGAGAGAACCTTTCTGGCAAAAACGCTCTGCTTCGCTTCGTTCTTGCGCTTGACGCATTCCCCCATTTGGCGTATCATGCCCTAGCCTTCAACGAACGAGGGCGCACCAAGCTATACTGCCAGGAGGAGTTACGATGGGGGATAAAAAAGTCCGCGTAGCCATTATCGGCGTCGGCAACTGCGCGTCGTCGCTGGTGCAGGGCGTCCAGTTCTATAAGGATGCTCCCGACGATCAGTTCATCCCAGGGTTGATGCACGCTCGCCTGGGCGATTACCACATCAGCGACATCGAGTTCACTTGCGCGTTCGATATCGACGCCGAAAAGGTGGGCAAAGACCTCTCGGAGGCGATCTGGGCCGGGCCGAACAACACCATCAAGTTTTCCGATGTGCCCAACCTCAACGCCCCCGTCTATCGCGGCATGACGCACGACGGCCTGGGCCAATACCTCAAAGAAGTCATCACCAAGGCGCCCGGCAGCACCGCCGACATCGTCGGCATCCTGAAGGACACCAAGACCGACGTGGTCATCAACTATCTGCCCGTCGGCTCGGAGATGGCCACCAAGTGGTACGTGCAGCAGATCCTCGACGCCGGCTGCGGCATGGGCAACTGCATCCCGGTGTTCATCGCCCGCGAGGCCTATTGGCAAGCGCGGTTCAAGGAGCGCGGCCTGCCCAGCGTCGGCGACGACCTCAAGAGCCAGGGGGGCGCCACCATCACCCACCGCGTGCTGACGCACCTGTTTCGCATGAGAGGCGTGCGGCTGGATCGCACCTACCAGCTCAACTTTGGCGGCAACACCGATTTCCTCAACATGCTGGAGCGTTCGCGCCTGGAATCCAAAAAGATCAGCAAGACCAACGCCGTCACCAGCCAGCTCGATTTCCAGCTTCCCGCCGATAGCGTCCACGTCGGCCCCAGCGATTACGTGCCCTGGCTCACCGACCGCAAGTATTGCTACATCGTGATGGAAGGCACCACCTTTGGCGAAGTGCCGCTCAAGCTCGAGTGCAAGCTCGAAGTGTGGGATTCGCCCAACTCGGCGGGCGTGGTGATCGACGCCCTGCGCTGCTGCAAGATCGCCAAAGATCGCGGCGTCGCGGGCGCGCTGGTCGGCCCCAGCAGCTATTTCATGAAGTCGCCCCCGATCCAGTTCGACGACGACGAATGCCGCCGCCGCGCCGAGGCGTTCATCGCCGGCGAGGAATAGCGTTTGTAACACGGAACACACGGCAAGAACGGAAAACACGGAAGCATCGGGCTTCCGTGTTTTCGCTTGTTTCGTGAACCGAGCTTGAGCGCTTGCTCTGTGAGCTATCACAGGCTATAATGCAGCAAGCTGCATCGAATGTTCAAGAGCGATGTATGAGCAGAAAAGTGATTGACCCTGATTTGCAAGAAGAGTACGATTTCGGCAGCGGCGTGCGCGGCAAATACGCCGCCCGTTACGCGGAGGGGAGCAACATCGTCATCCTTTCGCCCGATGTCGCGGCGGTGTTTCCCGATTCCGAATCGGTGAACGAGGCGCTGCGGCTGCTCATCAAGATCGCCAACCAACAAAAGGGGATCACTCTTCGCCAGTAGGTTGGGCGGCTACGTAGGGGCGATCCTGCGTGATCGCCCCCGATGGGTCGGCGAATTCTGGCGCGGATATACAGAACAACAAAGAAGCACGGAATGCGCCATTCCGTGTTTCCTTGTTCTGGGGAGCGTGCGGGCGCAAACGTAAGGAGGTAAGCCGCCATGAGCGTGGGCGCGTTCACCGACAAAAAGCAGCAGCCGACCGACGCCGAACTCACGGAGGCCAGCGGCCCCCGCTTCCCCCTCTACGAGGAGCTGGCGGGCGCGCTGCGGGCCAGGTACGCCGCCGAGGAGGATTTCCATTTCCTCTACGGCAAGAATTACGGCTGGGCGCGGCGTTTCCGCGTCAAGGCCAAGATGCTCGCCAACCTCTACCCGGCCCAGGGGTGCTTTAAGGCGCAGGTCAACCTCAGCCCCCAGGCGGTGGACGAGGCGCTGGCGATGGATCTGGGCGAGAACGCGCGGCGCGCCATCGCCGCCGCCCACCCCTACCCCGAAGGGCGCTGGATGTTCATCGCCGTCGAATCGGAAGGGGATGTGCGCGACGCGCTGCGGCTGCTAGAGTTGCGCGCCCGCGACGACCGCATACGGTAAGGCGCGGCGGCGGGCCGCTCGTAGGGGCACGCCATGTCATGCCCTTTGGGGAGGGCGCGATGTATCGCGCCCCTACCGCCATCGTCGTCTCTGCCCCCATCCCTATCCTGCGCGCCTGCTTGCAGAAAGGCCATCTCATGCCCAAAAAACGTTTCGGCCCCACCACTTGGCTTTACCCCATGCCCACATTGCTGGTCGCCGTGCGCAGCGGGCCAGCGAGCGCCAACATCATCACCCTGGTGTGGGGCGGCGTGGCCTCGGGCAACCCGCCCACCATCGCCCTGGGGATCGGCGCCATGCACCATTCCGCGCAGCTGATCGAGCAGGCCGGCGATTTCACCGTCAACGTCGCGCGCGCCGCGCAGGCCGCCGGGGTGGATTACTGCGGCGTCGTCAGCGGGCGCGACGACCCCGATAAGGCAGCCACTTGCGGCTGGACGTTCGCGCCTTCGGACGTGATCTCGTCGCCCTACATCGTGGAATGCCCCATCAACCTAGAGTGCCGCCTGGTGGATCGCATCGTGCGGCGCACCAATGCCACCTACCTGGGCGAGGTGGTGGCCACCCATGTGGATGAAGAGCTGCTCAACGCCCAGGGCCGCGCCGATGCGCTGCTGGTGGACCCGCTCCTCTGGGCGCCCGACGGCAACTATTACCGCTTGGGGCCGGCGATAGGCCATGAGCACGAATTGGGGCGGGCGTTGAAAAAGGTCGGAAACCGCCGTCGCCGCGCCCCTGGGGGGCGCGATGGGGTTGAGCGGGCGTGGTGTGGCTGTGAGTGAGGGCGCGATATATCGCGCCCCTACGATGGTGGGCCGCGGGGGTTGCCGCCGCGCGGAGATAACGCCGTAGCCGCGCCCCTGGTGGGCGTGGTGTGGTTCATCGAGGAGGTCTCCCATGAAACTGCGCGTCGCTTTGGCCCAGGTCGCCGTCACGGAGGATGTGGCGGCCAACGTCGAGCGCCTCGGTCGCGCCATCGAATTCGCGGCGGCGGCGCGCGCCGACGTGCTGCTGACCCCCGAAGGCTCGTTGAGCGGCTACACGCCCTTTTTTGATCGGCGCGCCGTGGCCGAGGCGCTCCAAGATGTGACCGCGCGGGCGCGCGAGGCCGGCGTGGGGCTGGCGCTGGGGACGTGCTACGTCGAGGACGACGGCCTCGCCTACAACCAGCTCCGCTTTTACGCCCCCGACGGCGCTTACCTCGGCTTTCACAGCAAGACGCTCACCTGCGGGACGTTGACCGATCCGCCTACCGGCGAGATCGAGCATTACGCCGTGCGCCCGCTGCGCACGTTCGAGCTGTGCGGCGTGCGCGTGGGCGGGCTGATCTGCAACGATCTGTGGGCCAACCCCGCCTGCACCCCCCAGCCCGACCCGCACCTGACGCAGCGCCTGGCCCAGATGGGCGCGCGGGTGATTTTCCACGCCGTCAACGGCGGGCGCGACGGCGGCGATTGGTCGCGGCGGGTGGCCTGGCCCTACCACGAAAGCAACCTGCGGATGCGCGCCCGGGCCGGCGGCGTGTGGGTCGTCACGGTGGACAATTGCTGGCCGCTCGAACTGCCCTGCTCGGCCCCCAGCGGGGTGATCTCGCCCCTGGGCGATTGGGCGACCCAAGCGGCGCCCCAGGGCGAGGCGCTGGCGGCCTACACCATCGCGCTGGATTCCTGACCCCGATATGATTTTCTAACGCCCGGCGCCCACAAGGGGCGCGATTATGGCAGCGGCGCGCTCTCGATCTCTGCCGCTATTTGACGCCGCGCCGCTCCCCGCGCACAATAACGCCATCCATCCCCAACCCGAGGAGACCCATCCATGACAGAGAAAATGAAGGTGCTCGTCACCGGCGGCAGCGGCCAGCTAGGGCAGATGATCGCGCGCAATTGCGCCGAACGTTACACCCTGCGGTTGACCTATCACCGCCACCCCATCGCCGCGCCCGCCGGCGGCGAGGCCGCGCCGATGGATCTGACCGATTACGGCTCCGTGTTGCGCGCCATGCAGGGCGTGGAGGCGGTGGTGCACTTGGGCGCCGATGCGGGGGCGCACGCGGGGTGGGGGTCCATCTTGCCCAACAACCTGGTGGGGACCTATCACGCCTACGAGGCCGCCCGCGAGGCCGGCGTGCGCCGCCTGATTTTCGCCAGCTCCAACCACGCGGCGGGGTACGCCATCATGGAGAACCGCCCCATCGGCCCCGACGCGCCCATCCGCCCCGATAGCCTCTATGGCGTGAGCAAAGCCTACGGCGAGGCGCTGGGGCGCTATTACCACGATGAATACGGCCTGGAAGTCATCTGCCTGCGGATCGGCTCGTGCCACGAGGCCGAAGACGAGGCCGCGCAGCGCGCGCGGGTGGCGCGGGTGGCGGGCGCGACGGGGCGCGTCGCCTTTTACACGCCGCGCCAGCTCCTTTCGCTCTTTTTGCACCCGCTGGATTTCTGCCAGCTCATCGAGCGCAGCCTGGAGGCCGATTGCGGGTTCGGCATTTTCTACGGCATCTCGGCCAACACCCCCTCGGCGTTCGACCTTGCCGAGACGCGGCGGGTTTTGGGGTATGATCCTCAGTATAATGTGCAGGATTTCACCGAGGTGAACATCGCGGCGCTGCCGTGAGGGGGCGAGGGAGCGCCAGCATCCGTGCTGGCGAAGGGCCGCCAAGATGGCGGCGCTCCTTCATTGGCGCTCTGGGCGCGTTGCGCTGCATCTGGTGTGGGCGAGGGAGCGCCAGCATCCGTGCTGGCGAAGGGCCGCCAAGATGGCGGCGCT
>CAZYPJ010000183.1:0-2544 GCA_964649365.1 uncultured Anaerolineales bacterium | reverse complement strand
CCTTCATTGGCGCTCTGGGCGCGTTGCGCTGCATCTGGTGTGGGCGAGGGAGCGTCAGCATCCTGCTGGCGAAGGGCCGCCAGGATGGCGGCGCTCCCCTCGTCAGCATTCCTGCTGGCGAGGGGCCGCCAAGATGGCGGCGCTCCCTTATTGGCGCTCTGGGCGCGGCGCGCTGCGCCCCTACCTTCAGATCGGAGCACGCCATGTGGAAGACATTGCACGCCTCCAACCATAACGCCGAGTTGCAACAGGTGATGACCGACCTGGTGCAAGATACCCTCCGCAGCCTGATCCTCATGACCAGCGGCGTCTATCTCGCGCTCCAAGTGCTCATCAGCGCCTTTGGCAGCGAGCAGGTGGCCATGACCATCTGGTACATGATCCCCATCGTGCTCCTTTCGGGGGGATTGGCGCTGCGCCTGCTGGATCGGCGCTTGCTGGCGGCGCAGATCATCTGGCTGGCGGGGCTGGCGCTGCTCATCACCGTGTCGCTGTACGTCTTTCGCCGGCCCGATATCGCCTTTCTCTACGCCCTGTTGCCCTTTATCGCCGTCATCACGGCGGGCGGCTGGGCGGGGCTGATCGCCGGCGGGGGCGTGGTCGCGCTGCCGTGGGCGCAATCGTCGCTGGTGTGGGGGCTATTGCCGCGCGCCAGCGTCATTCCGGTGGCGGCGGGGTGCGTTTTCGCCGGCTTGGTGGGGTGGGCGGCCTCGCGCACGCTTTACACGGTGGCGGGCTGGAGCCTGGAGGGGTTCGAGCGCGCCCGCCGCAACATGGACGAGGCGCGGCAACATCGCGCCCAACTGGCCGAGCTGCTCAAGGACCTCGACCAAGCCTATTACCGCTTGGAGCGCACCAACGCCGCGCTGGTGGTGGCCTGGCGCGCCAGCGCCGAGGCCGAGCAATTCAAGGCCGAGTTCGCCGCCAACCTCAGCCACGAGCTGCGCACCCCGCTCAACCTTATCATCGGCTTTGCCGAGATGATGCTCACCGCGCCGCACAAATACGAGGGCGTCGAGATCCCCCGCGCCTACCGCAGCGACCTGGAGGCGGTTTATCAGAACGCGCGCCACCTCGAAGCGCTGGTCAACGACGTGCTCGACCTGGCGCGCATTGACGTGGGCCGCCTGGGCCTGGCCCGCGACGAGGTGGATCTGCCGGCGCTGATCGAAGAGGTGGCCGGGATGGTGCGCGATTACATCACCGCCAAGGGGCTGGAATTGCGCCTGCGCCTGGCGCCCAAGCTGCCCGCCGCCCACATTGACCGGCTGCGTATCCGCCAAGTGTTGCTCAACCTGGTGGTCAACGCGGCGCGCTTTACCGATTCGGGTTGGATCGAGTTCGAGGCGCAGCCGCAGGGCGACAAGGTGCTGTTGCGCGTCACCGATACGGGCCGGGGCATCGCCGAAAGCGAGCTGCCGCGCATCTTTGACGAGTTCACCCAGGCGGGGCAGCCCTCGGCGGCGGTGGGCTGGGCCGGCGGCACGGGGTTGGGGTTGCCCATCAGCCGCAAATTGGTGGAGCTGCACGGCGGCGAGATGGGCGTGGAAAGCACCTACCTGCGCGGCACGACCTTTTGGTTCACGCTGCCCTGCGCGGCGGAGGCGCCCGCCGAAAAGGGCGCGCCCCGGCTGGTGCGCGCCCGGCCCCTGCGCCGCTTGCGCCCCGAAAAGCGCCTGCTGGTGGTCGTCCACGAGGATACGCGCGTCGTTTCGCTGTTGCAGCGCTACCTCGACGGCTACCGCCTGATCGCCGCGCACAGCGCCGAGGAGGGCGCGGCCCTGGCGCGCGAGGCGCACGCCGTGGGGATCGTCAGCGCCGGGCCGCTGGCGCTCGACGGCGACCTGATCCACCTGCGCTGCCCCCTGCCCGATTCGCGCGAATCGGCCCGGCTGCTGGGCGCGCGCGACCTGCTGGTCACGCCGATCTTGGCCGACGACCTGTGGCGCGCCATCGAGGGCCTGGGCCAGCCCATCCGCCGCGTGTTGGTGGCCGATGACGACGCCGACATGGTGCGGCTCATCCAGCGGATGCTCATCCCCCGCATCGCCCCGCAAGATTGCTACGAGGCTGCCAACGGCGAGGAGGCGCTGGCCGTGTGGCGCGCCCGCCAGCCCGACCTGGTGCTGCTCGACCTGATGATGCCCAACCTCACCGGCGCCGAGGTGCTGGCGCAGACCGCCCAAGAGCCGGCGCTGGCGCAGACGCCCGTCATCATCATCTCGGCCCGCGACCAGGAAGAGATCGAGCTGCCCTTGACCGAGCCGTTGCAGGTGTCGAAACCGGGCGGGCTGCGCCTGGGCGAATTGGCCCGCGCCCTGGAAGCCAACCTCCAAGCCCTCGCGCCCGGGTGGCATTGATTGGACAGGATTTACAAGATTTAGTGTTTTTGTCGAGCGATGCGACGAGAGGCAAGGTTGTAGAGGGGCGACATCCCTCTACTCCAACTCATTCGCTCTCGGGCCGCCCCTCGCGGGCTACAGTGTCACAAAATACTGCGGTGCGCCTAGAGCGCCAGCCGCTATAACGTTTGGTGTGAAATGA
>CAZYPJ010000182.1:0-8167 GCA_964649365.1 uncultured Anaerolineales bacterium | reverse complement strand
GGGCGGCCACGCAGGGCCGCCCCTACTGAGGTGTTTCTTTGTGGCTTGGTGTCTTGGTGGTTAATCCTTCTTTGATTTGGTCCTCAACTCGCGCCACTGGCCCACGGCGCCCCAGGTCAGCTCGACCCAATGGGCCAGGGCAAAGGCCGGCTCGGGCATGACGAACAGGTCGCGCGGGAGGCCGATCAGCGCCTTGACCATGCGCAGCGCCGCCGTCCAGCGCGTGAGGCGCTTGCCCCGGCGCAGCTCGAACAACGCCCGCCCACGCCCGCGCGCCAACATTTGCCGCTTGAAATTCGGCCAGGCGTAGAGCTGCAAGTGCTCGGCGCGCACGGGGACGTAGAGCAGCGTGCAGCCGCGCTCGCACAGGCGCCATTTCAGGTCGGTGTCCTCGCCGGCGGCGTAGCGAAAGCCCTCGTCAAAGCCGCCCACCTCTTCCAGCGCCGCGCGCCGATAGGCCAGGTTGTTGGTGCCGCCGGCGGGGCATTCCCACCCCGCCAGGATTTCGCTCTCGCCCACGTGGCACAGCGTGCGCGCCATATAGATCTCGTAGCGCGCTAGAGCGTGGTGCGCCAGGGTCTCGGCGGGGGCCTCCAAATAGCCGCCCACGCCCACCACCTCGGGGTGGCGGATGAAGCCATCCTCTAGCTTGGTCAGCCAATCGGGCGGGACGAGGCAGTCGTCGTCGGTGTAGGCGATGATCTCGCCCGTCGCCTCGCGCCAGCCCCGGTTGCGCGCCGCCGCCGGCCCGGCGTTGACCCGCTGCCGGAAATAGCGCACCTGCGGGAACTCGCGCTGCACCACCTCGGCGGTGTTGTCGGGCGATTGGTCATCCACCACGATTACTTCATAATCGGGATGGTCTTGCGCCAGCGCCTTGGTCAACGCTCGCCGCAGGATGGCGGCGCGATTATAGGTCGGGATCACTATCGAAAAACGCATCACATACTCCAAAATGTAATATTCACCACGGAGACACGGAGGTTTCTTTTCTATTGTCTCGATCCATATATTCCTCCTGTAATCTCTGTGTTCTCTGTGCCTCCGTGGTGAATCCCCTCACCCGATCAGCGTTTGGCGCAGGTAGCGCAGGCGCTCGAACAGCGCGCGGCGCTCGATGGCCAGCACGATGACGGCAAACAGCGCCATCGCCAGCCCGCCCTTGGCGACCACCCGCGCAAAGAGCGGCAAGGCGTTCAAATCCACCAGCGCCGCGACCGCGAGATACCCGCTCACGCTGCCGACGGCGGCCACGACGGGCGGCGCAAAGGCGCGGAACAGGTCGAGCTTGATTGTGCGCGAGATGAACCGATACGTCAACCCGATGCCCACGATGAACGCGCCCCCTACGCCGATGGCCGCGCCCGGCGCGCCGAACCGCAACGTGAGCGGCGTGGCCAGCGCCGCCAGCGTGACGGCCTGGACGACCAGCACGGTGGTGATCTTGCGCGGCTGGCCGATGGCGGTGAACAGCGCGCCGGTGTCGTCGAGGATGGGGCGCAGCACGGCATAGCCGATCAGCAAGCGCAGCAGCGGCGCGCTAGGCAACCACTTGTCGCCATAGAGCAGGCGCAAGAAATCGGGCGCCGAGACGAATATCGCCAACGCCAACGGCGTAGCCACGGTCAGGATCAGCCATAGGCTCAGCTCAAAGGCGCGGCTGAGGCGGTCGGGGTCATCTTGCAGCTTGGCGTAGGTGGGCAGCGAGGCTTTGGAGACGACGTGCGTCACCAGGCCGGTGGGCCATTGGGCCGTCTTGTAGGCTTGGGCGTAATAGCCCAACGCCGCCGCGCCCGCGAACGTGCCCACCAGAAAATTGTCGAATTCGAGCAGCACATTGGTGGCGATGGCTCCCACGATCATCACCCCGCCAAAGCGCAGCATCCAGCAGGCCGTGTCGCCATCCAGCGCCAGGCGCAACGGCAGCCGCCCCGGCAGGCGCCGATAGATCCACCAGAACCCGATGCTGCCCAGCAGGGCGTTCACCGCGACCTGGCCCGCCAGCGCCCAATAGCGCAGCCCCGCCGCCGCCAGGCCGATGGCCGCCAGATACGACGCCGCCAGCGCCCCCGTGACCACGATGGTGGAGCGGCCAAAGGCCAGCTCTTTTTCCAGCGCGGCCCGCGATGTGGAACCCAGCGCCTCCAGCATCATGGCGCCGCTGAGGGCCAGCATGATCGCCGCTGTGGCGGGGTCGTAGCGCCTGGCGGGCAGCAGCAGGCCCACGATGAGCGTGATGCCCACCGTGGCCAGGCCGCTGGCCAGGCTCAGCGCCCAGTGGGTGGCCAGCAGCGCCTCGGTGGTGGGCTGGCGATGGACCAAGGCGTAATCCAGCCCCAGCTTGGCGCGCAGGTTGAACAGGTTGAAAAAGAACAGCGCCAGGCCATAGACGCCGAAATGCTCCGGGTCGAGCAAGCGCGCCATGACCATGCCGTAGGCCAGCCCCAGCGCCATGTTGGCGTAAGAGCTGACCAGGATGTAGGCCGCGCCGCGCGCCGCGCGTCGAGCGAGGGTCATTTATCTGGCTCCTCCTCGTCCATCAACCACCCCGGCTGCTCGAAAGCTGGCCCAGGGTAGGTGTAAAATCCACTTCCTGTCTTGACTCCCAACTCGCCCCGCGCGATCATCTCGCCCAGGAAAGGCGGCGGCAGGTCATCGGGGTCGCCCGATTCCTGGGCATAGACCATCTCGATGTCGCGGATCACATCCAGCCCGACGATGTCCATCATGCCGAACGGCCCGCGCACCGCGCCGGTGAAAATCATCCAGGCGCGATCCACATCCTCCGGCGTGGCCACGCCCTCGGCCACCACCTTCAGACATTCCTTTTTCACGGCGCGCCACACCCGGTTATAGATCATGCCGGTGCTCTCTTTTTTCACCATCAGCGGCAACATGCCGAGAGAACGGATGAACCGCCGGGCGCGCTCCAGCACCTCGTCGGACGTATGCTTGCCGCGCATCAGGTCGGCCATCGGCTTTTCGAGCACGGGGGCGTAAAAGTGCATGTTCAGGGCGCGCTCGGGGTGGGAAATGACATCCTCGATCAACGACACGCGCAGCGACGAGCTGTTGGTGGCGATGACCATCTCCGCCGGGCAGATCGCGCCCAGGTTCGCCCAGGCGGCGCGCTTGACCTCCAGCCGTTCGGGCACGGCCTCGATCACGAGGTCGGCTTGGCGGGCGGCTTCGGCCAGGTCGGTGGTATAGTGGCAGCGGGCTAGGGTCGCCTCATGGTCAGCATCGGGGAAGCGGCGCGCCAGCTCCTCGCGGTGGCATGCGGCGGCGCGCCCCAGCGCCCCGGCGTCGGCATCGGTCAGCCACACGGGGTAGCCGCGCAACGCGCAGACCAGGCTGATCTGCCCGCCCATGGTGCCGGCGCCCAAGAACATGACGGCCCGGAAAGGCCGGGTGGATTCGCTCATCACGCACTCCTTGCAGGGTAGTAAGATGGGCGGATGATAGCGGGTTTTCGGCGGAAAAGCAATCGCGGGGACGGAGGGTTAGGATAGAGGGTGTTCGTGAGGGCGCGACAGCAGAGATTAGGCAAGTAGCTCGGCACGCCCAGAATGCCTACGGTTACGAAGCCCGCCTTCGCGGGCTGGCCGGTTTGTATGTGTTAAATATGTTATTTTATTCTGAATTCCAGCCGACGAAGGTCGGCTTTGTAATCATAGCCTGCCGCTTCAGCGGCTGGCATTCTGGGCGTACCAAATTATCTGCTCAATCTCATTATCATGCTTCTACGATTGACTCTTCTCCGCCACAACCCCGACGCTGAGATACGGAAACCGCAGGAGTTTGGTGATCAGCAAGTCGAGCGCGATGATAAGCCTGAAAGGAAAAGTCAGCGCCCAGGCGAGGTATCTGAGATAGCGATTCTCAACCTCCATCAGCCGGGTGATGAATTGCGACACGCAGCCGCTGACGTAATCCTCCGCGACTACCCCCAGGCCGTGTTTGGTGAGCAAGGCCCGTAGCTCGGCATGGGTGTATCCCCAGCGCACATGCCCACCATCCTCGACTTGCGACAGCGTCGCGCCGGGCTTGCGATAACCGTTCTTGTTGGGCGTGGTGAGCAACAGTCGCCCGTCTGGCGCGAGCAAGTGCGCCAAATCGGCGATCAGGCGGTCGTCATCCAGAATGTGCTCGATCATTTCCAGGCAGATGATCTGCTGAAAGCGTTCATCCGGGGCAAAGGCGGCGCGCAACTGCCGGGCGTCGGCGGTGACAAAGCGCACATTGGGCAACCGCAATATTTCGGCCCGCGAGCGCCCGATCTGGTTGAGGTATTCGTCATACGACAGCCCCGTGACGCTATTCCCCTGCTGGGCGGCGTACAAGGACATCTCGCCGGCGCCGCAGCCCACATCCAGCGTGGAGAGCGGACCGGATCGCAGATACCGACGGAGCCAATTCCAGCGATCAGCAACAATAGGGGCAGCCTGAACAAGCGTGGCTCGCCAACCGATTAGCTTGACCAGAATATCTACCATGCTCACCTCTGATGGCGATTGAAGAAGGCATCCTATGCACTATAACATGCTGCCAAGCAGCCCGTCAACCGCGCGTTCAGAGTATTGCACTCATGGGCACCCCTCTCATTGACGCCAATGACACTGCAGACTAGAATACTCGTTACCAAGCCACGCGTATGCGGCGCCAACCATCAGTAGTCATGCCCATGGTGGGTGCCACAAGGTCATATGCAAATCGATCGCCTCGCAAGAAAGGAAACCCATGAGACAGTATTTCCAAGTCCTACACCGAATTATCCGAGCTATGGCGACGCATCCCGGCGTATTCGCTCAAGCGATGAGGATAGTGCCTGCCCTCTGCGATGGCTATACCTTTGCGCAGGCCTATCAGGATGTTGTTCCGACCACAGACTCCCCAGCCGCTAGTGAGGATAACCCTTTGTGGGAGTACTTTCAGAATCACAAAGAAGGGCATGGCATCCTAAAGTGGAATCACTATTTCGAGGTATACCACCGGCACCTTCACAAATTCGTGGGGCGCAAGGTGGATATCCTCGAAATCGGCATTTTTAGTGGCGGAAGTCTCGAAATGTGGCGTTCCTACTTGGGAGCGCAATGCCATGTGTACGGAATTGATATTGAACCGGCATGTAAGGCATACGAAAACGATCACGTGTCCGTCTTTATCGGCGATCACGCGGACAGGGCTTTCTGGCGTCCCTTCAAGGATAGCGTGAAAGGCGTAGATATTCTTATTGATGATGGCGGACACACGCCGGAACAGCAGCAGACCACGCTAGAGGAGATGCTACAACACATTCGCCCCGGCGGTGTCTACATCTGCGAGGATACTACTTGCGCCTTCAATCGGTTCTCGGCTTTTGCGTCAGGGCTTGTTAATGATCTGAATAGTTGGAATCCCGTACCAGGCTTGTCCGATGAGCTAGAGCGTACCACATTCCAATCGGCAATCCATTCCATCCATTTTTATCCCTTCCTTATGGTGATTGAGAAGCATCTCACATCGCCTGCACGGCTTTCATCGTCCAGACATGGGACAGAGTGGCAACCGTTTCTCTAAGGTATCGTAGGCATTGGATGTTGACGAGACGTGCGGACGAGGGGACAAACGAAGGCGCAGGCTATAACCCCGCGCTTTCATTGTCCCCTCGTCTGCACGTCGCTATACCTAGATGTGTTCCTCTCAGGCCACTATCATATCATACAAAGATATAAAATGACGAATTCATGCAATGCAGAAGTAGGCATCACTTTGAAACATTCTGAAGATGAAAATTACGCTTGACGGCAAATTTTTCGTTTGCTAAAATCAAAAACACATGGCTATGAGCTTGAGTCTACGGAGAAAGGACCAAACCACTGTGAACAAATCGGCCAAGAGCAAAACCTGGTTCAACGTGTTCGTGCTTGTGTTGGCCTTATGTATGGCGGATCTCTTGGACTCCACCGGGCTGGCGGCGCCTCCGATCCAAGAGGAGATTACTGTCTTGGGATCGGGCTTTTGCGACAATTTTGGCAACGCCACGCTGGATCCGGGTTGGACTTGGATCGATCCTTTCAACACCAGCAACTATAGCCTCACCGAAAGACCTGGCTCGTTGACGATTAGCATTCCCTCCGGCGCGTATTACATCGGTGATGGCACGGTGCCTCGCATTGTACAGCCGGTCAGCGAGGATTTTGTGGTTACGACCAAGATCACCAAAGATCATGGTACCTGTTGGGGCGCTGGGCTGGTGGCTTGGCAAGATGCGGACCATTACCTTGCGGTCGAGATTGGCGATTGCGGCGAATCTTCCAACGTATACGTCATCTATGAAGCAGGTGCGGGTGGCCATCACCACGAAATCGTCCAACCTTATGAAGGCGCGACAGCCTATGCTCGCCTGACGCGAGCGGGAGACTCTATAACGGGTTCTTACAGCATTGATGGCGGCGTTACTTGGTTGGCGAGCTTTACCGCCAAGTACACCGATGTTTCCTTCTTTGACGTTGGGCTGTACGTAACCGGCTGGCAATCCGACGGCGAAGCCTATTTCGACTATTTTGAGCTCAACGAATGCCTCCCCGATATCGCACTCCAGAGCTATCCGCCGGTTTCGGCGCCCCGGGCGCGCGTCCCCATCGCCTGGGAACTCGGTCGGGGCAACACAGCGAACGAGACCTATGTGCTGTGGGATACGGTTTCGCGCGACGCGCAAAATGACTATGCCTACCACACCGACGCTCAGAGCGGCGGCATGGGGGTCTACAATGATGCGATCACCATCCCCGACGATGTAGAAGCGATCTATTTCAAGCCCTACGCCGAGATTGATGGGCAAACGGTGTACGCCGAGGACGAGTATGTGACGCCCATCCGCAGGGCCATCAACGTGGGCGCCGAGGTGTGGGGCGAGGACGAGAGCGGCCAATATTGGGACCCCGACCGCGACAGCGATTTCTCCCCCACCTATTACGAGATCACGGGCGGCGAGCCACAAACCACGGCCTTTCCCATCGCCAACACCGTGGACGATTGGATCTATCAAAGCCAGCGCGAGGGCATCTCGCAGTTCAGCGCCTGGGTGGGCGACGCCAACGCCGACATGACGTTCCAGGTGCAATTCTACCTGGCAGAGCTTGAGGCCACCGCCGCCGGCCAGCGGGTGTTCGATATCTATCTCGAACGGGGCACAGCCGACGAAGTAGCCCTGCGCAATGTGGATGTGTACGCCCTGGCGGGCGGGCGCAACCGGGCGACGGCGCTCACTGCCACGGTTCACGTCGCGCCCGTTTCGGGAGTGAACGAGGATTTGACGATTGATTTTGTATCGCGCACCGGCGAACCGATCCTCAACGGCCTGGCGATACGCGGGCTGAACGCGGTGGGCATCTACGAAGCCGTGCAACAGCCGAACGCGGGCAGCGACGACACCTTTTGCGATGCGCAGGGAACCCATCTGACCGACGCCGAGGTCTGGATCGGCGGCGACGCGCAATATCACGGCGGGCTGCGCTTTGAGGATTTGCACATCCCGCAGGGCGCGATCATCCACTCGGCGCAATTGAGCATGACGGCCTCGGCGGATGCGAGCGGGTTGGGGCTGATCGAAATCTATGCCCACGCCGACGATAGCTCGCCCACGTTCGACGCCGAGGGTCTGGTGCAAGATCGCGCGCGGACGGCGAGCCATGCTTCCTGGCGATTGTCGGGCATCGGCTGGCAGCAAGGCGACGCCTACGCCTCGCCCGACCTGAGCGCCGTGGTGCAAGAAGTGGTGGATCGCCCTGGCTGGCAGGAAGGCAACGCCCTGAGCTTGCTGCTCATCGCCCAAGAGGGCGGCGCAACTGACGCCTCGCGCCGATTCTGGTCCTACGAGGGTTCCTACGACGACCGCGCCGAACTAAAGGTGTACTATTCTCGGTTGGAAGATATGCCCACGCAGGTGTATGCGCCGCTGTTATTGGGCGACTAGTACGACCTGACTCGCAGGCGCTAGCGGTTAGGGCAATATGGGCGGCGCTCGTAGGGGCATGACACGTCATGCCCTTGCGAGCGCTGCCTCCTTTTGCCCCCTGGCGCAACCTGGCAGCATCGCGGCGCTGGCCCGATTGACACCCCTTCTCTCCGCGCCTTATAATCGAGGTATGTACGCCCGGCCAACCGGCGGTTTTGCCGCGCCCGC
>CAZYPJ010000181.1:0-8189 GCA_964649365.1 uncultured Anaerolineales bacterium | reverse complement strand
TTACCTGTTGGATGGGTTCCTGCCATGATTGACAATCGCGCGGTGGACATCGTCCATCCCGACCTGCTCAGCTCGGGCGGCATGTTGGAGACGAAAAAAATCGCCGATTACGCCGAGCGCCACGGCATCCTCACGGCGTTGCACTTTGCGGGGTCGCCTATCGCTTGCATGGCCAACTTGCACACGGCGGCGGCCATCCCCAGTTTTGTGGCGCTGGAAAACCACGCCTTTGACCTGCCCTTCTGGAAGAGCTTGGTCACGGGGTTGGACGATCCGTTGATGGTGGATGGCTACATGGCCGTGCCCGAAAAGCCGGGCCTGGGCGTGGATCTGAACTATGACGCCATCAAAGAAAACCTGCGCTTCCCCGGCCTGTTTGAGCCGACCGAGGAGTGGAACAATCCCAAGTTGGCCTTCTGGCAACCCGACCGGCGTTGGGACAGGTAGGCGCAAGAAGCGCACGCAATAGCCCTTCCAACAGCGGGGGAGCGATCATCGCTTCCCCGCCGCTCTATTACCTACTTGCTGCCTAGCAGCGTGTGAAATACGCGGGCCAACGCCGTCGCAGCGGGCTTGGGCGTGCCGTCGTAATCCACAATGGACGTGTTCGACAGACACGGGTAGCAGTCGTGCCCCATCCAGATCATCACGCCGCCGCAGCGCGGATAGCGGCGCTTGCAGCTCGCCGCCATATGAGCCAGCGCCTCGGCCTGCTCGGCTTGGCTCTCGGCAACAAAGCGTTCCAGCTCGTCGCGGCTGGCGTCAAATCCGCGAGTCGGGGCCAACCGATCCCACAACAACCACCAAGGTTGGCGGTAGCGCCACAAGGGGTTGTCCATTGCCGGCGGCCAGGGGTTTAAATCGCCAGCGTAGCGGCGGATGATCTCTGCTGATGAGCAGCCTGGCGCGCCCACTTCCGAGACGAGCATGGCGTCGTGGCCATCCCAGTGGGCCTTCCACTCATCCATTGTCCCCGGAATGGTCCAAGGGCCGTGAGTATCGTGGTGCAGACCCTGGTTGGCATACGCTGGATCGTAGCTAAAGTTAGGGCCGCTGGGCGAAGAGGAGACAAAACGTTTGCCCGGGTCCAGGTGCGCCACGACCCCAGCCATTAGCCGGATCGCGGGATGGCTTTCGTCAATAGGCGTGTTGCGCCCGTCGAGGCGCGCCAACTCGTTGCCGCCGGCCCACAGCAGGTGCGATACGTGCCCGCCTCGCCGCCAGATATAGGATGCGGCGATCTGGGCCAGGTCGGCTAGCGCCTGCGGGTCGTCGGGCGGGAGATTATCCCCGCCAGACGACGACAGCGGGAACTCTTGCCAGACCATCAGCCCTAGCTCGTCGCACAGGTCGTAGAAATCCACTTTCTCGGGCATGGCGCCGCCCCATACTCGCAGGATATTGCAGCCCATCTCGGCATAGAGCCGCAGCCGCGCGGCGTATTGCTCGCGCATCACTGAACCATAAGTTATACGCACCGGCGTCCAGTTGACGCCCTGCAAAAATAACGGCTTGCCGTTCACTCGACACAGCCACGGCTCAGCGTTGGCGGGCGCGCCCTCGCAAAGCGACCATGTAACTTGTTTGAACCCTACGCGCCCTCGCCAGGCGCCTACTACCACGCTCGCCGATTCGATTTGTACTTCCAGTGTGTACAGCTTTTGCGCGCCTAGGCCGTTGGGATACCACGGCTCAATGGCGAGCGATTCGGCCACGGTCAAACGCGCTTCGTTACGACCCGGGGCCAGGGCGCACGCTTGGGCCGATTCGTGCACGACGCGGTCGCCATCCAACAAGCGCGCGCGGCACGTGACCACGCTGGGCGCGGGCGCTTCCATCTCCAACCGCAGCGCTAGGCTGCCCGACTTGCTGGCGGCGTCATAGCGCGCATAGGGCAGGCAACCCAGCAGCCGCGTCGGCCCTTCGGCGATGAGCGCCAACTGATCCCAAATCCCCAGTGGTACAAGGCGGGGACACCAATCCCACATATAGGCGTAGCGCGCCTTGAACAGATGCGAACGCGAGGTATAGCCGATCTGTCCCTGCTCGTGCGGAGCCTCGGTGAAGATGATCGAGAGACGCTGCGTGGCGCCGGGTTGTAGGTGGGCGCTGAGGTCGAACTCGTGGGGCGTCATCATTCCCTGGAACGAAGCCACGGATTGACCGTCCACCAGGATGTGCCCGGCGTAATCCAACCCGTCGGCGCGTAGGATCAAGCGTTGTCCCTGCCAGTCGGCAGGGATGGTCACATGGGTGAAATACTCCCAATGGCGATGTTCCACCCATTCGCACAGCGGCGGGTTGATCGCCACGTTCCAGTCGGGGATCAGCCCAGCGCGCAAGAGGTCGTCTTGCACTGAGCCAGGGAGCTTGGCCGGGATGACGGGCGTACACTGATGTGTGCGCTGATCGGCCAGGTACCAGTCGCGCCTGCTCTCGGCTAGCCACGCCCAGGTGTACGGATACCAGCCGACAAGCGACCAATCGAGTTGGGTAAGGTCAAGTTTCACTGTCGAGCCTCCTCTGAGACCTGAAGTAAGCATGAGGTTGTCTGAAATTCGCACGAGCAAAACGGGGCATTCTTTTTCTCCGGCTATTTCGAACATGCATCATAAATCGGCAATAGCGCTTCATAGACTCGGGCGATGCGCTCTATAATTTCGGCTCCTTCTTTCAGAGCGTCCTCTTTGGGCAGATTCGCCACTATCAATACATCACACCAGCGCTCCGCCTGGTCATTGATCGCATCGAGCTTGGCGAGTAAATCACTCCAGGCAATTACCTGTTCTTGACCATCTTCTTGCCATATCCAAAGCTCTGACTCTTTTGGCCGGACGCAGATCCAGCCTACAAGTTGGTCGTGCGTATCGATTTCCCAGCGCAAATTGCGTTCGCGCGCGGCGAGCCATATCTTGTGTTGTAGCTCTTGCCTTTTCAGGGCGACGAGGAAGCGACGCCAATCCCATTTCTCGTCCATCGGTTTGTCGCGCTTTTCGACATAGAACCCATATCGCGCGCATTCGTGGTCGAGGTAAATCACGAACTTGGCTTCAGGGAATTTGTTCGTGTCGTCGTAGCGATTGGGATCCGCAATATGGACTTCCGCGCGGGGATAGATGGCGTAAGACTGGAAACGCCGTTTGGCTAGGTCGCTTAGGCGTTGGGCTACCGCTCCGCCCAGGCTATCTCGGGCGCGCCAATGTGTTCCTGTTATGCCCTTCTGGAAGTCGTTAGCCGACAACCCTTCAAAAGTGATTGTGGGAGGCCTTATTATTCTCGTATCTCTTGAGGGCGGCGGGGGTGGAGGAGGCGGAGGGAGTGGCAGGCGTTTTTCCTGTTGAATGTTGCGCCAAATGATCTCTTGCTGGTGTACTGAGAGGGTCGCCTCTATGCCGCTCAAGTAGCGGACTCTCATACTATCGCCCTTAATACTCAACACCTCGTATTCTTCGCGTCGAGTTCTGTAGTGGCCGCCAACCTCGAAGATGCTACTCACTTTAACTGGGCCTCCACATTCGGTACTAGTCCCAACTTCCCGAACACCCACGGCGCGCCGGCCGAAACCCAGGCGCCGATCAGCGTATAGCGCACATAGCGGAACACGTCGCCCAGCAGGGTCGGCTCGTCGCCCAAGATCAGCTTCAAGCCAAAGCGCAAGATCACCACGCCCACTACGCCCAATAGCAGGCATGACGCCTTGCGCCACAAGCTGCGCGCAGGCGTGAACCCGCCGCGGGGGTTGAGCCACACCAGGCCTATCAACAACCCGAACAACGTTCCTGCTGTGGTGAGGATGCCCTCGGAGTTCAGCGGGTCGGGCAATTCCTCGATGCCGTGCGCAGCGACGGTATCGAGCCAGGCTGCCGGGACTTGCCACCCGCCCAGCGAGGCCAACACCAGCGCGCGCACGCCCAAGATCGCCAGCGACACGACGAACGCTACGCCCACTTGCGCGAGCGGCGTCAGCCGCCCCCACCAACGGATCAGCGGCGCTTCAAACTTGATCCAGGCAGACACGATCAACGCGCCGACGGTCCAGCCCAGCAGCACGTCGGTAGGGAAGTGCACCGCCAACACCATCCGCGACAGCCCGATCAAGAACGCCAGCGCTACGGCGACGATCCATGCCCAGCGTCGCCCGATCAACCGCGCCGCCGCGCCCCAGATGACCACCGCATGTTGCGAATGCCCCGAAGGAATCCCGAACGAAGTCTCGACGGCGAGCGCGCGTATTTTGGCGCTAACCCAATAGGGGCGTGGGCTGTGCAGCGCCACTTTGAGCGTGTCGTTCACGCCATTGGAAAGGAGGAGCAGCAATCCGATCCGCAGCCCCAGGGCTGGCCCCCAACACCAATAAAGCGTCGGAATCAGCAGCAAATAGAACTCGACCGTGCCGAGGAAGGAAAAGAAGCGCATGGGCGCAATGAGCCAATCGCCGAGGCTTTGCAGAAATGCGATGATGGCCATGAAGTGGACCTCCAGATTGCGATGAAGAGAGATGAAATGACGCTAACTCCATACCAGCGCATGGCGCGTGATGACCGAATGGAGGTCGCTGGTACACAGTTCGCAAAAAGGCCAGCCGCTCTGCGCTTCCTCAAAGGCCAGTTCGACGCACTCATCTACCGTGGAGGCGTGGCGCATGGCGCACGATGGGCTAGTGCAATGCACTTCTAGCCCCAGCCGTCGCACCTGTTCTTTGCGCGTCAAGCTCGGCGCGCCCAACACGTGCCCCAGATGGTGACGCACCAATCGCGCTAACGCCAGCTTTTGCGGCTCATCGCCGGCGATGGCGCGCAAACGATATACCGACATCACCGCCGCTGTGCCGGGAAAGCTTGCGCCCAATGTGTAACGGTCGGGCCGCAGCCGCGCCAACGGCGTAGGAAAGTCGGTCAGATCTTGGGTGAGCAGCGCTAGGTCGAAATGCGGGTCAGCGCGCTGCCACGGCTCTTGGCGCACCAGTTCCAGAAAAACGGGCGCGATGACGCGCTGCACGGCATCATCATAGCTGGCGTCAATGTACCATTGCACGCCCCAATAAGGGTGGTCGGGCGTCAACGCAGGAATGACCCAATTGCCAAAGGCGCGCACCTGGATCGGCGGATCGCTCAGCGCCATCGGATGATACAGATAAAGGTGCGTCAATGTCTGTGCGATGGTTTTGGTGAATGTCTCACTTTCCGAATCGGTCACGTCTTCCGACCACATGACCGAGATCCATTTGGGCATCGTAATCTCCGTAGCAGTTTACTGGCTGGCCCAATTATGCCACATCCGCCGAGGGCGCTGCAAAGCCAAGCGACTGGAATGCCGCTAGGATGACAGCGCCCCCGCGTTTAGCTTAGCTTGAGCAATCGAGCAACGTTGCCGTAATACACCTGGCGCAACACCTCATCGGGCAAGTCCACACCATAAATCTTCCAGCGTCCCTGCGGCGGGATGGCCGCGTCGGGGGCGTAATCGAAATACTCGTCCGCCGTCTCCAGGAAGCGAAAATGTGTCTGGTACATCGCCATCCTGGGGGTGGAATCCGTGCCAAAGAGGATGCGGTCGGCGTACTTGAGGAACCAGGCCCGCGCGCTGTAGGGCGCGCGCCCCAGCTCGGCGATGCGCGCCGAGATGTCGGTGTAAAAGTTCGGATACTTGTCGAGCATCTGCGAAACAAACCCAAGATTTTCGGGATAACACCCTACGTGGGCAGTGATAAAGTTAGTCGCCGGATGCGCTTCGATCAAGCGATAGAGCGAGGCGATCAACTCTTCGAATGTGGGAAATTGTGGGCCGTAGAAATGCCAATCGGGGTGGCGGTGCAGCTCGTCCCAACGTTCGTTAAAGCGGTCGAGTGGGCGGAAAAAAGCTACCGGATCGGCCACGTGGATCAACACTGGGACGCCCAACGCGCCCGCCCGCTCCCACACGGGCGCCAGGCGGGGGTCGTCGGGCATCACCAACTGGTTATCCACATCGCGAATTACCAGCCCCAGCTCTTTGAATATCTTGACCCCGCGCGCGCCGGCGCGCACATCCGCTTCAATCTGCGCAGCGGCGCGCGCGCCCCAATCCGGCTCGCCCAGACCGCGCCAATCTACATTGCAGAACGTATAAAAGCGCCCAGGATAGGCGCGGTCGAGCGCGGCCAGATTCTGCTGTAACTCGTCACCCACGCCGCCCGAGAGGTTGATGATGGCTTGCATATTGAGGAAATCCATCTGGCGCACCAGCTCGCCCCAGTCCATCGCCTTGGCGCGGGGATGCGTGACGGGCAAATGGTTGTGAGCATCAATCGCCGGGAACTTGGCCCGAGCGATTAGGTGCTGGGACGTAACCAATTCCGAACGGGGTTGCAAATCTGCCGCTAACAAAGTATCGCGCATGGGAACACCTCCTGAGGATGGGGGATGGGCAACTCACCACGGAGAGCACGGAAAACGCGAACGGATTATGGCGCAAGGGCGGAGCGGTTGCAAGCGGCCCGACATGGCGGTACACTCTTGCTAGGTGATAGAGGCGTCGCGATATAGTGTAGAGAAAGGAGCGATCCTGATGGGCGATCAAATCGAGTTCGTGCATAATTACGACGACCAAAGCACTGACCGGGGCTTTCAGTTCGAGTTTCGCTGCGACCGCTGCGGCAACGGGTATCGTTCGCGCTTTACGCCGTTCGTGGCTGGGCAGGTTTCGGGCGTGCTCGACGCCGCCAGCAGCCTGTTCGGCGGCGTGTTTTCGTCGGCGGCCAACGTGGGCGAGCGGGTGCGTTCGGCTGCCTGGCAAAAGGCCCACGACAACGCCTACCTGACCGCGCAGGAAGAGATCAAACCCAATTTTGTGCAATGTCCCCGGTGCCAGGCATGGGTGTGCCGCAAAAACTGCTGGAACATCAAACGTGGGCTGTGCAAAGAGTGCGCGCCCGATTTGGGCGTCGAGATGTCGGCGGCGCAGGCCAGCCGCTCGGTGGAAGAAGTGTGGGCGCACGCGCAGATGGCCGAGGAAGACAAACCGCTGGGCGCGGAAACCTGGAAGGAGACTATCGTCGCCAGTTGCCCGCAATGTGGCGCGGCGCTGCCTGGCAAAGTCAAGTTTTGCCCCGAGTGCGGCGCCAAGATCGGCGCTGCCGCGCATTGCACTGAGTGTGGGGCCAAGCTCGCGCCGGGCGCCAAGTTCTGCGGGGAGTGCGGAACCAAGGTCGGCGGCGCAGCATGAAGAATGAAAGCGGGACGGCTCTTTCTAGCCGTCCCGTTTCGCGCACCACGAGTTCTTACTTGATCTCTTGCCCGAACCGATCCTGTGAGAACACCTGCTCCCACGCCTTGCGGTCGCGGGCGGCGGGGGCGGCGTCGGGCACACCTAGTGGCGTGCAGGCCACCACTTCCCAATCGCCGGGCGCGCCGCAGACGGCCTTGACTTTGTCGGGGTCAAAAGCGCCGATCCAGCAAGTGCCATAGCCCAGGCTCTTGGCGGCGAGCACCATCGTTTGCAGGGCGATAGCCACATCCACCCGGTACCACTTGGCCGAGAGCTGCGGCGAACCGAGCGCCACCACGATGCAGGCCGCGTCGGCCATCCACATTTGATTGTTGCAGGCTTCAGCCACGCGCTGGCGCTGTTCGGCGTCGCGCACAATGACGAAATGCCACGGTTGGCGGTTGGCCGCCGAGGGCGCCTGGCGCATCGCTTCGAGGATCTGCTTCAGGTGCTCCTCAGGAATCGGCTCCTTCTTGTATTTGCGAATGCTGCGGCGGTCAAGAATGGTTTGCAGAGTATCCATGTTTCCTCCTGAATTGGATGGACACAAATAGACGTAGATCCATCCAGCTCGAAATTGATGCCTCTTTATAACTCTGTTTAGCGCGCAAAGCAAGTCATTTGACAGGCCAACGCGGGTCGGCTATGTTGTCTCAAATTGTGAGGAGATAGCTCAATGCGCATTTGCGTTTATTGTTCGTCCAGCGCGGCGATCCCTGAACGCTACAACGAGGCGACGCGCGAACTGGGCCGATTGATCGGCGAACGCGGGCATGCCCTGGTGTATGGCGGTTGCGTGGCGGGCGCGATGGGCGAATTGGCGCGCGCGACCCATGCCGCCGGCGGTAAAGTGATGGGCGTCGTACCCAAGCCCTTTTTGGAGCGTGGGATCGCCTATCTCCAGGCCGATGATGAGATCCTCCCCCACACGATCGCAGAACGCA
>CAZYPJ010000180.1:0-8221 GCA_964649365.1 uncultured Anaerolineales bacterium | reverse complement strand
CCCCTACAACCGCGCCTGATCCTCCCTCTCAATCCTTAGCCTCTACCACCATGTCGCGTCCTTCCCACCGCAGCGCTTGCCCCTCGGCTTTGACGCCCAGCAGACGCCTCAGCGAGCGGGTCAACTGCGCGGGGTCGCCTGTGGTAGCAAAGACGTGCTGCGGCGGGGCGCTCGCCGCTGGGCGCAGCAGACCCTCGCGCTCCAGCACGCGGGCCGCTTGCCGGGCGATGGCGGCGCTCGGCTCGATGATCGCGATCGCTTCGCCCACGATGCGGCGCAAGGCCGGCGTCAAAAAGGGGTAATGGGTGCAGCCCAACACCAGCGTATCGGCGCCGGCGGCCAGCAACGGCTCGACATAGCCGCGCAGCAACGCCATCGTCTGAGGGCCATCCAGGTCGCCCGCCTCCACACACTCCACTAGGCCGGGGCAGATTTGCGACACGACCCGCGCCCCGCTGGCGTAATGCTCCACCACTTCCTGGTAGAGCCGCCCGCTAAAGGTGGCGGGCGTGGCCAGCACGCCAATCGCGCCGCTGTGGGTGATCTGCGCGGCGGGCTTGACGGCGGGCACCATCCCCACAAAAGGGGTGGCGGGGAATACGGCGCGCAGGTGCGCCAGCGCCGCCGCCGAGGCGGTGTTGCAGGCCACCACGATCAGCTTGGCGCCCTGGCCGATTAGGAAACGGCTGATCTCTTCACTGAGCGCCTGAATCTCGCCCTCGGAGCGCGGCCCGTAGGGGCAGTTGGCGCTATCGGCCACGTAATAGAGCCGCTCGGCAGGCAACTCGGCCAACAGGCCGCGCACTACCGAAAGGCCCCCCACGCCCGAATCGAACACGCCGATGGGGCCGTCGGCGGCGGGGCGACGGTTTGCGCTCATGCGACCTCTACCTGGCGCACGTCTGCACGAAATCGGCCAGCAGGCGCGTCATGTTCTCATAATGAGGGATCATGTTCTCGGGGTGCCATTGCACGCCCAAGGCGTAGGGGGCGTCGCCCGCCAGCTCGATCCCTTCGATCACGCCATCGGGCGCGTAGGCCGATACGACGAACTCGGGCGCCACCTGGAGCACCGCCTGGTGATGACGGCTGTTCACCGCCAATCGTGTGCGCCCCTCGTTGTGGTTGGCGACGCCCAACGCCTCAGCCAGCCGTGTGCCGTGGAGCACCTCCACTTCGTGGGCGATGTGGTCGCCTGGCAGACTTGTGGGGGTGCGGTGCGGCAAGGGGGCAGCGATCTCGCTGGGGATGTCTTGCACCAGCGTGCCGCCGGCCGCCACGTTCAGCGTTTGAATGCCCCGACAGATGCCGAACACGGGGAGGCCCTCTTGCAGCGCCCAACGCGCCAGGATGATCTCGACCTGGTCGCGTTGCTCATCCAGGCCCGAGAGCTTGCCCGAATCGGGCGCGCCGTAAAAGCGGGCGGCCATATCGCCGCCGCCCGCCAGCAGCAGACCCTCGGCCAAGTCGAACACGCGGCGCAGCGCGTCCAGGTCGTCGAGCAAAGGCAAGGGCAAGGGCGCGCCGCCCACGGCCATCAACGCGCGGATATAGCTGACGCGCACTGCCTGTTCGGGTCTGCCGTCGGAGGCGTTGTACGTGGGGATGCCAATCACTGGGTATCTCAAGACAGTTCTCCTCGTTGAGAATGGGTTGCGGGCGGATTATACCGGTTTTGGCAGCGAGGGGCAAAGCCGACCTCATTCTGCGGATGTGTTTCCTATGAAGAAGATACGCCACAGAGGCGCGGACGAATGCGACCAAGCGGCGAAAAAGCTGTATTGACAATTCATTCCCGGTGTGCTATAGTATGGTCAATCCCCCCTGTGCCTTTGGGCGCGGGGCGCGAGGCCGCCTTCGGGCGGCCTCTGCTTTGTTGGAGGCTGGATGCTGGCCAACGTCTATGTGGACGGTTTCAATCTCTATACTATAGCTGTATCAAAGACACCCCGTATCGTTGGCTAAATCTGCTCCAACTTTGCCAACTGTGCTTTCCGCACTACACCATCTGTCGCATCCGCTACTTTACCGCTCGTGTGCGCGCTACCGACTCGGATCCTCAGAAGCCTCAGCGCCAGGCGCTATTCATCCGCGCACTGCAAACGCTCCCTAACTTGAGTGTACACTATGGAACGTTTCTGACCCACACGGTCACTATGCGTCTGGCCAATCCACCGCCGCGCGGCCCATACACGGCGGATGTTGTGCGCACCGAAGAGAAAGGTTCCGACGTGAATCTGGCCAGCTATATGCTGGCGGACGAGACTATGAGCTGGCCATCGTCGTTTCAAATGACTCTGATCTGGTCGAGCCGATCCGCCTGGTGCGCGAACGTCTGGGCCTATCGGTAGGTTTACTGAACCCTCAGATGGACGAGCGTAAAACCGCCTGGGCGCTGATGAAAGCTGCTACCTTTTACCGAACGATCCGCAGAGGGGTCTTGCAGGCCAGCCAATTCCCGCCCATTCTAAGCGATGCTCACGGACAATTCTTCAAGCCCCCTACGTGGTGATTTGGTCTGCTACCCCTGGCCTTGCTCTACAAGTATATGGAGCAAGGCCAAGGGGGAATTCCCTCAGCGCCCCGTGTACAAATACTGCAACTTGGGCGTTTGCCCCATCCCCAGCAGCTCTTCCAGCAAGATCAGCTCGCGCGGCTGTTGGGCGCGCGAGAGCGAACCCATCAAGATCTCCAAAAAGCTGGGGACCGGCTGTTCGTAGCGCACGATGCGCGGCTCGCCCTCGATGCCCCCGGCCTCGGCGGCTACGGCAATGGCGTCGTCCAGGTTGCCCAGCTCATCCACCAGGCCCAATTCCAGCGCCTGCCGCCCCGAGACGACGCGCCCCTCGGCCACGGCGCGCACTTCTTTTTCCGACATCTCGCGCCCCTCGACGATCACCCGCACGAACTCGTCGTAGGCTTCGTCGAGCATCTCTTGCTGCATGGCGATCTCTTCTTCGGTCAAGGGTCTGGCCAGGCTGCCCTGATCCTTGTATTTGCCCGTTTTGATGGTTTGGATCTCGATGCCCAGCTTTTTCAGCAACTCTTGGGCGTTGGTGTATTGCGAGATGACGCTGATGCTGGCGGTGATGGTCGAAGGACGAGCCATGCCATAGCCCGGGCCGCAGGCGATGTAATAGCCGCCCGACGCCGCCACGTCGCCCATGCTGGTGACGATGGGCTTGTAGCACTCGGTCAGCGCGCGGTGGATGTCGGCGCTGGCCGTCACGCCGCCGCCGGGGCTATCCACATCGAGCACGATGGCGGCGACAGAGGGGTCGTCTTCCGCCTTTTTCAGGTCGGCAATGACTTTGCCAGAATAAGCGATGCCCGTCTCGCCAAAGCCGCCGGGCGCTTCGCCGCTCATGATCGTCCCTTTGACCTCGACGATGGCCACGGCGTCGCCCGCGCTCCGCATATGGGGCGCATAAGACACCGCCAACAGCGCTACGACCAGGCAGCCGCAGCTACACATCATCAACACCAGCACAATCGCAAGCGCGATCCACCAACCCGATTGCTTCTTTTTCATGGCGATCCTCCTGCCGACCTCTACATCTAAACCTCGTCCGCAAATACCGGATTGCTCCAGGCCGTGCCGCCCTGGGCATCCTCGCATTCCACGCGCAGATAGACCCCTTCTTCCTTGAACGGCCACGTCGCCGTATCCAGCCACTGCCCGGCGGGTGCCTCAAAGCGGTGGCCCCTGGGGCCGGAGGCGTGGAAGGTGATGGCGCGACATGGGCTGCACCGCACCATCAGCGCGCGACCCTCCTCGTGAGGGATGACGCTCAGATCCATCAAGGTGGGGCCGGTGCTGGCGTAGAACGCGCCGCGCCGCAAAGCGTCGAGCAGGTGCGCCTCGTCGAGCTTGGCGGCGCGCACCATCACAAAGCCGCGCCCCTCTTCGCCGTAGCGCCAATGGGTGTCATCCACCGCTAGACCCAACAAGCGCTGCCCGCGCTTGAGCGCCTCGTCCCACTGCACGTAAGAGTAACCCAGGCCATCCATCTTGTCGCACACCGAGTTGAACACTTCGACGCCGGCGATGGCCGGGCACGCCGCGATCTCGGCGGAGGTCTGCCCCACCCAATAGGGGTGGGCAAAGAACGGCAACCCACCCAAATCGCGCACGGCCTGGGCCAGCGCGAGGGGATCGTTTTCCAACGCCTGGTTGGGCAGGCCGCGCAGGCCCACCGCCAGCATGTGGTAGCCGGGGCCGTGCAGTTCGCCCCCGCTGATGGTGAGCAGGCCAGCGCCGTCGCCGGCGGCGCCGTTGCGCCCCGGCGTGTACACCCAATGATCGGTGACGGCCACGAAATCATAGCCCCGCTGGCGGTAATACGTTAACGCCTGCTCCACGGTGGCCTCCCCATCGGATTGGGTGGTGTGCATGTGGAGGTTGCCCTTGAACCAACTGCCCGGCAATGAGAACGGTGAAACCCAAGCCATCGCTAGACGCCTCTCTTTGATTAGGTTTGCGAGCGCACGCTCGATTCAGTATAACGCGAAAACAGCCGCGCGGCAACCGCGCGGCTGGCGATTCTTGAACCAAGTTGGCTGACTACGAGGCCAGAAAGTGGGGTAAAGACTGGCAGGCATGGCTTGTGCAAACAACCGCCGACGACGTCACTTGACCGCGTACCACCAGTTGCCGCCGTAATCCCGATCCACCGTCTCTTGCGATTCGAAGGCAAAGCCGGCGATGTCGGCGAGGGAATACCCCACGTTGTGCAGCACAGCATCGAACGCAGCGGCGAGCGCAGGGTCGGCGCGCAAGGCGTCGCGCTCGGCGTCGGTAGGGGTGGAAATCCAGATGGCCAGGTGTTTCGAATTCGTATTGGTGGCGCCAAAGCTAAGCACCTTGGCCCCCGCGCAGCGGCTGCGCGCCAGGGCCAACACCTCGCGCTCAATGTAGGCGATCACCTCGCCCAAGCGTGGCATAGCTACTTCCTCCATAGAACATAGAACACGGAATACACGGGAATAACGGAATACACGGAAAGGGAACAGGTTCTCTTCTTCCGTGCTTTCCGTTTATTCCGTGTATTCCGTGTTCAAATCCTATTGGCGTGCGAACCGACCGTGCCTACTGGCACGCGGACGTGCCTACTGGCACGCGGTGACTCCGCCATCCACAAAGATGTTCTGCCCGGTGATGAACGACGATGCGTCCGACGCCAGGAACAGGGCGATGCCCACCAGGTCGCTGGTCTCGCAAATGCGCCCCAAGGGGATGCGCTGCACCAGCGGGTTGTAGAAATTGGGGTCTTCCAGATAATCCTTGACCAGCGGCGTGCGCGTGAACGTGGGCGCGATGCCGTTGACGCGAATCTGATACTTGGCCCATTCGGTGGCCATCTGCTTGATGACGATGCCCAAACCGCCCTTGCTGGCCACGTAGGGCACATAGCCGCGATGGATGCCCAGGTTGGAGCGCACCGAGGTGATGTGGATGATCGAGCCGCCCTTGCCCGAGGCGATCATGCTCTTGGCGGCGGCCTGCGAGAGAAAGAATGCGCCCTTGAGGTTGATATTCACCACCGTGTCCCAGGCTTTGGGGGTCACTTCTTCGGCCTTTTGCTCGATGTGAGTGCCCACAGTGTTCACCAGCGCGTCAACCGGCCCCAGGGCGCTCTCGATAGCGGCGAACGCCTCGGCGATAGAGGCGTCGTCAAGGACGTTGACGCCCACGCCCACCGCCTCGATCCCCGCCGCTTGCATCTCTTTGGCCATCGCCACAGCGCCCTCGCGGTTGTAATCGGCAATGGCGATTTTGGCGCCGTATTCAGCCAGCCCGCGAGCGATTTCGCCACCAATGGCCCCCGCGCCCCCCGCCACCACCACCACTCGCCCGGTCAGATCGAACAACTTGTCGTATTTCGGCATGTATTACTCCTTGCGAGACCGCAGAGACACAGAAAACGCAGAGGTTTGGACAGGATCAACAAGATTCATAAAACTAAAGACATCTCGCCCACGAGGGGCGAAGCTACGACGCGGCTATGGCTCAATATCTTGTTAATCGTGTAAATCCTGTCCAAAATCTCCGTGTCTCCGTGGTGAATCCTAGTATTGCTTAAAGCTCTCCAGCACGCCCCAACCGGTTTCGGCGAACTGCGAGAGGGTGCGCTGGGTGACGCCATAGCTCACGAATTCGTTGACGGCCATGCCGTCCGGCTCGTAGGCTTTGACGAACTCGGGCATGGTTTGCAACCGGGCGATGACCTCCGCCGGGATGGGCTTGGCGATGCGCTCCTCGCGGGGCAGATCGGCGGCGAGCAACTGCGCTTGGTTGCGCGGGTGAACGGACATGATGAGTTTCGCGCCCACCAATTCGGTCATGTGATAATTGCCGCGCAGGGCCGCCACGATCATCAACGCGTCATAGCCGCGCTCGACGAACAGCTCGTAGGTGCGCTTGGTGACGGCCAGACCCGCCTGCTGGATATCGGCCTCGGAGACGGGGGCTTGGGTATCCTGGGCCACTTCGCGCAGATAATCGTCCAACCGCCCGATCATGGTGGTCACAAAGCAACGGCCAGGGGTGATCCCAGCCTTTTTGGCGCGCTCGGCGCCGCGCTTGTTGGCTTCGGCCACCGCCAACGATTGGGGCACGGTAAAGCTCACCGTGGCGGTGCAGCTAATCCCCTCGGCGATGCACTCTTCCAGCACCCACAGCCCGGCGACGGTCACGGGCAGCTTGACGGCGATGTTGGGCGCCCAGGTGGCGTGAAAGCGCGCCATCGCCATCATGGCGTCGCGGTCGCCGGCGCGCGAGGGGTTCACCTGCGCGCAGACATAGCCGAGCTGGTGATTGGTTTTCTCATAATGCGGCGTGAACTGTTGGGCGCAATAAGTCACCACGCGCTGCATCAACAGGTCGGCCCGGGTCTCGGCGGGGCCGTCCTTGGGCACGCCCTGCAAGTAGGGCTGCCACCAGGCGGGGTTGCCCGTCAAGGCTCTGGCCGAAAGGACGGGGTTGGTGGTCGCGCCGGTGCAGCCATTGGCGATGGCGGCGGCCAACTCTTGCGGATCGGCGGAATCGTGCCACCAGGTGGTGGGCGTGTTATTGACGAGCCAGAGGAAATAGTTATCGGTCATGTCGCTCCTTTGGATAAGAATGGCTTGCAGCAGTCAGCTATCAGCCATAATACACCAAGTGCGCCTCTTGCGCCAGATGAGCGGGGCGCCACATCGCTGCTGCCGGGGACACGGATGGACGCGAAAAACGCGGATGTCGCTGAACGATCTTACGGTGGAATATCCCCAGAATCCGCGCCCATCCGCGTGTATCCGTGTCCCCCTTGTTCCTGCTGACGACGGACCCCCGCCCCCTAACCCCTGGTCTGCAAGGGCACGCCCGTCTCGTTAAAGGCGCGCACCAGCGCGAAATAGCCCAGGGCGGCGTCCACCACCGGGTCATAGCCGGGCTTGCGCTGCACCATCACGCTCACCTCCATGCCGATCCAGCCGGTGTAGCCGGCGGCGTGCATGGCTTTCAGGTAGAGGTCAAAGCGGAACGGCCCCGAGCCGGGGGTGAGGAACTCGTGGTAGGGATAGATGCCGCGCTGATCTTTGACGTGGGTGTGCACCGAATAGGGCACGAGCTGCGGCACGCAATCCTCAAAGGGGATAGCGCGGATCTCGAAATGGCTGATGTCAAAATTGCACTTGACATTGGGGTGTTTGACCTGCTCCATCAGCCAGACCACTTTGCGGGGCAGGTCGAGCGTGGTGCCCGAGTGTGGCTCGACAGCAAAGATGACGTCCTTGCTCTTGGCGTATTCGCCGATGGCATAGACGCGCTCGGCGATGAGGTTCTTTTGGCGGCCCCAATCGTCCTCGTGGCCGCCCATCAGGCTGGCCATGATGGCGGGTTCGCCGTCGCTGCGCCACTCGGCGGCCAGGTCAATGGACGCCTTGATGCGCTTCATGTTGGCGGCATGTTTGTCGGGGTCGTCTTCGCTGAACGAGGTGTGCCCGGCCACCGCTGAAATGACCAAGCCGTTATCCTTGCACAATTGCTTGATCTGCTTGCGGCGGGCGGCGTCGAGCGTCTCGACATCGCAGGGCCATTTGGGCGTCACGGCGATCTCGACGCCGGTGTAGCCGATCTTGGCGATGGCGGGGAGGCCCTCTTCGGGCTGCATTTTCATCATGCCCCAATTGCAATAGCTGATGCGCATGGCGTGCTCCTTTGAGAGGTTGGCGTGCGGTC
>CAZYPJ010000179.1:0-8248 GCA_964649365.1 uncultured Anaerolineales bacterium | reverse complement strand
TTGGGGCTGGTGTTCGCTACGATGCTCATCTGAGCGTTGATCATCACGGTGTTGAGTCGCGCGTTCAAGACCCAGCCCGAAGCCGAGGAAGAGGTAGAAGAGGCTGCGGCCCCGATGGCGGCAGCCGTCGAGGAGCCGAGCGTCGCTTCTTCCGATAGCGACGAGGCCGCCGCCATTGCAGTGGCGTTGGCGCTCGCCTCGCGCGCGCCCGTCAGCGCCATGGCCTATCGCCCGGCGCCGCTGGCCAGCCGTATGCCCGCCGTCGAGATCTCGGACGATCAGATCGTGGGCGAAGTTGTGACCGTTGTGAACATAGACCCCGGCGCGGCCACCTGGAGTGGCTATGGCCGGGTCAAAGCTGCTAATTAGAGGAGGCCCCTGTGAGCACTTTTGAGATCGTCGTGAATGGCAACAAGTTCGTGGTTGAGGTGGGCGATGTGGCCTCCTCGCCCGTGCAGGTGGTGGTGAACGGCGAAGCCAAGACCGTATCGTTCCAGGCCGTGCAGGCCGCGGCGGCGGCGCCGGTCGCAGCGGCGCAACCCAAGCCGGCGGCAGCCCCTGCCGAACAACCCAAGGCCGCGCCCAAGCCAGCGGCCCCGGCCGGCGGCAAAGCCATTATGGCTCCTATGCCCGGCAAGATTCTCTCGGTTCGCGTCAAGGCGGGCGACAAGGTATCCGAAGGGACCACCGTCTGCACGCTGGAGGCGATGAAGATGGAAATGCCCATCAGCGCCACGGCGGCGGGCGTCGTACAGGCTGTCCACGTCAACGTCGGCGACAACGTGGCCTTTAACGACCCCTTGGTCTCGGTGGCGTAGGCGGAGGGGATAAACATGGATAGCGATTTCCTGCAAAGGTTATTGGCCGGGTTCACCGGCCTCACCTGGCAAAACCTTGCGATGATGGCCATCGGCGGAGTGCTGATCTGGCTGGCCCTCAAAGACTTTGAGCCGCTGTTGCTGTTGCCCATCGGCCTGGGCTGCATCCTGGCCAACCTGCCCCTCACCGGCATGTTGGACAAGGGCGGCCTGTTCAAGGTGCTCTATGACGCCGGCATCGAGAACGAGCTGTTCCCGATCATGATCTTTATCGGCATCGGCGCCATGACCGATTTCGGCCCGCTGCTCGAAAACCCGATCTATATGCTGTTCGGCGCGGCGGCCCAGTTCGGCATCTTTGGCACGATGATGATGGCGACGCTGTTTGGGTTCAACATCAACCAGGCGGCCACCATCGGCATCATCGGCGCGGCGGACGGCCCCACCTCGATCTTTGTGGCCTCGGAGCTGGCGCCCGACCTGCTCGGCCCCATCACCGTGGCGGCCTACTCGTACATGTCGCTGGTGCCGCTGATCCAGCCGCCGGTGATGCGCCTGCTCACCTCCAAGCGCGAGCGCGCGCTGAAAATGCCCTATACGTCCAAGCCCGTCTCCAAGACGACGCGCATCCTGTTCCCCATCATCGTGACCCTGGTCTGCGGCCTGATCGCCCCCAAAGCGACGGCGCTGATCGGCATGTTGATGTTCGGCAACCTGGTGCGCGAGGCCGGGTGCGTCGAGCGGATCAGCAAAGCGGCGCAGAACGAGATTGCCAACATCGTCACTACCTTCCTAGGGATCACCATCGGCTCGACTATGGTGGGCGAAAAATTCTTGAACTGGCAGACCGGCTTGATCTTGGCGATGGGCCTGGTGGCGTTCATTCTCGACACCGCCGCCGGCGTGCTCTTTGGCAAGTTGATGAACCTGCTCTCGGGCGGCAAGATCAACCCGCTGTTGGGCGGCTGCGGCATCTCGGCCTTTCCCATGTCGGCGCGCATCGTGCAAAAGATGGGCCAGGAAGCGGACCCCAGCAACTTTTTGTTGATGCACGCCATGGCCTCCAACACCGCCGGGCAGATCGCCTCGGTGATGGCGGGCGGCGTGGTGCTGGCGCTGCTGGCCAAATAACTCTGTTCCAGATCATTTCAAAAGCGAGCGCAGCCGTCAGGTTGCGCTCGCTTTCTGCTTGCGCTAGAATATCGCCGCTCGTGACGCATCGCGCATCTGGTTGATCTTACCCACCTGTCGTATGAGGAGGGCTTACCTTTGAGCGAAATCTCGGAGCGGAAATCCCAATGGGAGGCGTCCACCCTTAACCCCGTGCTCAAGCGTTTTCCCGAACGCCAGCCGCTGACTACCTCGACCGGCGAACCGACGGAGCGCCTATGCACCCCCGACGACGTAGGCGACGACTATCTTGCCCAGATCGGTTTCCCCGGCGAGTATCCTTTTACGCGCGGGGTGCAGCCCACCATGTATCGCGGGCGCTTGTGGACCATGCGCCAATACGCCGGTTACGCCAGCGCACGCGAATCGAACCAGCGTTACAAATATCTGCTGGAGCAAGGGCAGACCGGCCTCTCGGTGGCGTTCGACCTGCCCACGCAGATCGGCTATGACGCCGACCACGCCCTGGCCAGCGGCGAAGTGGGCAAGGTAGGCGTCTCGATCTCATCGCTGGAGGATATGGAAACCCTGTTCGACGGCATCCCGCTGGACAAGGTGAGCACCTCGATGACGATCAACGCGCCGGCGGCGGTGTTATTGGCCATGTATATCGCGGTGGCGCGCAAGCAGGGCGTCGCGGCGAAAGCCTTGCGCGGCACGATCCAGAACGACATCCTGAAAGAGTACGCCGCGCGCGGCACCTATATCTATCCCCCCGCGCCCTCGATGCGGCTGATTACCGACACTATCCGCTATTGCACCGACGAATTGCCCGCCTGGAACCCCATCTCGATCAGCGGCTACCACATGCGCGAGGCAGGCTGCGACGCGGCCCAAGAGATCGCCTTTACCCTGGCCAACGCCATTGCCTACACCCAGGCGGCGTTGGCCGCCGGGCTGGATGTGGATGCTTTTGCCGGGCAGCTCTCCTTCTTTTTCGCTGCACATAACAACCTCCTAGAAGAAGTGGCCAAGTTCCGCGCGGCGCGGCGTTTGTGGGCGCGCCTGATGACCGAGCGATTTGGCGCCAAAAAAGCCGAATCGGCCAAGCTACGCTTTCACACCCAGACCTCGGGCGTCACGCTGACGGCGCAGCAGCCCGAAAACAACGTCGTGCGCGTGGCGTTGCAGGCGCTGGCCGCCGTGCTGGGCGGCACGCAGAGCCTGCACACCAACTCGCGCGACGAGGCGCTATGGCTGCCCACCGAGGAATCGGTGCAGATCGCCCTGCGCACGCAGCAGATCATCGCCTATGAGAGCGGCGTGGCCGATACGATTGACCCGCTGGCGGGCAGCTACTATGTCGAGCACTTGACCGATCAATTGGAGAACCAGGCCAGAGCTTATATCCAACGCATTGACGATATGGGCGGCGCTATCGCCGCCATCGAGGCAGGCTATATCCAGCGCGAAATCCAAGAGAGCGCCTATCGCCAGCAGCGCGCGGTGGATTCCGGCCAGAGCGTGGTGGTGGGAGTGAACCGCTTTACCGATGACCGCAAGGTCAATCTGAAACGCCTGGCGGTGGACCCCGCGATCGAGCGCGAGCAGAGCGAGCGCCTGGCCGCGCTGCGCGCCCGCCGCGATAGCGTCGCCGTCAGCGCGGCGTTGGAGCGGCTGCGCCGCGCCGCGCAGAGCGCCGATAATCTGCTGCCCCCCATCCTGGAGGCGGTGGAAACCTACGCTACGCTGGGCGAGGTGTGCGATGCCTTGCGCGCCGTGTTCGGCGAATACGAACCCAGCACCACATTCTGACCAAGGAGGCCAACCATGAAAATAGACCATATCGGCGTCGCGGTGACGAGCATCGAACAGGCGGCCAAGCTCTATACCGAAGGGTTGGGCTTGGCGCTGCACCACGTCGAGGAGGTGGCTGCGCAGGGTGTGAAGGTGGCCTTTCTGCCGCTGGGCGATTCCGAGATTGAGCTGCTCGAACCACTCGGCCCCGAGACGGCGGTGGCCAAATCCATCGAAAAGCGCGGCGAGGGCATCCACCATATCTGCGTACAGGTGGACGACATCGCGGCGGCGATGGAGCAGTTGCGCGCCCAGGGCTACAAACTGCTGAGCGACGCGCCGCAGCCGGGGGCCGGCGGCTCGCTGGTGGCCTTTGTTCACCCCCGCAGCGCCAACGGCGTCCTGCTCGAACTGTGCCAGAAATAACGCATCACTACGGAGACACAGAGAGCACAGAGATTTAGGACACGGATGAACGCGGAAATACACGGATCCTCAGATATTTGGACGCGGATCAACACAGATCAACGCGGATGATTGAAAGTGTGTTAGAACATAAAACATCCGCGCCTTTCCGTGTTCATCCGTGTCCCCAACCACCGTGTTCTCCGTGTCTCCGTGGTAAGGAGTGTTCTATGAGCGACAAACCGATTCGAGTGTTGATCGCCAAGCCGGGGCTGGATGGTCACGAGCGCGGGGCGCGCGTCATTGCGCGGGCCTTGCGCGACGCCGGCATGGAGGTGATTTATACCGGCCTACGCCAGACGCCCGAGATGATCGTCGAGGCGGCCATCCAGGAGGATGTGGATGTGGTGGGGTTGAGCATCCTCTCGGGCGCGCACCTCACGCTGGTCTCGCGGTTGATGGAGTTGATGCGGGCGCAGAACCTGGGCGATATCCTGGTCATGGTAGGGGGGATCATCCCCGAAGAGGATATCCCTACCCTGACGGCGATGGGGGTGCGGGGCGTGTTCGGGCCAGGTACGTCCACCGATGCGGTGGTCGCGTTCGTCCGCCACGAACTGGGCTGCCCGGCATGATCGCCCTGATCAACGAGGCCCTTGCCGGAAACCGCCGGGCAATGGCGCGCCTGATGAGCCTGATCGAAGACGACACACCCCAGGCGCGCGAGGCGACGGCGTTGATCTATCCGCGCACGGGCGGCGCCCATCTGGTCGGCGTCACCGGCGCGCCCGGCTCGGGCAAAAGCACGCTGGTTGCCCAGCTCGCCGCTGAATACCGACGGCGACGGGTCACGGTGGGCATCGTGGCGGTGGACCCCACCAGCCCCTTTTCGGGCGGCGCGCTACTAGGCGACCGCATCCGAATGCGCGCCCTCAGCGGCGACGCCGGGGTGTTTATCCGCAGCATGGCCAGTCGGGGCAGCCTGGGCGGGTTGGCGCGCAACACCGCGCGTGTGGCGCAGGTGCTCGACGCCTGCGGCTACCAGCGCATCTTGATCGAGACGGTGGGCGCCGGTCAGAGCGAGGTGGATATCGCCCGCGCGGCGCACACCACGTTGGTTATCCAGGTTCCTGGCCTGGGCGACGACATCCAAACGCTCAAGGCCGGCATCCTAGAGATCGCCGACATTTTGATTGTGAACAAAGCCGATCTGGACGGCGCGGCGCGCACGGTCTCATCGCTAGAGGTCATGCTCGATCAGGCCGCCAGCGCGCACCCCGAGGCGATAGGGCAGCGTTGGCGCCCGCCGGTGCTCCAGACGGTCGCCTCCGAGGGGCGCGGCATTGTTGAGGCGGTTGACGCCGTAGAACAGCATGTGGCATACTTGGCGCAGGTGGGCGCTCGGCAAGGTCGGGAACAGGCGCGTGTGGACGACGAGTTGCAGGGCATTTTGCGTGATGAACTCGTGCAACGTCTCCTAGCCCGCGTGGGCCGCGAGGCCTATCGGCGGATGGTGGAGCGCGTCGCGGCGCGCCAGCTCGACCCCTACGCCGCCAGCGCGCAACTGATAGACCTGTTCTAGGCAAAGGTCGAATCCGTACACGTTAGTTCTGCCGGGCCGGGCTTGGCAGAGGAGGAAGCAGCATGGAACACGGCGTCAAGATCTATGGCGAGATAGCGCTGATCGCCGGCAGCGGCAACCCACAGCTCGCCGCCGAGATCAGCGCGTCCCTCGGCATTCCCTTGCACGAGACCAAAATCACGGTATTTTCCAATGAGAACATCTTTATTCAACTGCTCGAGACGGTGCGCTCGCGCGACGTGTTCATCATCCAGCCTACATGTTCGCCGGTGAACTATAACGTGATGGAGCTGCTCATCATGATAGACACCGTGCGCCGCGCCTCGGCGGGGCGCATCACGGCGGTGATGCCGTTCTATTCCTATGCCCGCAGCGACAAAAAGGACAAGCCGCGCGTGCCCATCACGGCGCGCCTGATCGCCGACATGATCGCGCGGGCCGGCGCCGACCGCTTTATGGTGGTGGATCTGCACGCCGGGCAAATCCAGGGCTTTTTCGACATGCCCGGCGACGAAATCTCGACCTTCCCGCTGCTGAGCGAGTATTTCGTGCGCAAACAAGTGCCCGACCTGGTGGTGGTGGCCGCCGACCTCGGCTTTGCCAAAAAGGCGCGCAACTTTGCCGAGTATCTCAAAGCGCCGGTGGCCTTTGTGGAAAAGCGCCGCGAAGGCAGCGAAACCGAGTGCCTCTCGGTGATCGGCGATGTGAAGGGCAGGAATGTGCTCATCGTGGATGATGAAGTAGATCGCGGTACGACCCTGGCAGGGGCAGCTCATATCTTGCGCGATGAGGGCGCCAAGGATATCTACACCTGCTTTGTCCACGCTACCTTTTCCGACCAGGCGGCGCAACTGCTGGCGGGGGCGGGCTTCAAAGAGATCGTTTGCACCGATAGCGAGCCGATCACGCCAGCCAAGCAACTGCCCAACCTCAAGGTGATCCATCTTGGCCCGTGGCTGGCCAAGATCATCGAATCGGTGCACCTCGGCCTTTCTGTGGGCAAGACGCTGCAAGAGTATCGTCCCGAGTTCGATCTGTAGAGGCTGCCTTGCCGAGAGTCGGCCCTTTTGCGAGGCGAGTCGGGTCAAAGGGGCGCCAAGATCAGGCGCCCTTTTTGCTTGGCTGCTTCAATCAGAGGCTCGTCTCTGATTGATGGGCAGACAGCCGCTATCTTTTGCAATCCATGCTGGCAGAGAGTATCATCCGCCTCAACGATCACAAACCAGAGAGCAGGGGATACGGCTGAACGCAGAGCGGATTGGCCCTGGCGAAGCCAAGTTGATCTGTTCATCTGCATCCAGAGGATTCGCCGCCCAAGTCAAATCCTCAGGCTCAAGACCTGAAACTCGTAGAGGAGCATCCAACAATGTCCGACCTATCCGCCTTGCTCGCCCGGCACGCTGCGTTCTGGAAGCACCAACCGGTGGACAAGCCGCTGGTGCGGCTGTGGCCGCTGCGCCGCCGCGAGCGATTCGAGAACATGGATGTCACGCCCGATCTGCTCGACGTGGACGACGTCACCCCCGAAGTGGGCCGCCGCGACTGGCGCAAATCGCTCATCCAGGGCGACCTGATCCACAGTGAGTGCGCTTTCTCGCGCATCCCTTGGATGGAGGCCATCGTCGGCTGCGCCATCCATGCCGGGGCCGACGAGGCCATGTGGGCCGCGCCCGCGTTGGGGCCGAACTGGGAGGGGCTGGAGCGCATCGTTCCCGCCGACGATAATCCCTGGCTCGTCAAGTTGCTGGCCCTGACCCAGGCGCTGGTGGACGCCAACGACGGCTCTTATGCTGTGACCCACACGCTGCAACGCGGGCCGATTGACATCCTCTCGGCGCTGCTGGGCGATGCGCGCATGGGCGTGGCGTTCTATGACGATGCGGAAAAGGTGGATCGCGCTTTGGCGCTGGCGGCGCAGGCGTTCATCAAGGTGGCCCGCGCGCAATACGCCCTCATTCCGCCGCTGGAGGGGGGCTGGGTTCCCTGGGCTTATGGCCTGTGGGCGCCAGGGACGGTGGCGCGCTTTCAATCCGATTCATCCAGCCAGCTCTCGCCGCGCATGTACGCCCGGCAGGTGTTGCCCCACGACCGAACCATCATGCAGGCGTTTGATTACACCATTATGGACTTGCACTCGGCGGGGACGTTGCATCTGCACAAGCCGTTGCTCGATGAAGCGCCCGAGTTAAACGCCATCTCGGTGACATTGGATCGCTATGAAAACGCCCCCACCGTGCGCGACCTGTTGCCCACCCTGCGGACGATCCTGGAGCGCAAGAGCGTTTCGCTCTATGGCGAGCTGACTGCCGAGGAACTCGATCTACTGCTGAACGAATTGCCGCCCACCGGCTTGGCCATCACTGCGATGGTGACAGACAAGCTGCTGTGGCAGCGGCGAATCTAGCGATCAGCATTCAGCGGCCAACCGCACTCGGCAAGTTGGCCGCTGAACAAACGTTGACCTCACCTCCTGCCCCTATAGGCGTTAACTTGAGGGGTTTGCTAGAGTCGCCCCCCAAGTTAGCGCACATGCCCC
>CAZYPJ010000178.1:2571-8305 GCA_964649365.1 uncultured Anaerolineales bacterium | reverse complement strand
CACGTAACAGGCGTTGTATTCGGGATCCTCATCATCATCGGGGATGGAGCCTTTTTTGCTTGATTTGGTCGTTACCAATCCCGCAAGCGTGGACTCGGAGAACCGATACTGAAAACTTGTGACGACCTTGAATTGCACGTGATTATTGATGCGCGCTGTGGGCAACCCGAAAATGATCCTGGGCATATTGTGGCAGTACAAGACGCCGTCGCTGACGGTGCATTCCGCATACGAGTTGGCGTTTATGGCAATGCCCTGAGTAGCAGGGCCGTAGAATGCTTCACCCTTGACCCAGCTACTGCGCAGGTCGCTATCGCTGCCGCCCGATTCCTTCTTCATCTGGCCGCTGAACTCGCTTGAGAGTTCGAGCGCATTGCCTGCCACCAAGCCGATATCCTCGTCGCGCAACGTGGTTGACCAATCATAATACTCGGGGCCAGGGTCCGTTACCAACGAAGTCAGAACCTCGGCCTTGTAAAAGAACTCTGCTACGGCGCGAGCCACAGACCAGCTATTCTCCGAGCCGCATATCAGGCTTGTGATCAAGTTGATGATGGTATCAATCAGGCACAAAATAGCCGAAATGATCTGGCCCACAACGGGCACCAGGTTGATCAACAATAGGAAAGTGAGCCATATAGTCGTTGCGACGACCAGCGCTACCGCGTTTCTGATCACTACTGGGCTATCGGCCGCCCCCGCAATGGTCAGCCCAAATGTGACCCAGGCTGCTCCCATGCCAAGCACCGTGCCCACCACAGCCAATCCGGCTGTGGCCCCCTTGAAGGCCTCCAGAGTTTTGGCGACCATCTGTACTGCCATGCTGGCGATGGATACGGCTTGGGTTGCGGCGCAGGCCCAACCGGTGACTATGCCGGCGATGGTGAAGGCCTTCTCGTTGCCGCAGGCGAAATCCTCGCCTTCGCCGCATGACATCTGCAGCACGTTCATCACTAACGTCGCGGCGCCCACCACAGCGCCAAAGACCATGCTGACGCGCCCTACCCATTTGTCCGCCAACTGCAAACGTGTAGGCCGCAAGGATTCGGCAAATATATCGGGGGTGAGATGCGAGAACTCGTCTATGAAATCGGGCGCCTTCTGGTTCGTGAGGCGGCCCCACCAGTCTATGCTCCGCAACTTCTGGAGAGATTCGCCTACATTGGTGACGATGGCCATATAGTTCGGCACCCAATAACCCACCTGGCTCCAGGCGGCGTTCATCAGATCTGCCGTAAGCCATCCCCCCTTATACTCAGGGGTCGCCTCAGTCAAGAGCTGCCCGTCGAGCGCGATAGCAGCGCTCATACCAACGCTGGCCGATAAATAGGATAGGTAAGCGATAAAGCGATAGTCATTCGGGATCAGGTAGGGATAGTCGGGATTGTTGATCTCGTCAAAGCGATTGCGATAACGCAGTTCAACCACTTGCATCAGGCGGGAGGGCGCCATCATCTCCCACTTGCCCGACTCGAGCAGCTCGTACATCACCAGCTTGACGCTGCGGGCCGTGACAATGGGTACGTCGCTCAAATTGACGCTGAGCGTCCCCGTAGTTCCTGTCGCCATATCTTCGAGGTCCAGCACCCCCGCCTGCTCCTCGGTCGCCAGTAGGACGGAGGTAGCCTTAAAATAATAGCTATTGCCGTCGTCATCCACGGCCACAGCTAGTTTGCTGGTATCACTCAGATCATAATCATAGTGGCTGTTGAGAAAGTCCTGTACCTGATCGCCGCCGACGCCTGCCAATCCTGCATCGCGATGCGAATAGCTGATGCGATCCATCGCGACCAAGGAGGGCGTCACCCCCCAGGTGTAGCTGATGGGCGTGGCCGGGTTGGCAAAACGAGCTTGCACCTGCCCCAAAGCGGTCTGGCCCGGCTCCTGAAACTCGAGTTCCTCAAAGCCGAGGTAGAACAGCAACAGACCTTGCCGCACGGCAAATAGGTTGCGATCCTCCACCGGCGTAGTGGGCGTGCCGATGACGCCGACTTCGTATCCCCGGCTGCGCGTGACGAGCAGCCCGCTAAAACGGAACGGATCCGAAAACTGGTTGAGCACGCTGGTTGCCGGGCTTACTTCGCCGCTTACCCAGCTATCTATGGTGGCCTGCACCATCCAGACCATCTTCATGTTCCAGTTGATATTGTCGAGACGCCCGGCTAGATCGGGGGCATAGACCACTTTGCCATAGAAGGCCATGGTGTGGCCGCCATCAGTAACAGGTTGCAACGGCACCAGCATGATGGTCTCGCCGGCGGTTTGCCACACGCGCACCCCATACTCGCGGGTCAATTCGGTAGGCACCACATTAGCCGTGATGAACATAAAGGGGGTCAGGCGTACATCCTCGGTCGAGGAGTCGAGGTCTTGGACGTTGCCCTTGTCATCGAAAGGCCAATCAAGCGCGGTAGTGGCATAACGCAGGTGCGTCTGATCTTCTGGCTGTACATGGAACTCGATATACTGGTAACCATCAAAGCTTCCGCCCTGGATGTTTAGGTTCTGTGTAGCGGCATAGGGCGAGACCGCTTCGCTTGACAGGTCAACATAGTCGAGCGCGCCATCGTTATCATTATCGTCATCCGAGACGTCGGGCAGACCGTCATCGTCGGTTTCGAGCTTGGCGCTCAAGCCGCCCAACGCAGTGGACAGCTCTTCGTAATCCGACAAACTATCGCCGTTTGAATCCGTGTTCTTGGGATTGAGTACCCAATGTCGCCCATTGTAGTCAAAACCGTTTTTCTCGATTCCATCGCTCAGGCCATCGTTATCGCTATCAGCCTCATAAGGGTCGGTGCCCAGGCAGCCCTCGAGCTGGTCATTGAGGCCGTCGCCGTCGGTATCGCTGGTGGGCGAGCCTTGGCCGCAGTGTTCGATATAGTCGTCGTCAGCGCCGGTCTCGGTCAACAGGCTACGCGCTGGCGCTTGGGCAACGCCGGTTGACGTGGATGCGGGCAGAATCTCTTTCAGCGACAAGTCCAGGCCGGGGGCAGGACGAGATTCCACTTCTTCACGAGCCAGTCCCAGGCTCTGGAGCGCCTGGCTGGCGGCGGCGGTCCGGCTTTCGGCGGCGCGCGCCTCGGCCTCTCGGAATTCCACCATGCTGCCAGCCTGCAACAGCGGCCCTACGATCAAGATAGGAACCACCGCGCTGACGATGATGTTATAAGCGCGCTTGGGATTGCGCCGATAGTAACGCGCCGCCACAAGCAGGCAGAACACCACCACAAATAGCCCCAACATCGTGGGCGATACCCGCAGAAACGCCTTTGACGTAGTGACAGAGCTAGAGCCGCTCAATCCGGCTTGCTGCCCGATAGAGACAGTCCCCTCCATTTGCAGGGCGCCATCGGCCCCTTGCACAACGCGCGGCAACGCCTGCACAAGCCCATAATCGCGCAGATCCACCACTATGTGTATATGCGTCTGGTAGAGGTCATCTGCAGAAGGCATTTCCAGATCAACGATCTGGCGCACAGGCAGGCCATCGGCGTCGAGCCAAAGCTCGCCCTGGCCGCTGAGATGCTGAAACATAGGCAAAGCGCCTACCGATACATCGTCGGGCGCTCCGGGGCGAGCGCGCAGCGTCGCTTCGGATTGGGCGCGCACACGCTCAGCCAGGCGCGAGCCGTTGATATCGAAGGCAAAACGGGCGACCCTCTCCCCGCCGCTAGAGATATCTTCCAGGAAACGTACATTCTCGGCGGCGCCCAAGTAACCCAGGGCGTCGGCCTCTGGCATGGCGATGCCCGACGGGTCATCGGCGGCCCGCAGCTTGCCGTTCTGGCTGATATAGGCCTGGCCGGCCTCCCGCAGCACAATGATCGCTGGGATCGCTCGGCTGCCGGTGGTGGTTCTCATTTCCATATAGGAACGATCGGGCAATTGCGCGGCGCCATCGAGCGTAAAGCCGATGGTCGTTTCTTGTTGCCCTATCATTCCCGGGACGGGCTGCGGAATGAGCGTCTCGGTGATATCGGAACTAAAGCGATAGCTTCCAGCGCTCTGAGCGTTGTCCCAAGCTCGCTCGACAATCTCAGCCGGAGAGCCGATATCTGCGCGGGTCGTGAGTTGTCCACTCGCGGCCAACAGCATCACCGCGAATACGAGAGCGACTAGCTTGAATGGGCGCATACGGTGCATGAACATGGAGTGTTTCCTCTTCTTCCCTTGGCTACCTGCCACAATTTTGGCGCGTTTCCAACCTATCGAGACGAATACGCCGTCGGCGACCCTAGCTCCGGCCAGTTGGCGCCTGGCCTTTCACTATGGCTTTCCCGAATGCTCGGCGTGAGAGATCGAGTCATCGTCTGGCGATTGCGATACGCACTCTAAAAAGCTAACCTTGGCCTTCAAGTAATCGAACAATTCATCTAGGCTGGCAAACCCTAGTCGCTCTCCGGTAGATGCGTCCTCCAGCCAGGCCCGCCAGGTTGGCTCGCCCTCGGTGCGCGCTTGCCACAGACGCAGTAGGCACGACATATACAACCGCTGTTGATTCATGGTCATCCCCTTGGCAGAGATCACGCACATGAGACCTGGCCAATACTTTCAGTCTATCAGGCGAGCGTGAACAAAACGTGAATTTTGCGCGCGGCAATGCACGCTTGCGATATTTCGAGCATTATAAAAAGATATGTATATAGATTAAATTGCACAATAACTGATAATTCGGGGGCGAATTGCGATTGATCATACCAATAGCCTCTCGCTCTTAACAATTGACGGCCAAACTGATCAATCGTATCATTGACCGACTGGCTAATCCACCGGGAGTACGCTATGGCGCGCCTATCGCTTTCCCTTCTCGGCCCACTTTATGCCACACTAGGCGACGCACCGGTTACCGACTTTGGGTATGACCATGTGCGAGCGTTGCTGGCCTATTTGGCGGTAGAGGCGGACCGACCACACCGCCGTGAGGCGCTGGCGGGCTTGCTCTGGCCCAACCAAACCGATCAGGTCGCCCTCGAAGACCTGCGCCACGCCTTGTATCGCCTGCAACAAGCGATTGGCAATCGGCAGGCCAATCCCCCTTTTCTGCTGATCTCGCGCAGCGCCCTGCAATTCAATGGTCAGAGCGACTGTTCGCTGGATGTAGCGCTTTTTGAAAGCCTGGTTGCCGCCAATGATGGTTCGGATGGGTATATGCTCCGCCTAGAGCGCGCTGTGGGGTTGTATCGCGGCGCTTTTCTGCAGGGTTTTTCACTGGGAAGCAGCTACGCCCTGGAAGAGTGGTTGCTGCAGAAGCGTGAACAGATCGACCGCCAGATGAGCGCAGCGCTCGATCAACTGATCCAAATGTGCCAGGCGCGCGGCGAACACGAGCGCGCGGAAAGCTACGCCCGACGCGCGCTCAGCCTCGACCCCTGGGATGAACGTACGCACCGCCACTTGATGCTGATGCTGGCGCTAAAGGGCCGGCGCGGCGCGGCGTTGACCCAATACAGCGCGTTACAGGAATCCTTGCGCGACGAGTTCGGCGTCGAGCCAGAGCCTGAGACGGCAGCCCTTTACGTTCGTATTCGAGAGAGCCGACTCGGTTCCCTGGGGAACCACTCTAGGCCGACGGCGCCGCCACAAAAAAACGCAGAGACGGCGCGCTCGGCCTTTGTGGGGCGCGAGACTGACCTGCTGCACATGAGCCGTTGCCTCGATGAGACGTTGAACGGCCACGGTCGAGGGGCGCTGATCACTGGCGAGACCGGCAGCGGCAAGACTATGCTCATGG
>CAZYPJ010000178.1:0-2561 GCA_964649365.1 uncultured Anaerolineales bacterium | reverse complement strand
CTGTTCGCCCGGTTCGACGGCGCCTCGGGCCTGGCCGAGTTCGCGGAGCGGGCCATGGCCATCCATCCGCAACTGGTGGTGGCGTGCGGAAGCTGTAGCGCCCAGGCAGGCGTCGGCGACCCCTATCTTCCCTTCCGCGAGATCATGCAGTCGCTTTCCGGCGATGTTAATGTCCCCTTGCCCAACGGGACGATTCCGCGCGCCTATGCCGACCGTCAGTGGGCCATCGCGCCAGTAACGATCCAGGCTCTAGCCGAGTTCGGCCCGGACTTGATCCATCGCTTGGTATCCGCCAGACCCTTGGGGCTGCGCGCCGAATCGCTCGCCCACCAAACGCCGAATGCAAGCGATCAGGCGCGCTGGTGGGGGCAACTGCAAGAGATCATCGCGCAGCCTCAAAGCGATGGGGCCGATGCGGTCATCCCTCAAAACGATCTCTTTTCTCAATACACCCGCGTCCTGCAAGCTATTGCCCAAGTCCAACCCGTTTTGCTGATCCTGGACGACCTCCAATGGGCCGATTCTGGCGCTATCGGCTTGCTGTTTCACCTCAGCCGCCGGCTGGAAGGCCAACGCATTTTGCTCATGGGCGCCTATCGCTCCGATGCTGCATCGGGGCGCGAAGAGCAACGAGGCCCGCTAGAGATGGTGGTAGGCGAGTTCCGACGGTTGTGGGAAGATTGCGAAGTGGATTTAGATCAGGCCGAGGGCCATGATCTGGTTAACGCTTTGCTCGATTGCGAGCCGAACCGACTAGGTGCGGAATTCCGCGAGACGTTGTATCGCCACACCGCCGGCCATGCCCTGTTTACTGTCGAGCTGCTGCGTAGCCTACGAGAGCGCGGCGGCTTGCAGCGCGATGGTGAGCGATTCTGGGTCGAGAATCCCGATTTGGATTGGGAAACGCTCCCATCGAGAATAGAGGTAATGATCGCTGAGCGAATCGCTCGTCTGCCAGAAGCTTTGCGCGCGATCTTGAGCGTAGCCAGCGTAGAGGGAGATGTTTTCACCGCCGAAGTGATTGCCCGGGTGCGAGGTATGGATGAACAACAAGTGTACAGCGCGCTGAGCCGCGAGCTCGGGGCGCGCCTACGCTTGGTGCGCCCCGAAGGGCTGGCGTGGCAAGGCAACCAGAGTCTCTCACGCTATCGCTTTCAGCACCATCTCTTCCAACAATATCTCTACAATCACTTGGATGCCGTAGAGCGAGCGCGGCTGCATGCAGCTGTGTTAGCGGCTTTGGAGGCGCTGCACGGCGCGCAGACTGATGCGCTGGCCGGCGCCCTGGCGCGGCACGCCGAAGCGGCAGGCCTGACCAAGCGGGCAGCGCAGCTCTGGCTTCAGGCGGGGCGTTACGCCCACACGCTATCGGCGCACGACGAAGCAACGGCCTTCTTTCGACGCAGCTTGGTTGCGCTGAGCGCCCTGCCCAATTCGCCTGAACACGCCCAGGTCGAGTTGGAAACGCAGATCGCTCTGGCAACCACTCTTTTTGTTTCGCAAGGTTGGGGCGCCCCTGAACGGATCGAGGCGGCCGATCGGTCCTACTGCCTTAGCCTGCAATTAGGAGGGACGGGGCATAGGTTGCCGCTGCTTGTGATGCTTGCCAACACGAGCTTGGGACGGCTCGAGTGTCGGCGAGCGTTGGCCTTTGCGGAGCAACTTCTCGCCCTGGCGCAGGAATCCGGGCAGACCCTATACATCGCCGCCGGGCATCTCATGATGGGGATGTGCCTGATCTCGCTGGGCGAGCCGCGCGCGGCGTGCGCGCGCCTGGAACATGGCCTGGCGGTGTTGCAAGGGCAGCCCGCTCTCAGCTTGGCCGAGTCGCCCAGCATGGGCACAGACACGCGAGTAAGCCTGCGGCTATGGTTGAGCTGCGCTCTGTGGCTATCGGGGTATTTCGCCCAATCCCGAGAGCATCTGCGCCAGGCGCTACAATCCTCTGAGGAGCTTGGCCACTCGCCGACCCTGGCCGTAGCCCTGGCGATGAACTGCACTGTCGTGGGCGGAATGTGCGGCGAGATCGAGGCTGCGCGCGAATATAGCCGCCGGCTGTTGCACCTGGCCGATGCGAGCAAACTACCGTTTGTACGCCCCTGGGGATTGTTCTACCAGAGCTGGGCGCAGGCGATGAGCGGACAAAGCGTCGAGGCCGCGTCGCGGATGAGCGACATCCTAGATGCCTTGCGGGAATCGGGCACTCTGGCCACCAACCTACAGATGCACTGTCTGCTAAGCGAGGTCTATCTACGCTTGGGCCAGATCGAAAAGGGTCTGGCGATTGTGGCGTCGGCGCTGAGCGAATCCGAGCAAAAGGAAGCCTCTTGCTTTCGGGCTGAGATGCTGCGCATCAAAGGAGAGCTGCTGCTAAAAGCTGGCCCGGAAGATAGCGACTGCGCCGCAGCGTGCTTCACGCGGGCGCTGGATCTGGCGCGGCGGCAAGAGGCGCGTAGCTTGGAGCTGCGCGCCGCCGTAAGCCTGGCCCGTTTGCTCCAACGCCAGGGTCAGCCCGCTGAGGCGCGCCGCGCCCTGGCCGATGTGTACGCTTGGTTTACCGA
>CAZYPJ010000177.1:4515-8472 GCA_964649365.1 uncultured Anaerolineales bacterium | reverse complement strand
CCCGGTTTTGTCTTGCACTTGTTGGCGAATGACACATTTCGCATTATCATAGGCGCGGAGGTGGGGCGTTGATCGAATATTGGTTGGTGGGTGAGGGGGCGCAGGCGCCCGAACGTCACCAGGGGGCGGCGCTCGACTTGAAGGCGCGCCTGCCCGGACGCGGCTGGAAAGTGGTGTGGGGCGCGGCCCGCATTCCCACAGGCGTGGCGCTGCGCATGGGCCAAGACATCGTGGTGCGCGTTACGGGTCGCAGCGGTAATTTCCTGCGAGGGTTCATCGTTCACGATGGATTGATCGAAGCCGAATTCAATGGCCAAGAGCTGTGCGCGCTGATCTATTGCCCTTGGCCGCGCATCGTGCGCCATGGGCAACGCATTGCCCAGATGTGGGCGTTAACTGTGGATCGCGACGCTTTCTGTGCGTTGGATCACATCCCCGATGGCTTGCCCGCCGCTAAAGCGGGCTTTGGCTCTACGGGCGTGTAGTAGGTGCGAGGATTGATATGGCGGCGACATTGCAACATGTAGCTTGGATTCTGTGGCAGAGACGGTGGTTGCTCGGCGTCGTGTTGATCGTGCTGCTCGGCGCGGCGGCAGTGAGCTTGATGGTGGGAGCGCCGACGCGCCTGGCTGGCGACGTGGTCGCTCTCGACGCCTATGGCTATGCTGGCGTTCAAGTGCAGATCATCCACCCGGCGCGCTTGCTGTTAGAGCCGCCACCCGCCAGGGCCGAGGCGATCACGGTGCTGGCTCGCGCGCTCAACCCGGAAGCGACGCGGCGCATCACATTCGTCTTGCCTCTACCCAATGAATCGGTCGCTTACGTGAACCGCGAAGGCGCGCACGTGCCAGGTCGGCTCGAAGTTACGCCGGGCTACCCCGAAGCTGCGCCGTTCGATCTACTCGTCGTCCACGGCGACGCCTTGCGTCGTGGGGGGGGATTGCGCCCCCGCCGAGTGACCATCGCGCCGCTCATTCTCAGCGACGAACGCTATGTGGTCGTTCCCGAACTTCAATTCACGATTGGATTAGAGAACCGTTGGGAACGATTCTGGCGGGTTGTCGCCGAGCCTTTCGTGAGCCTAGCGTTGCCGCTGTTGGCGGTGGGCGCGGTGGTATCATTGGCGTATATTGTTTGGCGGCGACTTCAGCGCGAGCAAATGGTAGAACGTGAAAAGCAACTCGCTGTGCTTTATAGCGAGCTGCGCGAACATATCAAGCTGGAACGTTGGGCCGATGCTCGCGAACGGATCGAGCGTATCCGGCTAGCGCAACCTCGCTACCGTGATGTGGACCAGCTCGATACGCTGGTCAGTTCTGCCGAGACGGCAGCCTGGCGGCGCGAGGAGTTGTATCGCGCCGGCTGGCAGGCCTACCAAATGCGCGACTGGCCCAGCGCCGTACAAGCCTTTAGCGCCGTTGAACGCGAGACGCCTTATTATCAGGACGTGCTCTTTATGCGGCGCACGGCGATGCTCTATGCCAATCTATCTAGCCGCGACCGTTCATTGCGCCTAGCCGCCGCGCGCGAATTGGGCCAGGTAGCCGACTTGCTAGATATGACGCCCCTGCTTCAAGCTCTAGCCGATCCCAGCTCTGAGGTCGCCGACGCCGCCGAAGAATCGTTCCGGCGCATTGGCTTGGCGGCGTTTGAGACTTTGGTAGCAGGCCTGGCTCATCCGTCATCGGCTGTGCGCGACCGCTCCTATCGTTTGCTCGAATCGTTCGGTCAGCGCGCGCGTGATGCCTTGCTTGGCGCATTGCGCTCCAGCGATCCGCGCATTAGCGCGGCTGTTGCTCGCTTGTTGATCAACTTGGGCGCCGCCCGCGAGCTGGCGCAGGCGCTGCTCTGGGCGCCGCGCGAACACCAAGAGGGCCTAGTGGCGGCGTTGGTGGGCGACGGCGTCGCATCGAGCGGCCCGCTGATCGAGGCGCTGCTGCAAGCCACGTCCGAGCGGCAGCCGGTGATCCTCGGCGCTATCGGCGCGCTCAAAGTCGGGGGAGATATCGAACGTCGCCTGGTCGAGGCGATGCGCGCTCAATCAACTCCGGCGCTCAAGGCGCTGCTGCAACGCGCCATAGATGCGCCCGCAGCGCCGTTTCGGGCGCTAGACCCGATGGCGCCGGCTTTTGCGGAATCTTCTCGCCCAGCCTTGGGCGAGATTGTGACCGACGGCAAAAACAAGGCAAGGCGAGTTAAATTGCTTGACAAGCGCCTGTAAGCCATTATAATCGTCAACTGTACTATGGAAATCGAACGCGGCAGCCCATACACACCTGAGGGGGCGTTATGGCGTGGATCATGATTGTGGATGATGACGAGTATATCCTCGACATCATCGAACGCGACCTGCGTCGGCAGGGGTACCGCGTTACCTGTGCGCGCAACGGCAAAGAAGCCCTCGACCTGCTACAAGCCCAACGCCCCGACCTGGTGATTCTTGACATCGTGATGCCCCAGGCGACCGGCATTCAGGTGTGCTATTTTATGCGCACACATCCGGGCCTGTCGTCGGTGCCGATCTTGTTTCTCACCGCCAAAAACCGCATCGAAGACAAAATCGAAGGCTTTGAGTCAGGCGGCGACGACTATATGACCAAGCCGTTTGACCTCAAAGAGCTGGCGTTGCGTATCGAAGCGCTGCTCCGGCGCACGCCGAATTCGGCCCCTACCGGGCGGCTTTCCGTGGGCGCCGTGACGGTGGACCCCGACGCCGCCCAAGCTGTTGTATCTGGCCAAGTCCTGGATCTCACGCCTGTTGAGTTCGAGTTGCTTTACTATTTGGTTTCCCACGCGGGCGAAGTTGTGCCCACTGAACGTCTGCTGCAAGAGGTATGGGGGTATCCGCCTGGCACCGGCAATTCGAGCCTGGTGCGGATGCACGTGCTCAATCTGCGTCGCAAAATCGAACGCGACCCCGACAACCCGCGCATTTTGTGCACTGTACCCCGGCACGGCTATGTGATTCATGCGCCATCAAACTGACAGCGCGGAGGTTGACATTTCTCGCGCTTACGTGCTCTTTACGCAGCCCTCGTTCAAACCAGCTATAATAGGTGCAGGTATGCTCGCTGCACAGACCATAGCGTCGGCGCCAAGGCTATCGTTGAATCTGGCCTGCAATTATAGCGCTTGGGCGCTGGCTTAGCCTGTGGTGGGGCAGAGATAGAGGGGAAGGGTTGCATGCCAGAAGACGCAGCACGGATTCTGGTAGTGGATGATGAAGCGCGCGTGCGCCATCTCATCAGTACGATTCTGGAACGCCAGGGGTATCAGATTGCCGAGGCCCCTAATGGCTACGCCGCGCTGGAACATCTCGCTGACGCTACTTTTGACCTGATCATTACCGATCTGCACATGCCCGAGATGGACGGGCTGACCTTGCTCGAACAGGCCCGCGCCCTCTATCCCGAGACGGATATCCTCGTATTGACCGCGTTCGGCACAGTTCAGAGCGCCGTGCGCGCCATGAAACAGGGCGCCCTCGACTTCATCGGCAAGCCCTTTCAGGTGGACGACCTGCGCGCCAAAGTGCAACAATGCTTTGAGCGGCGCCGCGAGCGCGCCCAGGCTCGCGAGCGTTCTCCCTACCGGCCTCTGCTTGACCTTACTCGCATCCTTTCTGGCGATCTGGGTCTGTACGAGATGCTCGACGCCTCGCTCGACCTGGTATGGCAGACTTTTACGCCCGCCTGTATCGAGGTGTTGCTGTTCGATCAACCCGGGGAATCCCCACAGGTGCTGGCCCACAAAGGCGCCAACCTGGCTGAAGTAGGGTTCGCCATCCCAACCCAGCCTCAGGTGGCGCAACTGGCTCAACAGGATGAGGCCTGGTTGTTGTGCGATCAGCTCCCCTTTGGCCCTAACGCCCGCCGTGTGCAAAGCGGGCGAGGGGTGCTATTGCCGCTGCGCAGCGGCACGGCTGTGGCGGGCGCGGATGTTGACGCACTCAGGGCC